>JAYEFG010000130.1:0-1956 GCA_034658595.1 Fidelibacterota bacterium | reverse complement strand
TTGCCGAAGCACCGTCGCCGTCTGATAAAAAATGGGCATCAAATATCAATACTATTTTATAACCGTAGTCAACGGATTTAAGATACAGTTTTTTGCGTAATTCACGAATGGAATTGATCAGAATTCTTTTTGCCTGTGGCAGTTTAATTTTTTGAAACGGGTCTTTTCCTTTTTTCTGCAACAAATCAGTCAACAATGCAGCGTTGTCTTTGCCAATAATGGTGAGCACATCAGTATCCTTATTAATACTGTCTTTTTTGCGGGGAAGCGGTACAACCACATGGAGATGTTCATGCTGCATGGTGGCAAAACGAATACACGATGAGCAAGTACCACAAACCATTGCATTTTCCCGGCAGTTTAAAGCTGCACCAAACGCCAAAGCTGCTGCTTCCTTGCCGACACCTTCCGGGCCGCTGAATAAATAAGCGCTGCCAACGCGGTTGGAAGCAACAATTTTAGCTATACGCTGCCAGACATCTGGTTGATATTTTTCTGCAGAGAAAATCATTTTTTCACCAGCCATTTCTCCGGATCAAGTTTTTGGTCTTTTCCCCAGATCTCGAAGTGCAGTTTGGAGCCATTAATAGAACCTGAATCGCCCATATAAGCAAGTAAATCCCCTGCTCTTACTTCACTATCCACATTAGTTTGAATTTTGGTTACGTGACTGTAAATCGTAAAAAAATCACCGCCATGATCGATAATAATAATATTTCCATAGCCGCGGATAAAGGTGATAGTTGTAACGATGCCACCCATGACGGTATAGATCGGTGTTCCGGGCTTGCCCTTAATATCAATACCGGTATTATCGGTTGTGGTCTTCAATTCAGGATTCCACTTGCGGCCGAATTTGCTGATCACTTTTCCTTCTGTCGGCCATGATAGCTGGCCTTTTAATGCGGCAAACGATTTAGTTTTTAATGCTTCCTGCTGGCGACGGATTCGTTCCGCGCGCTCCGCGCGCGCTTTATCATCCTTGATCTTACCGATCAGTTCTTCAAGTTGCTTTACACCTGTTTCTTTTTCCTTAATGTATTGGGCTAATTCTGTTTTGTTGTTGCGTATCTTTTCCAATTCACGTTTTTTCTGCTGGCGCTTTACACGCAAATCGGCCATCTGATTTTCACGCTCTGCTTTCAAACTGATGCTTTTACGAAGTATTGCCTCAACATTCAATTTCTTTTCACCTATACTTACCAGCAAGGTGTGGATCTGCTGTTTATGCTGCTTATCAATACCGGAAATTATTTTCTGGTACTTTGTGCGGTAAATAGCCTGCCTCCAAGACGTGGAGCTCAACACTTTCTCAATATCAGATAATGATCCTTTTTTATACACATGTATCGCACGATTGGCATAACGAAGCCTTAATTCTTTAAGCTCATTTTCATTTACAGCTATTTCATTTTCCAGATTTGCAATTTCATGCTTTGCTGATGCTTCCTCTTTTTTCAATTGGGCGATCAAGCGCTCTACCAATGAGATTTCTTCCTCAAGATTGGCTATGTTTCGGGCAGCAGATTTCTCCCTGTTTTCTTCTGATCGGAGTTTTTTTCGATTCGTTTCGATCTCATTTTTAAGGTCCTTAACTGCTTTGGACTGATAATTCAGTTCCTTTTCGAAATCCCGGTCTTCCGTTTGCGCCCAGCTAAACTGTGCTAACAGTATTAATATGAGTGTAATGCGGTTTAACATAGACTTTAAAAGTAGCTAGTCCATCAATCTTGTTACAATGGGTTTCATTTCATTTTAATTGAACGTATTCTTGACTAGTCATCGATAAGGTGTCTACTTTATACCTTTCAACCACAGGAGAGAATTGTGAAAAGTGCGCTATGGTCAAATTTATTTCGTAACTGGAATTCCCAGGAAAGCGAAAAGGTAACAGCTTTGAGGCAGGTTCCGGTTTTTGACGGTTTGAGTGACAAAGAACTGGATGAAATTGAAAAA
>JAYEFG010000129.1:0-25822 GCA_034658595.1 Fidelibacterota bacterium | reverse complement strand
ACCGCACAGATCTGTCCGCGGCGGCCGCCCTTAATTGCCAAATACAAAACAGTGAACAAAATTGGAACGGCCCAGATATTCTGATTAGTAATTATTGGCATTAAAAAATCAAAGATTGGATTGGCTGTTGTAAAGTTGAAAAAGCGGAAAATGGCCTTATCAACACTTATGAAGAATTCTAACATGATGGAAATTTAAGGTATAATTTCTTTTAAAAAACACTTGACCGAGGAGAAATGCTGAGATAATTTTTCATGTACTTATAGCAGGATCATGATACAAGAAGACTGGTTGTTCCCCCGCTCCCAGGATTCCTATGATCCTGCTTTTATTTTTTGGTAAAAGAGAAGGCCCCCGGTTACGGAGGCCTTTTTTATTGAATATTGAAATAGATTAAACGGTTAAAAGCGGGCATTGAGTTTCAGGGTTATATGCCGACCCAATTTAGGTCCACCAATGATTTCCCGATGCACATCTCCATTTAAATTATTGATATTCAATAGGAGGTCATACCGCTTCCCAAAACGATATCCGACCATTGAATCAATCACTAGGTATTCATCAATTGTACCATAGTGTACACCGGCAGACCAATCAAATTCTGGAATATACCGGAATCCAATATTACCATGGAAACCGTGATCCGAATTATAGGCAACTTTAGCATTTACTTTAAATTTAGGAGCATTGATGGGGTCGTAGGATCGTGTCAAGAAATTCCAGAATCTGGTTTTCCCTAAGAATGAAAAATTCACATCCGCCGTTATTTGAGGTGTAATAAAAGTATATAGACTTGCATCGAGTCCCCACAAACTCACAGCGCCATAATTGATATTGGTTAACATTAAATTAACGGGATTATCAAAATCAACACTATCATCCGACCACCATGCACCTAACGTATCTCCGTCTGAAATCACAAGTTCAGTGCCCATGCGTGCTTCCCTTGGTTTTGACCACCATCCGGTGGGAATGAGACCCCAATTGGCTGATCCATATTCAATATAATAAGCGCCGGGAACACCGTCTCCCCCATCTTTAACACCGCTATAGTTTGATGTGGGGATGAATCCAAGAATTTCAGGGTCCGGGTTATCGACGCTATAAAATCCGCTGGACGTATCTAATACGACGGGGGTGACCCAGGTTAAATCACTCACAAAATCACTGTAGGTACTATAATAAAGGTCGAAAGTTGCTCGCGTTTTTTGACCGATGAAACCGGCATATCCAAATTCATAGGTCCACACTTCTTCAGATTTGATAGGGTCCAGATACTTGTAATCATCGCCATTTACAAATGTAGATGGGCGACCCAATACAGCCGGGATATACAAAACGGATCCTTCAGGCATATCCGCCCAGCGGAATCGAGAAAAGGAGTGATCTCGTACATCATACATCATGAGTTTACCGTCGGAATTTCGTGTATAACTATATCCAGTTCTATTCCCACGTGCTTTTACGGGAAAGATGGAATATTGGGCAGCTAAAATATCCAAATATAATCCTTGAGATGAAGGTGTATTAAATGCCCGTGCAGCGGTTAATCGAAATGTTTGATTTTCCTTCGGTTTCCATAACAACCCTACTTTAGGAGAAAACTGAGGAAAGAAATTTGCTGTTTCACCTGAAAGCGGGTCCAAAATAAAAGGAATTCCATCCTCGTCTAATTGTCCACTATGAAGGTCAAATCTTCCAGATAGGATGAGTTGAAAATGATCGGAAAGTTTGGACTGAGATTGGGCATAGAGGCCATATTCATTGGTAATAATCAATTCATCCCATTCGTCAATTTCCCCATCACCATCATTATCTATACCATCTTCATCAAAACTAATTGGGTTATTTCCACCAGATCCATCCGGTAAGATTGTCCCGAATGTTTTTGGCATGGTTCGTTGATAGTCCCCACCCCAGATTAATTTTGTGTTGAGAAAACTGAAATCAAGGTTATGTTGAAACTGGATATGCAAAAACTTGGAATGATCTTTTACGATACCGCCGGTTCTCATATTTCGGGTGATACCGGAATTACTTGTATTTACATAGGCTTGGGCAAACCAATTTTTGTAAATCCAGCGTGCTTGGTAAAACTGGTAAATCCAATCATCAGCCAAATATCGCCCAATTCCTGTAATATTGATATTGGTTGCTTGGGCAAACCCATAATTCAGGCTGACAAAATGCTCTGGAGAAAAATCGTAATCGGTGCGAATATCGAATCGTGTATTTTTAATGTCAAAGTTCGGCATATCATCAATGCCATCATCGTTACGATCGCGAATTATATTATCCGTCCCTAGATAAGTTGTATCAACCGTCCCATCCCCGTCACGGTCAACCTCAATATCCCATCCATTCCACCAGGCTTTCCCATCATCAAAATAATCATCTAAGATGTCCCCGTGGCCAAAATCATCATTTTGCCACTGGTAATAATGAGCAGTTCTTTCATCCTGTTCAATATATTCCCAATCGTGGGCCGTAAAATTAACGAGAGACAATTTATAGCCGAAGTTACCGGATTGTCCTGCATGGCGGACTTGTGCCTTATTAAAACTTCTTGATCCTCCCGTTAAACCCACAACGGTGCCAAGAGATTCAATAGGCCGTTTTGAAATAATATTCACGACACCTGCATGTGCATTGGGTCCATATAGGGCAGAGGAGGGGCCCAAAACAACTTCAATTTGTTTTACATCATCAGAGGTGAGTGGAATGACATTGTAGGCGATTAGACGAAGGGAAGGCACGTTAGCCATACGTCCATCAGTTAAGGTGAGTAATCGACTGCTAAAGCTGGAATTAAATCCCCGGGCACTGAGGTTGTAACTGTCCAACCCTGAGGCTGTAAAATCCACACCTTTAATATTTTTAAAATAATCACCCAGGTTTGGATTACTGGCATTACGAATTTTTAACTCTGATATAATGGAAATTGCCGCTGGCGCGTCTGTAATCTTTTCCCGCTTCCCACGACTGGCTGTGACCACATATTCTTGCAGTTGTATCGCTGAGATAGAAAGTTGCGCATCAAAAGACTGGGAGGATTCATCACCTGTGATTTGAATCCTCCCAGTAAAATCACTATATCCAATGTATGTAATTTTAATTTTATAAGATCCTTCAGGGATTTTTTGAACCTTATAATTCCCATCAAAGTCCGTTGCAGCACCCGTATTTAAACCTGAACCGGAGATAATCACATTGGCACCAATGAGGGGATCCCCAGAAGATTTATCTGTTATTGTGCCTGTTAAGCTGGTTTGTTGTGAGACGACCAATGAAAAAGCTAAAATCAGGAGGGAAATTATTTTCTTCATATTTTAAGTGTTTTACCTCCTAAAAAAATGGGGGTAGTTCGAAAACCACCCCCACCTGTATGAACGATACACTTGCGAGGTATCAGAAAGTTCGTTTTTTATTCAGCAGCAGTCCACTGAGATTTGAATTCAATTGTTTCATCAACGGGCATGCAAAGACCATTTAGGATAGTGTATTTCATTTTACCACCAGATGCAGTAGCTAATCCTGCTAAAGCAAAGTCAGTTGCACTATCATTCACCGCAGCAGGTGCTGCGGGATTTGAACTGTCAACCAGCATGGTATAAGGAATGCCAAATGCTGATACAGTTCCGCCACCGGCCAGATTATCCGCATGCATGTAAATAATCATATCTACGGCAGTTAAACTTCCATCTCCATCTAAATCAGTCAAAGGATTTTTAACATCCGCAGCTTTTACAGATGCTTCAGCACTAATATTAAATGCGTACCAAGTCAAGTAACCACCCCATGGAGCTAATGCGGGAACTGCAATATAAGCAGAAGATGCCAGAGCGCCTGCACCAGGATCAGCCGGTGAAGTGAAAAAGCCACCTGCAGTATTTACAGGCAATTGAGAAAGCCCGGAAATGACCCGATCGTCAGCTTCGCTCCAGGCAGCCATCACTTCTGAGTAGCGTGAGCTGGAATTGTCACGATCTAAGAAATCAATGGTCAGTTTCCCTGCATCACCATCCACGGTAAATTTACCGTCAGGAAATGGAGGTAGTACCTGGTCCAGGTCTGTTGCAGGAGAAAGAGCGATTGTACCTGCTGCATCTGTTGCATCAAAAGTTAAGGTATAGTTACCTTGGTCATTAATTTGAGGAATAGTTCTGTAAGGGGTACATGTTTCAGTATTTAATTGGATTGAAGGATAGGTACCTGTGATCTTATAAGTCGCCGCCGCACCCTTGCTCGGTGCATCATCAAATACGCCTTTCATAACAACGCCGACTGCAGCAAGGGCTGCCGCATCCGAAGTACTTGTTAATGGGAAACCCGGCGCGTCCATTCCGGCGGCCCATGTAGCCATGGTTTGATTTGTAGCGCCAGTGACGACTGCAGGGTCTGCACCGGTTGCTGCTGCAAAACCTGCCGCATCATCCCAGGAAGCAACCAGGTTGTATGAATCAGCAGAATGTTCAATCCCACTACCTGTTACAACCTTTCGATTATAAGTGCCCGTAAGACCTGATAGGTTCCATGTACCGACAACATCGCCGTTATGCACAGGGGCGGGATCGTCATCACATGCTGTAAATACAATCATCCCTCCCAGTAGGAGTGAGAAAGTTTTAAAGAGTTTTGAGTTCATAGCCTCTCCTTTTGTGTATTCGTTCGTATTTATATAGTGTTCGTTCATTTCGCCATTTTCAGTATTACCTCGCAATGGTTACTGAAATGCACGTTCAAAAACTACATCTTTCCTTAATTGTGGTCAAATCTTTTTTATTGGGTTTATTTTTTATGGGTAAGCCACCGTCTTAAGGATAATAAAAGGATAATGACTCCGACAAAAAAGAGCAAATGGCTTAGGATGAAATTGATTATGTTTTCCATAGAATCAATATAACTTGAATTATTCGTCATCTTGTAGAAATAAAATGTTAGCTTTTTTTTGGATTGCAACGATGATGATCGAATCGTTGCTGTTCACACCTAACCCAAGGTCGACGTAGAAATGATTCCTGCCTATACTACCGTTCGTGCAGGCAGGCACTCCGTTCATCATTTTAATCCAGAATTGGTAGGGCAAAATTAAAAAAGACCGACCAGTCGGTTTATACATTGATTTTACCGCTTCAATCACCATAAATTTTGATTAAAATCAAACAGTCTTTTGATAACCTTATTTTAATTCACAGGAAAATTATACGATGAAAATTGCAGTATTAGTGAAACAAGTTCCCGGAGCTGATTCTCCACTTCCCATACAATCTAATCAGAATTGGGTAGATGAAGGAGCGGTTGCATTCATCATGAATGAGAGTGATAATTATGCGTTAGAAGAGGCGCTGCAAATTCGAGAATCTATGGGAGAAGGTGAAGTGGTCGCCGTCAGCCTTGGGCCAGATCGCATCCAAAAAGTAATTCGGGAAGCGTTGGCAAAAGGTGCAGACCGTGCTATCCATATACAAGTGGATACGGAAGGTGTAATTGACCCATTGGTGACAGCCTCTCATTTTGCGCATGCTTTAAAAGAAGAAAATTTTGATTTAATTTTTACTGGATTACAGTCGGATGATCTTGGTATGGGCCAAACGGGTATTATACTGGGCGAAATGCTGGGGATGGCCACCGCATCTCTGGCCATGGCCACCGAATTGGGTGATGGAAAAATCAAAGTAAAACGGGAACTTGAAGCAGGGTGGTTTCAGTGGGTTTCCTTAACACTCCCTGCCAGTGTGAGTATCCAATCCGGATTAAATACCCCAAGGTATCCATCATTGAAAGGCATCATGGGTGCCAAGAGAAAAGAATTAAAAGTTGTAACGCCCAATGTGATTGATGCAACCCAATCATTGGAAAAAGTATATTTGCCTAAAAGCGAAAAGCAAACAGTGATGATTGAAGGGTCGGCGGATCAGATTGTAGAAAAATTAGTTGAAACATTTCGTAATGAAATCAAAGTCTTATAGGGGGATATGATGGATATTTTAATTGTACTGGAGGACAATAATGGCCAGATCCACCGGATGGGATTGGAATCCATTGCGGCCGGTCAACGTCTTTCCAATGAAATGGGTTTAACCGCAGGTGCCTTGGTATTGGGCGGCAATGCTGATGGACTGGCAGACCAGGCGTCCGCTTATCAATTGGGTGAAGTGCTCAAAGTCAATGATGCATTGCTGGAATCCTACTCTGCCGATGGGTACAGTGAGGCTGTAAAGCAAATCATTGATCAGGAAAATCCTACCTATGTGTTATTCGGTCATACCTACCAGGTACGGGATTATGTGCCACGGTTGAGCGCAAAAATGAACAAACCATTTCTGGTGGATAATATTGCCATTCGCGTTGAGAATGGCCAGCCAATATTCACCAAGCAAATGTTCAATGCCAAACTTTCTGCTGATGTAGAAGCCAACAGTTCAGGTCCATTTTTGGTTAGTTTCCAATCTGCTGCTTTTAGCATGGACGCCGCGGCAGCTGGATCGGCTTCAATCCGGGAATCTACTGTTCAATTAGATACAGCTATGATTCGAACCAAATCAGAACCGCCATTCCAGGAGGAAGCTGGTGGCGTGGACTTAACCAGTGCCGATATTATTGTTTCTATCGGGCGCGGAATCGGCAAGGAAGAAAATATTCCGCTGGCTGTAGAGCTTTCTAAAGCTTTAGGCGGGGAATTGGCTGCATCCAGGCCGGTGGTTGATTCCGGATGGTTGCCATCTGCCCATCAGATTGGCAGTTCGGGCCAATCTGTATCGCCAAAACTTTACCTTGCGCTGGGAATATCGGGCGCCATTCAGCATGTGGTTGGCATGAAAGGGTCCAAAAATATTGTTACTATAAACAAAGATCCTGACGCACCCATTTTTGAAATTTCTGATTATGGTGTTGTTGGAGACATCCTGGAAATAATTCCCAAATTGACCGAAGCAATCCAGGCGTTAAAAAACTGATGTCCGAACGAGAAGTCCTTGATCTGGACGTTCTATTTGTGGGAGCTGGGCCCGCCAGTCTGGCCGGAGCGATTCACCTAAAAAGGCTGCTTAGCAAATCCGGAACGGAAGCAAGTGTAGCTGTGTTGGAAAAAGCTTCCGAAATCGGCGCCCACTCCTTATCGGGCGCTATTGTTGATCCCCGGGCCTTGAGAGAATTATTCCCGGATTTTCCAGATACGGATTTACCCTTTGAAGCAGAGGTATCAGAAGAACATCTATATTATTTAACGGAAAACAAAAAAATTCCTTTTCCATTTGTTCCACCTTCTATGAGTCACCATCATTGTTTTGTGACCTCATTAGGGAAACTGACTCGCTGGCTTGGTAACAAATGTGAAAATGAAGGTGTAGATATTTTTTGCGGTTTCGCTGGTACAAAACTTTTGTATGAAGGTGAACTGGTAGTCGGTGTGCGTACCGGTGATCGGGGTATTGATAAAAATGGAGAGAAAAAACCTCAATTTGAACCGGGGGCAGATATTCGCGCCAAGGTTGTCATTTTAGGTGAAGGTACCAGAGGCAGCTTGACGAAAAACCTCATCGATCGGCACGAACTTATGCAAGGGTGTAACCCGCAAGTCTGGGCAGTTGGAGTAAAAGAACTGTGGCAGATGCCTTCTGGGACTGTCCCGCCTGGATATGTGGCACATACCATGGGCTTTCCTCTGGGTCAGGCCATATTTGGTGGCGCTTTCCTATATGGAATGCAAAATGATATATGGGACTTGGGGCTGGTGGTTGGCCTGGATTATCAAAATCCTGGAGTGGATTCTCATCATGAACTTCAGCGCCTCAAAAATCACCCATGGATTCGTTCTTTACTTTCGGCGGGTAAAATGATCGCTTATGGTGCCAAATCATTGCCGGAAGGGGGTTGGTATTCCATCCCAAAATTGTCGGTGGGTGGTGCTATGCTTATCGGAGATTCAGCGGGTTTTATGAATGGTCAGAGACTAAAGGGGATCCACTTGGCCATGAAATCAGGGATGCTTGCGGCGGAAACAACTGCGGAAGCTCTTGCTACAGGAAAATTTTCAGAATCGGACCTGGCAGATTATGATTCGAGGATAGCATCCAGTTGGATAAGGGATGAACTTTGGAAGGTACGGAATTTCCACCAGGGATTTGACCGTGGTCTATTCGGTGGGCTGGCCAATGCTGGAATTGGACTTTTTACAGGTGGTCGCGGCTGGGGAATTAAAAACCGTTTGTCCAGTGAAGCGGGGCATAAAAAGATGCAAAAGGGCGTGAAAAAGAACCGTTACCAAGATCTGCAATTTGATGGTACATATTTGTTTGACAAGGTAACAGACGTCTATTATTCAGCCACTGCCCACGAAGAAGACCAGGTGCCTCATTTGAAAATCAGGGATCAGGATGTATGTGTTTCAAAGTGTACAGAAGAATACGGGAACCCATGCGAGAAATTCTGTCCGGCAAATGTTTATGAAATGTTACCAGATGGAGATGGCCAGAGACTCCAGATTAATTTCTCGAATTGTGTCCATTGTAAAACTTGCGATATCATGGATCCCTACCAGATCATTGACTGGGTTCCCCCTGAAGGCGGAGACGGTCCTGTTTGGGTTAATTTATAAAGGAATTTTCGGGGCAGATTCCAGCGCTGCTTAACATTCAGTTCAATGCCCAGTCATTTCTATTTTCCTTTTGAAAAGGAGTTTGATCATTATGACTCCGTTACAATTCAAAATCTTTCAGAATACGAAAAGTATCAACTTTCTTTTCATCCTGAACGCCCCAAGTATTTAGACTATTTATCCATTTTTTCTGACGTAGAAGAATGTCTCCACCGTGATGCATTCGGCGCTTGTTTAATCCAAATTCACAGGGCAACATTCAAAGACATTCCGGTAATGTTGATTGGCCAGCAAAGCGGGCCCACCTCTGACTATAAAGCATTCCAAAAGATGATATCCGATCCGGAATTGATTCGCAGTTGGAATCATGGTATGCCCACTCCCGCCAGTTATGAAAAAGCTATCGAAGCGGTGAAGATCGCCAATGAGGAAAATAGAATCATTATTATTTTTGTGGATACTCCAGGGGCAGATCCCACAGAAGAATCGGAAGCGGGCGGTATTGCCTGGAAAATCGGCGGAACTATCAAGGCATTGGTGAATTCCAAAATGCCTACGATTTCTATCATTATTAATAGGGGTTGCAGTGGGGGCGCTATTGCGCTGACGGGTACAGACATTACATTGGCTATGGAAAATTCAACTTATCTTGTAATTTCCCCGGAAGCCTGTTCCTCTATTTTATATCATGACCGACACCATGCCAATGAAGCGGCGGAAATTAGCCAGATCACTTCCAAAGAAGGGTTTACCCACGGGATTGTGGACGAATTGATTGATGAACACAAGGGTCCGGCCCACCGTTATCCACAGGAGTCCATCAAGTCTTTGAAAAAAGCATTGGTGAAAAATATTCAAAAATTGAATGCTTTGTCGCTGGAGGAGGTTTATGAATTTAGAATAAATCGCTGGGCCAAAATGGGACAATGGGTAGAAGAAAACCACTCCAAAAGAGAACATAAATCCCGCCTGCCCAAACCAAATACAAACGGATATATCAAACGCCATAAAGGATGCCGGGATCAACATGGAAACCGTGTATTCGACCCGGTCTCTTTTAATCAATTATCCAATGATGATTTTGTTTGCAATATTTGCAATCATCGGTACCTCCGCCTCTCCGCCTGGGACTATATAGACCTCATTCTTGATAAAGAATCATTTACCGAACATTTGGAAACAGCAACTATTTTAGATAAAGATATATTGAATTTCCCCGGTTATGAAAAAAAACTGGTTTCTGAACGGGAAAAAACCGGATTGCCCTCGGCTATGATCACCGGAGATGGAAAAGTAAAGGACAAAAGGGCGGTATTATGTGTCAATGATTTTGGATTCCTGGGAGGGTCCTTTTGTATGAGTACAGGCGAAAAAATATGGAGAGCAGCAGAAATCGCTATTGAAAAACAAGTTCCCATGATCCTCCAGGCGGCTGGTGGTGGCGCGCGCATGCATACAGGTTGTTCATCTATGGTCAGTATCCCGAAAGCGCAATTAGCCATTACCAGAGTGGAAAGGGCGGGATTAAAGGTGATTACAATAATCACTGACCCCACTCTGGGAGGTGTTGCTATTGGCTATGGATCGCGGGGGATTCGATTGTTTGAATCAGGTGCGGGGAATATTGGTTTTTCTGGAAAACGGGTTGTAGAACAATATGTGGGCCATCCTGTTTCAAAAGAATTCCAGAAAACATCTTGGCTGATGAAAAATGGCCATGCAGACCATATATGCCCTATCAAGGATTTGCGGAATACAATCGTAGAAATCATTTCAGAAAATCCATGAATATGAATTGAATGGGGAAGTAATAAAGAGTTAAATTACCGGGCTATAAAGCATCCCCAAAAAAACGGTTAATGAAAACACTCTTCTTATTTCTTTTTACCTGTACCATGGTTCAGGCGGGGGACCTTCGATCCATGAAAAGGGGAGTCGTAGAGGACCTTAGCAAATTGAAATATAAAGTGGCTATGGCCACAAGGACGAAAAACTCACCAGTAATCGATGGTATTATTAATGATAAAGTGTGGGAACAAGCAGTATTGATTGAAGAGTTTTTTCAACACGAACCATATAATTTAGAATTACCAAGTGTCGAAACAGAAGTACGGATACTTTATGATGACAATTATTTATACGTTTCTTTTTTGAATTTTGATCCTAATCCAGAAAAGATAATGGCAACCAGAGGGCGTAGAGATGACTGGGAATTATTTTTTGAAGGGAATTCTGACTGGGTAGGCTTTGGTTTTGATTCAAATAATGATGATAAGACGGGTAATTATTTTGCTGTTAATGCTGCTGGGGTACAATTAGATATAGCGGTATCGGGTCAAAGCCATAGAGGTTGGGATAGAACTTGGAATGCAGTTTGGGATAGTGGGGTATCTATAAATGAGGATGGTTGGTCTGCAGAAATTCGCATACCTTTTAATGTTTTTCAGTATAGTAACGAAGAAATACAAACGTGGGGCGCATCATTTCAACGAGGTTTTTTTGCTAAGCAAGAGGAAATTCATTGGCCAGGGAGATCTAAGGGGGTTAGAGGTATCATTCCCCACTTTGGTATTTTGCGAGGTATTAATAAAATTCCACAATCAAGAAATATTGAATTAACACCCTATGTGCTTGGTGGACAAACTAAAGATAATGAGAAACAGATGACCCAGAACCTTGGGCTGGATATGCGTTATAATCTAAACACAAATACTACAATTAATATGACTTTCAACCCCGATTTTGGGCAGGTTCAGGCAGATCCCTCAGTTCTCAATCTTTCAGCCTTTGAAACACGGCTTGAGGAAAGGAGGCCTTTCTTCGTTCAGGGTGGTAACTTCTTTAGAAATAGACTTAGAACATTTAACTCAAGAAGAATTGGCAGCAGGCCTGGATTCTTTGATCCCGATTCTGGCAGTATAAAGAATAGGCCAGAAAACACAGAAATACTCGCAGCAGCAAAACTACTTGGCGAAACAGATAGTGGAATTAAGTATGGCATTATTAATGCATTTACAAATCAGGAATATGCTACAAATTCATATGAAGTAGATGGTATCACGAAAAATAGAAAATTTTTGGTTGAGCCTTATACAAATTATTTTATTGGTCGTTTTGAAAAATCATTAATTAATGATTTATCTACAATTGGAATTATGGCAACCGATTTGAGTCGAAAAGGAGTATCCGAACAAGCAAGATCATTTAATTTTGATTGGTCTCTAAATTTATTGGAAAACAAGTTTTCATTTGAAGGTGAAGCGGCAAACTCAATGAATAATGGATCATCAGGTTATGCATCCAGATTTAGTATGGGATATCGTGATCCTATTTGGTGGGACATAAGGTTTTGGGGTGGTTATAAAGATGAAAAATTCGATGTCAGTAAAATGGGATTCCAGGAAAAAAATAATAATTGGTATGGAGGGATTAGAGGTGCTATCCGACAAGACAACCCTAAAGGTGTTTTTCTTGATCAGCAACTTGAATTAAAATTTAATTATGGTGGTCGTTTTGCGGATGATAGAGGGGATGCGGTAATAACTCGAAATAATGTTGAATTAGAACAAAGAAATAACTTCACTAATTATTGGGGACTGGGGTGGTCTCTTCAATATAGTGCTGAAGTATTTGAAGATGACGATATTTACAGAGACGGTCGGGCAGTTATTGTAAAGGATAACGAATGGAAGTCATTTGATTTTTGGGTCCGAACTGATCGCCGAAAGAGGATTGTTCTTAGATCATCTTTTAATATTGATAAGGGGAGCCAGCGAGGATGGGGTAGATCATTAGGTTTCGAATTAACACTAAAGCCAACTGATTATATTAATTTATCAATTGAGTCCTCAGAGGATTATAAGCCGATTTCCATGCAATGGGTTGGGATCATTGAAGATGAAAATAAAACTAATATCATTTATTCTAATTCAATAAGAAAGCAAAGGAATACGGAAGTTAGAATGAATATTGCCCTGTCACCAAAGATGACATTTGAATTGTACTACCAACCTTTCAAAGTGCGTATGGACTATCATGATTATGGAAGACTTAAGAAAGAAAAAACATTTGATTTAGAGCCTTATGAATACGGTTATGATAAAGATTTCAAAATTGATAATGAAGTAGGAACTTTTGTATTTAGATGGGAGTATTCACCCGGTAGCCTGATTTATGCTGTATATAATATGAATATCAATAATAGATATTCATATCAAGAAAGACAATGGGAGAGATTTCAGTCTAATTCTTTATTTATAAAAGTTGATAAATTTTTTCGATTATAGAATATTTACTTTGATAGATCAATCAATTTGATTGCAATCTCACGAGCATGTTCTATGATACGCTCATCTCGATAAAATTCACCAAAATAGATTTTATTAATACCGGCGTTGGCAATCATTTTGAAGCAGTCATAGCATGGGGACGCAGTGATATAAATTTCACTGTCCTCTAATCTAACACCATGGCGGGCGGATTGAACTATCGCATTTGCTTCAGCATGGATGGTTCTTACGCAATGAGTGTTTTCCATCTCATGACCGGCATCATCGCAATGGGCAAGCCCCCGGATCGAACCATTATATCCCGTGGCCAAGATCGTTTTACCCCGAACGATCACTGCACCCACGTGTTTCCGGTCGCAGGTGGACCGGGTGGCCACCTCACGGGCGATATTCATAAAATATTCTTCCCAACTTACCCGTTCACTCATATTCATTCATCCCTGATTATTCGGTCAATATTCATATTCAATCCCTTACATAAATTTTAACAGCGGAACGTAGTTCACCGAAATAAATTCGTTCTACATATTGCGCCAATTGTGCTGTCAAAATTAAAAAAGCCCAAGTGGGAATTGGTACTTCTGAGCAGCCCTTAATGAGTACCCGTTTTTCCGCATATTGGGACCAGTCAATTTTCGCAACTTTTTCGCGGAAAATCTTTTCCCGCAGGATGCCGCCATCCAAAAAATCATTTAGAAAAATGGTTTCCATTTAATCTTTTATCTGTTCAGTGGACATGTAAACCGGTTTCCTGTCTCCCATAAAATGATGGTAATCTAAAATGCCGTAACCTTCGGGGTTCCGCGTGGGACACGTGCTGCAGCTGCTGGAACCATCCTTTCGGTGACGAACAATCTCCAGCAGTTTTCCATCCGTTTCTGCTGCACCGGCCACCAGTTCTTCATCGGTTTCTACATACCAGCGCATGGTGACGAGATATTTATACTTTTTTACTTCATTTCCATTTTCACTCATGGTTAAACTCCTTTGTGGACTTATAGTTTTCGGGTCAAAAATAAGAAAGAATCAGGCGAAAATTCGGGCGGTTTTTTCAATACTTTCCGCCAGGCAATCAATGTCATTTTTATCATTATATAGATAAAGGCTGGCCCGGGCGGTAGCTGTTACCCCCAGGTGATTCATAATCGGTTGGGCGCAATGATGGCCGGCGCGAATACAAATGCCGTCGGTATCAAGAAATTTTGCTAAATCATGGGGATGGATATTTTTCACATTAAAAGGGATAACTGCACCCCTGTCTTTCGGGTTGCCAAAAAGAGTAATGTCATCATTTTGGGCCAAAATATCCAACCCATAGTCCAGTAATTCTTTTTCGTGGGCATGAATGGATTCGATTCCAATCGATTCCAAATAGTCAATGGCCGCGCCCAATCCAATGACCTGGGCAATGTTGGGTGTCCCCGCTTCGAATTTCCAAGGTACGTCGTTCCAGGTAGACTTTTCCATGGTTACTGTATTGATCATTTCACCGCCACCCATAAATGGATTCATTTCTTCCAGTAAATCTATAGGGCCGATCAAAACACCGACGCCAGTAGGACCCACCATTTTGTGCCCGGAAAAAGCGTAAAAATCACAACCCAATTCTATGATATCCACTTTCATATGGGGAACAGCCTGGGCACCGTCAATCACCGTGATGGCACCGACATTTTTGGCTGCAGCAATGATCTTTGCAATCGGGTTCACGGTTCCGAATACATTGGATTGATGGCCCACACTCACCAGTTTTGTATTGGCGGAAAAATAAGAATCTAATGATTCAAGGTTTAGTGTGCCGTCATCGGCGAGGGAAATATATTTTAATGAAGCACCTGTTTTTTCCGTCGTCAATTGCCACGGAACCAGGTTGCTGTGGTGTTCCATTTCTGACACCAATACTTCATCATCGGCGGTTAAAAATTTTTGTCCCCATGCATAAGCCACAAGGTTTAACGATTCTGTGGTACTGCGGGTGAATATAACTGAATGGGTATCCGGTACATTTAAAAATTGCTTTACTTTTTTACGAACACATTCATATTCATCTGTAGCCTTTTCGCCGATGGTATACAGGGCCCGGTGAATATTGGCAGCATAGGAATCATAATAGGATGTTAACGAGTCAATAACAGATTGCGGTTTCTGCGTTGTGGAAGCGGAATCGAGATAGATAAAATTATCATTCCCATTGTTGAAAATAGGAAAATCTTGGCGAATAAATTGGATGTCCAGCATTAGAGCATACCCAGTTGGAGTTTGGCCGATTCGGTAATCATCTCTCGGTCCCAGGGTGGATCCCAAACCAGTTCCACGCGAGCTTCGGACGCTCCTGGGATTCCTTCAATTTTTTGTTTCACTTCCGTGGCAATCATGTCTCCCATACCGCATCCGGGGGCGGTCAATGTCATTTTAACTTCAACGAAAGAACCACCATTTTCATCATCGGAAATTTCACAGGAATAAATAAGCCCAAGATCAACTACATTCACGGGAATTTCCGGATCATAGCAGGTTCTCATGGCGTCCCAGACAGCCTTTTCATCAACCCGGCTATTATTTTCTGGTTTTTCCAGCCACGGTTGAATTTCCACCACTTTTCCGATTGCATCCCCATCTTTACCTTCGATCCGTACCAAGTTTCCACGAATCATCAATGTATAGCTTCCGCCTAAAGCCTGGGTAATACGGGCTTCTTCCCCCTTTTTCAGGGTGATCTTATTTCCGAAGGGGATCAGGGTTGCTTCACAATCCCGTTCAATTATTATCTGTTCATCTAAATCAGAATACATATTTAGTTCAGTAGTTCAGTTTGAATTTTGCGTATGGCACTGGCGAAGCCATTGGTTCTCTGACTGCTGATGGCGTTTCCGAGTCCAACAGAATTGAGGAATTGGCTACCATTCACGGTTAAAATTTCTTCTTTCGAATGGCCATTGAATGTGCGCTCGATGAGTGAAAGCAATCCCTTAACGATCATGGCATCAGAATCAGTACGAAAAGAAAAGGAATCACCATTTTTATCTTTGATGATCCAGGCCTGTGACGTGCATCCATAAATCCTGTTTTTTTCCACTTGATATTGTAGGGGCAACCCAGTCGTATCTTTTGCCAGGTCTACCAGGTAAACATATTTATCTCTTGTATCGGTAAAAATGGAAAATTCATTCTTGATGGATGCAAGGGTATCGTTAATATCAGTCATCGCTTTGTACCCTTTCTAACCAATTCTCAATTTTATCACTTACGTATGCATTCACATTCTCATTATTAACAGTATCCAGGATATCCTTGGCGAATCCACTAATGATCAATTCTGTTGCCTTCCGTTTACTAATCCCCCTGGAGCAGAGGTAAAAGATGGCTTCCGGGTCAATTTGACCTGTGGTAGAACCATGTGAACATTTCACATCATCTGCATAGATCTCAAGTTGGGGATTGGCATTCATGAGTGCTGTTGGGCTCAGCAACAAATTTTTGTTGGACTGATCTGCGTCTGTTTGTTTGGTATTTTTGCGAACGATTACTTTTCCATTAAACACACCTGAAGATTTATCAGCCAGGATATATTTGAATAGTTGACGACTGTGACACGCATCATTTTGATGATCAACCAACACATGTTGATCATGGTGCTGGTTATGCTCCGTAAGGGATAAACCATTTATTGTTGCATTGGCACCATCGCCGTAGAATTTAAGCTGAATATCGTGGCGAACCAGTTGACCACCTATTGATATTCCAGTAGCGTTTAGGCGCGAATCAAATGCCAAATTATAATGGGTGGAAGCAGTATGATTTCCCGCTTCGTCGTCTTCTTGAATTCGGATATGATTCAAGGATGCATTTTGACCCAGTGTGGCTTGTGTCACCGGATTTACAAAATAGGGGAGTCCGGAAATACCGATATAATGTTCGATAATGGTAACTTGTGAATTTTCACCAATTTCAAAAATATAGCGTGGATGATTCATTAATGGATCGGATAAATCAGTCATAAAATAAATGACTTGGATCGGTTTTTTTACAATGGTATTTGGTGCTACCATTACCGGAACACCTGAATTCATCATGGATGTGTTTAGGGCAAAAAAGGGATTTTTGCTGCCATTTAAGGCATAGAAATCCGGATTTGATTTAAAATGATCCAGCCCTGTTGGAACGGTGACACCATGGGGTATATCAGTCAATTGGGACTGATAATGACCATTAATAATAAAAATGGTGTGGGTGTCTGAAATCTGTCCTGGGATTTGGCTTGGGATCTGGGGCAGGTCATCGGCCCAGGATAAACGGTATTCCGATTTTTCGATTCCGGAGAAATTTGTGAACTTCCATTCTTCCCATTTTTTGTTGGGGAAGCCCAGCTTGTTAAAGTGTTTAAAGGCATCTTTTCTCAAAGATCGGAGCGCCTGATCTTCATCAGGCCAATATTCAAGAAGGGCGTCGAACTGTTCTTTTAAATAGGTCATTTTTCTAACCAGGAATAGCCTTTTTCTTCTAACTCAAACGCCAGAGATCTATCCCCGGATTTTACAAATTCACCATCGATAAGAACGTGAATGTAATCCGGGTGCATATATTCCAATAATCGTGGGTAATGGGTGATTGCCAGGAAGGCGCGTTCCCCATTTCGGAAATTATTTACTCCTTCCGCTACAATCTTCAAGGCATCAATGTCCAGCCCGGAATCGGTTTCATCCAAGATAGATAATGTAGGTTCAAGGGTCAGCATTTGGAGGATTTCATTTCGTTTTTTCTCACCACCGGAAAAGCCATCATTTACGGCACGACTTAAATATTTTTCATCCATGTCGACCAGTTTCAGTTTTTCACGGATGAGACGCATAAAATTTGCGGCATTGATTTCTTTGAGTCCTTTATGCTTGAGTTTGGCATTCAACGCAGCCCGTATGAAGTAAGTGTTATTCACCCCGGGGATGACTACCGGGTATTGAAAGGACATGAAAATTCCCGCCAAGGCCCGGTCATCGGTGGACATTTCCAGCAAGTCAATACCATTATAGGTAATGGTTCCTTCCATAACATCATAATTATCCCGTCCGGTAATCACATTGGCAAGGGTGCTTTTTCCCGAACCATTGCGTCCCATGATGGCGTGGAGTTCACCCGGTTTAACCGTCAGACTAATCCCATTCAGGATTTTTTTTCCGGCAACGCCGGCGTGTAGGTTTTTAATTTCTAACATTGAATAATGGAGTTATGGTGTTTTCAACTTCGTAATGCAGTGCATCAATAGCTTTTAAATTTTTATCTGTGATTACATTGATTTCCTTAAACCCCATAGAGCGGGTAAGTGTTTCCCCGAGGGATTCCAACGCGATGTAACAATATTGGATATATTCATTTAAATGTCGCCGGCAATATCCCTCTGCAATATTTGATGAAACGGATTGGGTGGAATCCAGGATTTGCACCGCCATTTTAAAATTGGATTTTTTAGGATCAATAAGCGTATGAATCAATTTTAATTGTTGGATGGACTTCTTCCAAACATCCAGTTTCATATACCCACGGTTAATATTTCTTCTTGCTGTAAAATCACTCATGACAATACTCCATTACTCCAACACTCCATCCTTCCAACACGCCGCTCCTTCATTCCGCTGTCACATCCTTGCCACCTTTAAAAGGTAGGCGGTTTAACCCACGGCCCCTTCCAAACTCACTTCCATGAGTTTTTGCGCTTCAACCGCAAATTCCATAGGCAGTTCGTTGAAGACTTTTTTGCAGAATCCATTTACGATCAAGGAGACCGCATCCTCTGTGGAAATTCCCCGTTGGTTGCAATAGAACAATTGATCTTCACCAATTCGTGACGTAGATGCTTCATGCTCCATTTGTGCGGTCGGGTTGCGAACATCGATATAAGGGAAGGTATGTGCACTACATCCATTCCCAATGAGGATCGAGTCGCACTGGGAATAGTTTCGGGCATTTTCAGCACCTTTCATGATTTTAACACCACCGCGGTATGTATTCTGTCCTTTACCGGCGGAAATGCCTTTAGAGATGATAGTACTGCGTGTATTCTTTCCCAAGTGGATCATTTTAGTTCCCGTATCCGCCTGCTGGAAATTGTTGGACAGGGCCACGGAATAAAATTCTCCCACCGAATTATTCCCCTTTAAGATACAACTGGGGTACTTCCAGGTAATTGCAGAACCGGTCTCAACCTGCGTCCATGAAATTTTAGAATTATCCCCAAGACAGGTACCTCGTTTGGTCACAAAATTGTAAATACCGCCCTTGCCTGTTTTTGGGTCTCCCGGATACCAATTTTGGACTGTGGAATATTTTATCTCTGCATCCTTATGAGCCACCAATTCTACCACAGCAGCGTGGAGTTGATTCTCATCCCGCATGGGGGCGGTGCATCCTTCAAGATAGCTAACATGACTGCCTTCTTCTGCCACAATCAGAGTTCGTTCAAATTGGCCCGTGTTAGCGGCGTTGATCCTGAAATAAGTGGACAGTTCCATTGGGCATCGAACACCTTGGGGGATATATACGAAACTCCCGTCACTGAATACAGCTGCATTAAGCGCTGCAAAATAATTGTCTGTAATGGGGACAACACTCCCTAAATATTTTTTAATTTTCTCGGGGTGATTATGAACTGCTTCCGAAAAGGAACAAAAAATAACTCCTGCTTTTTCAAGTTCTTCCTTGAATGTAGTTGTTATAGATACACTGTCGAAAACCGCATCTACAGCAACACCAGCCAGTAGTTTTTGTTCTTCAAGGGGTATACCAAGTTTATTATAGGTATCCAATAATTCAGGATCCACCTCATCCAAGCTTTTCAATTCCTCTTTTTTCTTAGGAGCAGAATAATAAGAAATAGTCTGGTAATCAATTTCCGGATAATTGAGTTTAGCCCAATCAGGTTCAACCATTTTTAGCCAATGATGATAGGCTTTCAGGCGCCAATCGAGCATCCATTTTGGCTCATTTTTTTTGGATGAAATCAGTCGGATCACATTTTCATTCAATCCCGGCAGAATCGTTTCCTGTTCGATTTCAGTAATGAAACCGTATTCGTATTCCCGGTCAAGGGTTTTATCAATGATTTGTTGGTTTTCAGACATTTTTAAACGGAAAAACTCGTTCCGCAGCCGCAGGTGCGTTCCGCATTGGGATTGACAATTTTGAACCCGCCATTTAGAATATCATTGGAAAAATCTATCTTGATTCCCTTGAGGTATAGGTAACTTTTCAGGTTGCAGAAGATTTTCATTCCTTGGCTCTCAAAAACTTTGTCGAATTCTTTCTGCTCTTTTTCAAAGGACATATTGTAGTTCATACCTGAGCAGCCGCCGGTGGTGACTTCCATACGAAGGCCATATTCCTTTTTCCCTTCCACTTTCATAACAGCAGATAGGCGTTTGGCTGCTTTTTCAGTTACCGTAATTCCCGCATCAAAAATTTCTTGCGTTTTTGTTTGTGTTTCCATTATTCCCACTCCATGTTAATATTTTGTTCTGTCCGTTCCTTCGGTGCGGATACACCTAACCCCAGTTTTTCCCTTGCTTCATCTGTGATCATTTCAGGATTCCATGGTGGATCGAATGTTACTTCAACAAAAGCCTGATTGACCTCATCCATCGCTTCCAGTTTATTCTTTATATCCTGAGACATATGCTGTCCCATGGAACAACCGGGCGTTGTGAGGGACATAACAATATTTACGTCAGACCGTACTTCATCATAAGAGGCCTGGATCTGGATATTATAGATTAATCCTAAATTCCATAGATCTACTGGGAGTTCCGGATCATAACATTGTTTTAAAATTTCGATTACCTGTTCTTCTTTTACTTGGGCCATTATTGGGTCACCTCCCGGAGGGACATTTGTGAAAACATATTCCGCATATTGTCATTGATTCGCTGGATGGGAACACGAATATTACACGCACCGATTTGAATACAATCGGAATCAAAATAACAATCCATTATCCCTAGTGGCCCCTCCATTTTTTCGAAGAAATCCTTCAGAGAAATCTGTTCCAGATTAGCAGCGATACGATATCCTCCCGCCGGACCTTGAACGGCTTCAATGATGCCATCCCGGGCCATGTGTTGAAGTGTTTTAGCCAGCAATGGATTGGGTATCCCATAGTGCAATGCAATTTCCTTGGCACTTGTTAGTCCGCCAGATTCAGCGGATTGCATGTGCCGCAGGGCGATAAGGGCATATTCGACTTTTCGTGTAATCTTTAACATCTTGATTTCCGCCTATTTGGAATTTACCCCATACAAAAAATGCACTACAAGGAATAAATACGACATTTTTTATCGTATTTAAAAGGGATTAATTAAATATGGTTTGTAAGGGGCACTGATCTGTGTTCACTATTGTACAATTATTTCTAAACTTTGTTTTTGGGAAAAGAGACCAATCTGTTGGGCCTGTAGTCCTGTGGCATCTGTGCAGTTTTCTGCATATGCCTGTGCTTGATCCTGGGGCAGGGCTACCAGCAATCCGCCGGATGTCTGGGCATCTGAAGCCATTATTTTTTGTGAGTCACTTAGTGTGTCAGCAAAAGAAACAAATTTGGAAACATATCTCAGATTACGTTTTGTGCCGCCTGGAATAACACCATCCTTTGCTAAAGAATCAACACCTTCCAAAAAGGGAAGGTTGTCAAATTGAATTTCGGCAGAAACACCACTGGCTTTGCACATTTCGGATAGATGTCCCAACAAGCCAAATCCGGTTACGTCGGTGGCGGCATGAACGTCAAATTGATGCATCAGTTTTGAAGCTGAAGCATTGAGGATTGTCATACATTTTATGGCATTACCAATCATCCCCTCCAAGGCCAATCCTCGTTTAATTGCGGTTGAAATAATGCCAGTACCGAGTGGTTTTGTGAGAACCAACACGTCCCCAACCCGAGCACCATTATTTTTAACCAATTGACTTTCTTCAACTTCGCCTGTCACCACCAACCCATACTTTGGTTCTTTATCATCAATTGAATGGCCTCCCACAATGGGAATACCCGCTTCTTTGGCTTTATCGGCGCCGCCCTGAAGGATTTCAGAAAGAATGTCTTTTGGCAAATCATTAATAGGAAAACCGACAATATTGAGAGCAAACCTGGGTTCGGCACCCATGGCATAAATATCCGAAAGTGAATTGGTCGCCGCAACTTGTCCGAATTGGTAAGGATCATCTACAATTGGCGAAAAAAAATCTACTGTCTGAACCACAAGTTTTCCACCCTCAAGGCGTACTACTGCCGCATCGTCAGAGCCATTAAATCCAACGATAACATTTTCATCGTAGGCAGTTTCAAGATCACCCAGTACCTGGGCTAGGTCCTCTGGACCGATCTTGCAGGCTCAGCCGGCGCCGTGAGAAAATTGAGTCAGTTTAATTTGATTGCGCTTTGCCATAGGCGTAAAATTAGTGTGTTTTAAGGAGAGGTTAAAAGCCTTCTACCAGTCTCCTGATATCTTCTATCGTATTTATTTCACGATCGGATAAATATTCCAAATGGATTGACTTAAATACGGACAAGATTTGGATTTGATGCAGGAATTGATGCAATACCATGGGGATATGACCAGTTTTCAACACCATTAGTTGAAAAGGATAGTCAATCTCAGTGGGTTTTAGACTCTGAATTGTTGTTCCAGTCTCTACCAGGGATTTTCTTTCAGCTTCAATATCTTTCAACAGCAGATGGCGCCTGAATTCCCAGGGAGCAGTGATATCCCCTACAGTTTGGATTAATTTATATCCTTCAGTTAACATGGCAATATAATATTGTCCGTATTTGCCCTTTACCAGTTTTTCTGAAAGGTATTCAACCAGTGTTTGCCTGTGGGATTGAATGAATTCTTTCCATTCATTGAAATGAGATCGAAATAAAAAATAGCCAAAGGACGTTTTAAAGGAATTTCCACGATTAAAAAAAGCTTTAATATCATAAACTTCTTTTTTGATGCGATTCCGCAGCAGCTGTGGAAATAAGTGAACGATTATTGGAGAATAGTTCTGGGGCAATTGAATAAAATCATCGGGTATGGCATAATCCTTAAGATTGAGGCTAAAACTTTTTTCCAATCCTTGGATATTAAGTTGAATGAAAGCACCCAGGTCACTCATTTTAATCAGGTTGCCCAGTGCTTTTTCAAAGGCAGGCATCGTTGATATGGATGGTATGGATCCAGTCCCGGGAACTTCCGGGAACATGGATAATTGTCTGTCATCTTTCCGCTCAGTCATAAATCCCTCTATTCAATTTTAGTAACGGAAAACAAATCCTGCAAGCACCCTATTTTTTCATTCACAATACATTGATTTCAGTTAATTTAGGTCTGTAAATTCAGTTCTGGCAAAAAGCCGGGAAACATGTTTTTAATTGATATAAGCGCATTAAAACAATCCAACCAAACGGGATAATATTTATTCTATCACACATATAATTCATACCATTATTACCCAGGAAAAATTATGAGTAAAGCTACACAACAAGTAGATGAAGTTGTCATTCGGTTCGCCGGGGATTCCGGTGACGGAATGCAGCTTACAGGTGGCCGTTTTACGGAAACCACTGCCATTGTGGGCAATGATTTAAGTACACTGCCGGATTTCCCGGCAGAAATTCGCGCACCGGCCGGATCACTTGCAGGGGTCAGTGCCTTTCAGATTAAATTCAGTTCCAAGGTTATCCACACACCGGGGGATGCACCGGACGTACTGGTAGCAATGAACCCTGCGGCATTAAAAGTACACCAAAAAGAATTGCCTCCAGGGGGGACCATTATTTGCAATGCCAACGCATTTTCGCTGAGAAACTTGAAATTAGCTGGATTTGAATCCAACCCGCTTGAAGACGGTACTTTGGACGATTATTATACGGTTTATTTCATAGAAATGAGTAAAATTGTTTCCCGTGCCTGTGCAGATATGGGTCTTCCTCCTAGGACAGTCGATAGAACGAAAAACTTTTTTGCCCTGGGACTGTTATTCTGGATTTATAACCGGCCCACCCAGCCAACGAAAGATTGGTTAGCGATTAAATTTGGTAAACGCCCTGAATTGGTTGAGGCGAATATTCGCGCCATGGATGCGGGCTATAACTATGGTGAAACAACCGAAATTTTTACCACCCGGTATACCGTTGATAAGGCCAGCTTGCCCGCCGGTACTTACCGAAATATCGTCGGAAATTATGCCCTTTCATTGGGATTAGCTGCGGCGGCAGAAAAGTCCGGGTTGGGATTATTTTATGGAGGCTATCCCATCACACCGGCCAGTGATATCCTGCATACCCTTGCTGCCTGGAAACATTTAGGGATAAAAACTTTTCAGGCTGAGGATGAAATCGCCGGTATTGGCTCTGCAATCGGCGCTGCTTTCGCAGGTAATCTCGGTATTACTGCAACTTCAGGCCCGGGTGTTGCTCTAAAAGGTGAGGCATTAGGTTTAGCAATTATTGCTGAATTGCCCTTAGTGATTATTAACGTTCAACGGGGGGGCCCCAGCACTGGTCTGCCTACCAAAACGGAACAGTCTGATTTACTCCAGGCCATGTACGGCAGAAATGGGGAAGCACCTATGCCAATTGTTGCATCGGCAACACCAGGAGATTGTTTCTATGTCGCTTATGAAGCATGCCGAATTGCAGTGAAATACATGACACCTGTCATGATTTTAACGGATGGATATTTGGCGAATGGTTCGGAACCTTGGCAGGTTCCCCGATTGGATGATCTCAATCCGTTTGAAGTGAAATTCGCTGATATAGATCAAATCGTTGATGGCCAATTTATGCCCTATTTAAGACAGAAAAAAACTTTAGCCCGTCCCTGGGCCGTTCCCGGAACAGTAGGATTAGAACACCGCATCGGTGGACTTGAGAAAGAAGATGTAACCGGAAATGTAAGCTATGATCCTGAGAATCACCATCACATGGTGGAAACACGGGCTTTGAAAGTAGAAAAAATTTCCCATGAATTTGGACCATCTGAAATTTTTGGCAATGCCAGCGGTGATCTATTAATCCTCAGCTGGGGCGGGACCAAAGGGGCCTGCCGTTCATCAGCGGAAGCACTTCAGAGCGATGGGAAAAAAGTCAGTCATCTGCACCTGCGATGGGTCAATCCATTGCCAAAGGATTTGGGTGAAATATTGATTAAATTCAAATATATTTTAATTCCCGAGATCAATTACGGGCAATTGATTAAAATGATTCGTAGTGAATTCCTAGTGGATGCAAAAGGACTCAATCTAGTCCGCGGGAAACCAATCAGTACTGCGGACATTAAACAAGCAGCAATAGATTTAATAGGATAAGGTTATGTCAGAATCATCAGTAAAAACATACACTCGGGCAGATTTTTCTTCAGATCAAGCGGTGCGTTGGTGTCCCGGTTGCGGTGATTATGCTATCCTGGCTCAAGCACAAAAGGTGTTCCCTGATTTAGGTGTGGATAAAGAAAACTTTGTTTTCATTTCTGGTATTGGCTGTTCCAGCCGTTTTCCTTATTATATGAATACCTACGGATTTCACACCATTCATGGAAGAGCAGCAGCCATTGCCTCCGGTGTAAAACTATCTAATCCGGACCTATCGGTTTGGGTAGTCACTGGGGATGGCGACGCCCTTTCCATCGGCGGCAACCATACCATCCATCTTCTGCGCAGGAATTTGGATATCAATGTCATGTTGTTTAATAACCGGATTTACGGCTTGACCAAAGGACAATATTCCCCCACTTCTGAAGTGGGTAAGATCACCAAATCAACTCCCATGGGTTCTCTCGACCGCCCTTTCAATCCATTGACTCTATCTTTGGGTGCCGGCGCCACTTTTGTAGCCCGGACGATCGACAGAGAAATCAAACATATGAAGGGTATGATTACCCGTTCTTACGGGCATAAGGGAACTTCATTT
>JAYEFG010000128.1:0-7188 GCA_034658595.1 Fidelibacterota bacterium | reverse complement strand
TTCGGGATAAGAAAAATTAAAATAGGGCAATGCCACAGGATTTACTCGACTGAATATTTGTTGATATTTATCCGCCCAACCGGCATAATAAATTAATCGGTCTATGGATTGGTTGATTTCTTTTTCCGCTGTTTTTTTCGGAGAGCTCTGAAGAACCAATTCATCCATAAACTGGCTGCGTCTGCCTTCCAGCATTTCTCCAATCCTGTATAATATTTGACTGCGATTATATGCTGTACTTGAACTCCAACCAGAAAACGCACTACGGGCAGCAACCACGGAATTCCTGAAATCTTTTCTGGATCCTCGGCAAATATTAACCGCTGACGTATTTTTTGAATTTGTCCAGCTTATATATCGTCCAGATTCTGTCCTGGGGAATTTTCCACCAATGTAGAGCTTATATGTTTTTTTAATATTTTCTCGTTTAGGCATAATTTTATCTCCCCTTACACCAAATGAACATATGGCATTAATCCTTCTAAACCGCCTTCGCGACCCATGCCGCTCTCCTTATATCCACCGAAAGGTGATGTGGGATCAAATTTGTTAAATGTATTCGCCCAAAGGACTCCTGCCCGAATGGCCTTGGATACCTGGAATATTTTTGCACCCTTATCCGTCCATACGCCACCGGAAAGTCCATAAGGTATATTATTCGCTTTAGTGATGACTTCATCTACGGTTCGGAAGGTTTGAATCGCCAATACAGGACCAAATATTTCTTCCTGCACAATACGATGAGACTGGCTCACATCCGTAAATAATGTGGGAGCATACCAATAACCTTTTTCAGGCAACTTGCATGACGATTGATGAATTGATCCACCTTCATTTTTCCCAATGTCTACATACATTTTAATTTTATCCAGCTGCATCTTTGAATTGATTGCGCCAATGTCTGTGTTTTTATCCAGAGGGTCGCCCACAATTAAAGATTCCATTCTGTCTTTTAGTTTCGAAACAACTGTTTCGGCTACACTTTCTTGAACAAATAACCGCGAGCCGGCACAGCATACGTGTCCTTGATTAAAAAATATTCCATCAATGATTCCTTCTACCGCTTGATCGATGGCCGCATCTTCAAATATAATATTGGCTGCTTTTCCGCCCAGTTCCAGAGTGTATTTTTTATCGGTACCTGCTATTGACTTCATAATCAATTTCCCAACGTCGGTAGAGCCGGTGAAGGCAATTTTATTTACATCAGGATGCTCGACCAAAGCTCGGCCGGTTTTTCCATCACCATTGATGATATTCACAACGCCATGCGGCAATTCTGCTTCTTGAATAATTTCCGCCAATTTCATTGCGGTTAAGGGCGTTGTTTCTGCCGGTTTTAATATTACTGTATTTCCTGTGGCTAACGCCGGCGCTATTTTCCAGGCTGCCATTAATAATGGGAAATTCCATGGAATAATTTGCCCAGCAACACCGATTGGTTCTGCCTTTTTCCCTGGAAACGCATATCCCAGTTTATCGGCCCAGCCGGCATAATAAAAGAAATGCGCTGACACCAATGGGATATCAATATCTCTGGACTCACGAATGGGTTTTCCCCCATCCATGGTTTCGATGACTGAAAATTCTCTTGCACGTTCCTGGATCAATCGAGCAATACGATAAATATATTTTCCCCGTACGGCAGGATCCATTTTGGACCAGACTTTTTCGTAGGCTTTCCTGGCTGCCTTCACAGCTTTATCAACATCTGCTTTATCCGCTTCTGCCACATCAGCCAATTTTTCCTCATTGGCGGGATTTATAGTTTCGAAATATTTCCTTTTTTCTGGTGGAATAAACTTTCCATTGATAAAAAGATCATTTTTTTCTGAAATCTGAACATGGTCCGTACTTTCGGGCGCTGGGCTATAAGTCCAATCTTTTTTCAATTTTGATTTTTTAGTTTTTGTTTTCATGGGTGATAAATCTTTAATCAATGGAAAAATAATTTGCTGACTGATAGACGCCGGTTGTCTGTTTAACGATTTGCATCAATACATCATTCGCCAAAGAACTAGCGCCAAATCGAAATAAATCAGCATGCAGCCAATCTTGGCCCAATGTTTCTTTTACCATTACGAGATATTGAATTGCCAGTTTTGACTTGCTGATTCCGCCGGCAGGTTTCATTCCGATTTTTTTGCCTGTTTTCTTATAATAATCACGAATAGCTTCGAGCATAACAAGTACCACGGGTGGTGTGGCCGCCGGCGATACTTTCCCCGTTGATGTTTTAATAAAATCTGCCCCTGCTTCCATGGCAATATCACTGGCCAATCGAACATTATCCAAGGTGACCAGTTCGCCTGTTTCTAAAATTACTTTTAAATGGGCTTCCCCGCAGGCTTCTTTTACTTGAGCGATTTCATCTGCGACATAATCATATTCACCTCGAAGAAATTTTCCCCTTGAAATGACCATATCCACTTCATCCGCTCCAGCCGTAACCACCATTTTAACTTCTTCCAATTTATACTCAAGCGATGCCATTCCACTTGGGAAAGCCGTTGCTACAGATGCAACATTAATGTTTGTTCCTTCAAGTGTTTCTTTTGCAATTGGGACCATTGTCGGATAGACACAAATAGCTGCCACGGATGGTAAATTGGGAAACTGATCATGCAAATGGGCTGCTTTGTAGCACAATTGCTTCACTTTTCCTGGAGAATCTTTTCCTTCCAACGTGGTCAAATCTATCATACTTAATACAGTATTAAGCGCATCCATTTTGGATTCTTTTTTAATACTCCTGGAAAACAATCTTGCGACTCTTTCCTGTGCGCCTATTTGATCAATTCGATTTGTGTATATTTCCATCGTGATTTTACTTTATTTTATATCAGGAATTTAATTGATTGAAATTAAATATTTATCCTTCTTGTTTTCATACAATGGCTTCCTTGATTTTATCAACAAGTCCTTGCGCAGTACTTGTCGTTGGCCCTTCGGCGTAGATCCGCATGATCGGTTCCGTATTGGAACCCCGCAGATGTATCCAGCGATCCTCCCAAATGAATTTAACCCCGTCAATTGTATTTACTTCAGCATCAGTAAATACGGATTTGGCTTTTTCCAGGATAGCATCCTTATCAATTCCATCCAAGTCAATCCTATCTTTTACAATATGGAATTGAGGCAAGGCGGCGTGAATTTCACTGATGGGCTTATCATCCTGGGCCATGCGGTTTAGAACCATTGCCGTTCCTACCATTGAATCACGGCCTAAATGTGCTTCTTTAAGAATGACACCGCCGTTCCCTTCTCCGCCCAACTCTGCACCAATTTTTAGCATATGTTGAACCACATTGATTTCACCGACGGCGGATCGCTCAACGGTACAACCGTAATGCTCTGCCATTTTCTCCAGAGCCAGCGAAGTGGAAAGGTTGGTGACAAATGTTTCCTTCGCCTGCTTTTTCCGGATATATCCTTCCGCAGCCAGAACAAGGGTGTATTCTTCACCAAGGGGTTCGCCTTTTTCATTCACAATTGCCAGTCGATCTGCATCCGGGTCCAAGGCAAAACCAACATTGGCGTCATTTTCAACGACAGCTTTGTTTAAATCTTTTAAATTTTCCGGAAGGGGCTCCGTGCCGCGGTTGAATTCGCCATTACCCTCACAATGGATGGAAACCACTTTACAACCCAAATGCGTTAGCAAAAGGGGTAGCGCTTCTGAACCGGCGCCATTCACCGCGTCTATTACAACTTTAAATTGCCGCTTTCGAATGGCATTTAAATCAATACAGGAAAGTTCAACCGTGTGTATGGAGTGTTTTAAAATAGAATTTTGATCCGGGAAAAACATGCCCGGTTGTTCCGCATTTGCTACTTTCTCATCATTGTCCACCAATCCAAACAATGCATTACAATTGTCGGAATGAAAAAAGGTGCCGTCAGAACGAACAAATTTTAATCCATTCCACTCGATGGGATTGTGGCTGGCGGTAATTATGACACCTCCAGCCGCTTCAGATTTTTCAACCATGAACTGGACCGTGGGTGTAGGTACCGTACCGCAAACGATTACATCCCTGCCGAGACGAATTAGTTCTTCCGTAAATGATTCCAGGAGCTCTTCCCCCGATGGTCGGCTATCCCTACCGAGAAAAACGAGTCCCGGCTCTAGATGGGTGTGAATCGCCCGGGCATAGACCTTGACTAAATCAGTGGTAAGATAGGTGGCGACGACTCCCCGTACGCCTGAAATGCTGCGAATAATCATTTAGGATCCTTCAGGACAATAAAAAAGGTTCGGTGAAATACCGAACCTTTTTCATTTTTGAGCAATGCAGACAAAAATTATTTGCCATACCTTGCAAAACGCATACGTCTGCGTGCCGCTTTTTTCCGTGCAGCCCGCTGCTCATCGCTCGGTTTGATATAGAATGATTTTCGTCTGACTTCACGTAAGACACCGGCACGTTCCCACTTCTTTTTGAAGCGGCGCAGTGCCCTTTCGAGTTGTTCCCCGTTTCTTACGGTAACTTCAACCATGATCTATTTCACCTCCTCTCGATCAGCCTAAATACGTTCTTAAGGATTTACTGCGGGAGCGGTGGCGCAGACGGCGGATTGCCTTTTCTTTGATCTGGCGTACCCGTTCCCGGGTTAAACTGAATTCTTCTCCAATTTCATTCAGGGTAAGAGCGTAGTCACGACCAATGCCAAAATACATTTTGATCACTTGACGCTCACGCTCTTTCAATGTTTCAAGAGATTGACGGATTTCATCCTTCAGCGATTCCGCCATAAGCGGTTCATCCGGATGAATTTGGCCATCGTCTTCAATTACATCAATAAGAGAGTTTTTATCACCATCACGAAACGGTGCATTCAGCGAATGGTGCCGGCGGGAAATCCGCATGGCATCAATCACTTCATCACTGGTCATTTCTAGGTTACGTCCGATTTCTTCTTCATTTGGCGAACGTTCGACTTCAGCTTCAAGTTTTTCAGCTTGTTTTGTGATTTTCGAAATCGTTCCTACCCTGTTTAACGGTAAACGTACAATTCTGGAATGTTCTGCCAGTGCCTGCAAAATGGATTGTCTAATCCACCACACAGCATAGGAGATAAATTTGAATCCGCGCGTTTCATCAAAACGGCCGGCAGCTTTCATCAAGCCCATGTTGCCTTCGTTAATAAGGTCCGTCAAAGGAAGTCCCTGGCCTTGATAATCTTTCGCTACGGAAACCACAAACCGAAGGTTGGCTTCCACTAATTCCTTCATGGCTTGACGGTCGTTCTTTTTGATAGCCTGGGCCAGTTCTACCTCACGGGATGGATGGAGCGGTTCATATTTGCCGATCTCTTCCAAGTACTGACTTAGACTGCGGTTGGATTCATTTATTGCTCTACCTGCTTTGGCCATATGTTAAAACCTCGAATTATGTTGAGGGAAAAGTCGAGCAATTTACACCTTTTACAGTATGCCACCCAACAAGAGATAGATATAACATAACGTCAGCCTAAAAGTTTCGCAAACTCTAGGATGGAAAGGGTCTCAGGTCGACGAGTAAAATCTACTTCTTCCTTGATTTTATCAGAAATATCAAAACCACTCAAGGAATTTCTGAGCATTTTCCTGCGCTTGGAAAAAGCGGCTTTTACGATTTTATTGAATTTTATGAATTGATCATCAGGAACCACAGGCTGTTCTTTTTTAGAAAATTTTATAATGGCCGAATCCACGTTTGGTTTTGGATAAAAAACATCCGGTGGAATTGTAAAACAAATTTCCACATCCAGGTAAACACTCACAATTACAGAAATACGACTGTATTCCTTTGTGCCGATTTTTGCAGTGAGTCGCTGCCCTACTTCCTTTTGCATCATAATGAACGCATCATCCCAAAAATCCAATTGCTCGATCAGCCAAAATATGACGGGAGAGGTAATATTATATGGAATATTTCCAACCACGCGGACTGGATTAGTAATTGGAATTTCTTCAATATCCTGGAGCAATACATCCCCATGAACTATAAGTAATCCCTGTAGATCAGATCGGATGGATAGATGCTTAATGAGGAGTGGATCAATTTCAATGGCGGCCATTTCTTTTACATTGGGAAATATTTTTTCCGTAAGCGATCCATCGCCGGGCCCGATTTCTAATATGGAATCATCTTTTTGAGGATCAACGGTGCGAACGATTCGATCCAAAAGATTGGTGTCTGTGAGAAAATTTTGTCCCCACTTTTTGCGGAATGGATGAGTGATGGAGGGGGTCATTTTATTTTCAACCTGTCTAAAGGGCTTTTTATTCTATCAAAGACTACTTTTGACATGTGCGTATAAATCTGAGTTGTTTCTAATCTTTTATGCCCTAACAATTCTTGAATAAACCTAATATCGGTACCATTCTCGAGTAAATGAGTTGCAAAACTATGCCGAAGTGTATGTACGGTTGCATGTTTTTTAATACCAGAAATTTTTACTGCTTTTTTCATAATAGCTTGAACTGAGCTCGCGCTATACTTCCCTCCTTTTTGACCTTCAAACAAGTAATTGGATGGTTTATAATTTTCAAAATATTTATACAAAACACTTTTTAATGAGTTCGATAAAACAGACTGTCGATCTTTTTTCCCTTTTCCCATTTTAACAACGATTAGATTTCGATCAAAATCTATATCTTTTATTTGAAGAGAAATCAGCTCGTTTAAACGAATCCCGGACGAATAAATAGTCATCAAGATTGTTTTATGTTTCAAGTTTGAAACAGTATTTATAATTTGAGCCACTTCTAACTCAGAAAGAACAACGGGAATTTTCTCTTCTTTTCGAAATCGGATATTCAAACTATCGGGGATTTCTTTATTTAATACATCGGAAAAAATAAATTTTAGTGCAGCGATGGTTTGTTTCATGGAAGAAATAGATCGCTTTTTTGTGTCTTTTAAATGATATAAATATTTATCCACTACGGCATCATTTACATTTGTAACTTTTGTAAATATTAGCCAATTTGCGAAATGATTTACTGCAGATATATAAGATGCAACAGTTCGTTCACTATAATTGCGAATACGGAGTTTTTGTTTGGATGTATTTATTAATTCGGCTTTTTGCATAACTATGCGGTTAAAACCTAATAATAAACTAACGACTAAACCCGATAAACGCAACATTGGGTTTAACAAGACGTTCGCCCACCATCGCTTCGCTCGGTGGGCGAAC
>JAYEFG010000127.1:0-25904 GCA_034658595.1 Fidelibacterota bacterium | reverse complement strand
TTGGCCGATGGCCCTTTTTTGTTTGTAATGGTACGAATAATATTGTCATTGTCATCCAGAATTTCCAATTTGATTTCACTATCTTTTTCAATCTCGTCAGCAAAATGATAGAATATAACCGCCCCGATTGGGGGATTTTGTCCCATCAAAAGAGATTTAACACTGCTGCCGGAAGTCCTGTAGGATGTTCGAGGGGTAAATAGATGGAAATCTTTTTTCAGGTTCTTGGCATTATATTGATGAATCGTCGTGAGGTCATCTAGAATCCAGAAGGAACGCCCCTGGGTGGAGGCCACTAGATCATTATTTCGAATTGTGAGATCGGTAATGGGAACTACGGGGAGGTTTAATTGGAATTTTTCCCAGGATTTCCCGCCGTTGAATGATAAATACAGTCCTGTTTCTGTCCCGGCATAAAGGAGGTTTTCTTTGGTCGGGTCTTCCCGCACGACGCGAACGAATGCATCCGTATTTATCCCCTTCGTTTTGAGTGTCCAACTTTTTCCATAATTGGTTGTTTTATAAATGTATGGTGTAATATTACCAAACTTATAACGTGTAAAAGCCACGTAGGCAGTCCCGGGATTATGAGGTGAAAGTTCAATCGAATTCACAATTCCTTCATCCATGCTTTTGGGTGTTACGTTTTTCCAACTTTCGCCCCCGTTTTTGGTTATATGAACCATTCCATCATCGGATCCGGCCCAGAGAACACCTGGTTCATCCTGAGACTCAACCAAGTACATAATTGTATTATATACTTCTCCGCCGGCAGCCTCATTGGTGAAAGGGACACTGCCCCAATCCTGTTTTTCAACTTCATTGCGCGTCAAATCCGGACTGATAATATCCCAGGAATCACCGCCATCCTGGGTTTTAAATACAACATTCCCCGCATGGTAAATCGTATTCGGATCATGGGGTGAGGCCACAATGGGTGCATTCCAGTTAAATCTGAATTTTTGATCTTTTGCCACAGAGCCTAAACCGAGATATTCATAGGCCATTATGCTTCGGCTCTTTTTAGTCATAATATTAAATTTTTCGATTAAACCCTGGTAGCAGCCGCCATAGACATCTATGGGATTATCTGGGTCGAAGGCCAGATAAGCGCTTTCACATCCCGCCGTACGATACCAGTCGGACCAGTCAATGCCCCGGCCGCTGGTAGCGCTGGGAACGGCTACACTGGAATTGTCCTGCTGACCACCATAAACATAGTATGGGAATCGATTATCCGTAATGACACGATAAAATTGCGCAGTGGGTTGATTTTTTTGGGTGGACCAGGATTTGCCGCCATTGTAAGAAATATTAGCGCCCCCATCGTTGGCGTTAATCATATTTTTATTATCGTTGGGATTAATCCAAAGGCCATGATTGTCACCGTGGGGCACACTTATTCGATTAAAGGACTTACCACCATCTGTAGATTTCATTAATGGTGCATTCAATACATAAACTACATTTTCGTCCTGGGGATCGGCAAACACATGGATATAATACCAGCTGCGGGCAATAAGGACGCGATCGCTATTCATGCGTTTAAAACTTTTACCCCCGTCATCAGATCGAAAGACTCCCCCCTTTTCCGCTTCCGCAATCACATAAACCCGCTTTGGATTTACGCCGGAAACACTCACATCCGTTTTACCCATTTTTTCCGGGAGGCCTTTGGTAAGTTTATCCCAAGTATCCCCGCCGTCCGTCGATTTATAAATTCCGCTGCCTTCACCGCCGCTGCGCATTTGCCAAGGCTGGCGTTGATGATCCCAGATAGATGCGTATAGAATTCGGGGATTGGTTCGGTCAATGCTTAAACCGCTCACGCCGGCGTGTTCATTAACGAATAATATTTTTTCCCAATTTTCGCCACCATCACCTGAACGATAAATGCCTCGATCTTCACTGGCAGCATACTGGTCACCCTGGACGGCTACATATACTAATTCCGCATTTTTAGGATGAACAATCACTTGAGAAATCGTTCGTGAATTTTCCAATCCAATATGGATCCAGGTATCACCTGCATCCATGGATTTATAGATTCCATCACCATGGGAAGTCATCACGGGGCGAATACAGGCTTCACCCATACCGGCATAAATCACATTGGGATCCGATTCAGCTATTGCTAAGGCACCGACTGAACCGGTTTTAAGAAAGCTATCAGATACATTCTTCCAAACGATGCCCCCATCGGTAGTTTTCCAGATTCCTCCCCCAACTGAACCAAAATAATATGTCAGTGGATCACCGGGAACACCAACAGCTGTTAGTGCTCGACCACCGCGAAAGGGGCCGATATTTCGCCATTTCATGGCATCCTTGAAAGTGGTATCAAGAGATTCAGCAGATAATAATCCTGCTAAACCAATTGCAATAATATGAATAATTCTCCTCATGATTTAATCCTCCTTACTTGTTTACATCCGGATATAAATATAATTATTTACTGGATCGCTTTGAGTACGTCTCGGCGGCTGACTTGTCCAACTAATTTTCCGTGATCCATTACGGGTAATCGCCGAAAATGTTTTTGCACAAAAAACTCAGCCAAGTCTACAATACCCATCTCAGCATCAACAGTGGTAACATTCTCAGACATAAATTCATTTACTGATCCCCGGGTATCATGATAATAAGAATCCTGGATCAGGGTTTCCATACAATCAATCTCGGATAGAATTCCCACAATGTTTCCTTGCCCATCAACGACTGGTGCACCGGAAATTTTATGTTTCAGTAATGTATTTATGGCCTCCAGTACATTGGTGTCTGGCCGGAACGTAACCAGTTTTTTGGTCATGATATCTTCAACAGATTGATGCATTATTCAGGTTCCTCCTCTTTGGCGTTTTCCTTTTGGCTGCTTCCAACAAAATCCTTAACTGAATCAATAACGGCCGGTGCCAGGTCCATCAGTTTTCCGGTCAGGCTTTCTTTGTCACCGATGGTCATTAGTTTGGCTCCATCCTCGCCAACAACGACAAAGGCTACCGGTTCAATGGACCAACCGCCGCCAACGCCCTGTCCATTTTCAGATTTCCCTTTTTCACCGCCACCACCGCCAAATCCAAACATGACCTTAGATACGGGAATAACCGTATGTGTGTCTGTCCTAATGGGTTCGCCGACAACCGTTTTTGATGTCATTAATTCCTGAGCTTCTTTTAGGGTATTTTTAATTAATTCTGAAATACTCATAACATTCCTTTCATTTTCTGAATTTAAAATAAGTTTTTCCCGCCTGCCACACAACTTTTCCTGGGATGAACTGAAACCTGAAATGACCGCGGATATCTGTTTCAAAGCAGTTGTTGAATTGAGGGTTGATCTCAATATTTAATTTTTTACTTTTCAATAGATTCCCCAGGGATTGACTCCAGCCATAGATTATTCCTGTATGCATGGGATTGGGTAAGCCCAGATTTCCGTTCAGGTAAAATTGATCAAAATGGATTTCACCCAGGGCGGACCTGCCAATCCGTATATAGGAGATTGAAAATTTTCTCTTTTTCTTGGTCTTTTTTACTTTTTTTGGTTTTTCCTCTTTTTTCTGGGGAAGGCTAAAAGAAAACAACGGATTGACATACTGCCCTATACCGATCTTGATTTTGGGGAATGGCGTAATGGAAATCCCCCTTTTTGCTCCACCGAAATGAATTTGAGTTTTTCCTGTTTTTTTCTCCTCGAGCCATTGAATATGGCCCGCTACTGCCAGGCGATAGGGTAGGATGAGAATCAGCAGGATGAGGCTGGTAAGAGTAAATAAACCCCATAAGACCATATTCAGAATCATGGTCTAATTTGAGTCAGGAGAAGGGTTAACTGCCAGCGAAAAGAGTAGCAATTATTCGAACAGGAATTCTTCCTTTTCCAGCAATTTTCGGGCTTTTTCCTGCTCAATTAAGTTTTCCGGTGATACCTCAGGTATAAGGGTTGGATCGGCATTGAGGACAAATTGCAGGTCTTTCACAAATTGTTCTCTGTCCCCGCTTTTGGTGTGGAGGTATTGGGCGCGAAGGACAAAGGTACCCAAATAATTGGGACTGCCGGTAATGGATTTTTCAAAATTATTTTCAGAATGGTTTAAATCTACACCAGGCAGTCGCGCAAAAATTCCGCCAAAGATCCGGTTAGCGCCATGGTAAAAAAAACTGGGGTTGAGGGCTAAAATCCGATGGAGTGCAGTTTCAATGATATCCCGCTGGGCTAACCTTTCCATTACTGACTTGGTGACCAAAAAACGGGAATAATTTGCCATCCACCAATACAAAACAGGGATCATATCTTGGGGTGTATTCTCGATCCCGCCGATCATTTTGGCTATTGAATCTCCGTCTGTTAAGGCAAATCCCTCTTGGTAGGCATTCGTGGCCAAAATAAAATCCCAGGCCGTTTTCATCCCCTCGAGGAATAAGGAATCCGATTTGACTGGATCGTCCTCAATATAATAACCCATAAAATGACAGGCCCGAGAATAAAGCGCCGATACTTCACCGTTGTTGGGATCCAGGTTATAGGCTTTGGATAGGAATAGACGGGCCATTTCTGCTTCCTCAGGATTAACACGCTTTTCCCAATAGGATTGACCTTGTTCCACCAGGAATTGAATATTTTTCTCAGTGTAAAAATATTGGCTGAAACTATCCGGTTTTGTGGAACATCCCAAACCCAGAAGACCCATGGCCAGGATGATAATTAAATGTCTTTTCATGCGATGCTGCAGCCTTGATCAAGACTGATGAATTCCTTGAGAAATTGACTAAATTCTACAATGAAGTTAACCATATTATAGGAGTAGATGGAAAAGACTATTGAAATGAAAGGCGTTGACTTGGGTTTGTTGTTTGGTCCGGCTGATGCCAACCTGAAACTGGTGGAAGAAGCCTTTACCAGCAATATTATTGTTCGGGGCAATATCATAAAAATCGACGGTGAAAAAGATGAAGTATCAGTGATCCATGAAGTGTTTCATGAAATGGGATCCACCCTGAACCGAAAAGGATCCCTCACCCAGGATGATGTCAAAACGTTGATCAGTGTTACTGCCTCCCAGAATGGTCATAATACTAAACAATTGGAAACTGTTGTTCATTACGGCCGCAAGGGCGCTATTTCCGGGCGGACAAAAGGACAGGAAGGCTATATTAAAATAGTCCGAAAAAATGATATTGTCTTTTCTGTTGGCCCTGCCGGGACGGGAAAAACCTACTTGGCAGTGGCATTTGCAGTGGCCGCTTTGGATAATCGTGAAGTGGACCGTATCATACTTTGCCGACCGGCGGTGGAAGCGGGTGAAAACCTGGGATTCCTGCCGGGGGATCTCAAGGAAAAAGTGGACCCTTATTTAACGCCCCTTTACGATGCATTGGGGGAGATGATGCCTTCCACACGATTGAAACCACTTTTGGCTAACAATACGATTGAAATTATTCCTCTCGCCTATATGCGGGGTCGGACCCTTAATAATGCATTCATGATCTTGGATGAAGCCCAGAATGCCACCACCATGCAGATGAAAATGTTTCTCACCAGATTGGGTGTGAATTCCAGGGCCATCATCACCGGGGATATCACCCAGATTGATTTACCTTCAAAAACGAAATCGGGCCTTCTCCAAGTGATTGATCTATTGCGGGGAATCGACGGGATTGGGTTTTGCAAATTGGATGCTTCTGATGTGGTGCGCCATAAACTGGTACGGGATATCATAAAGGCTTACGATCAGAAGGATGAGTAGTAGAATATTTTTTGTTTTTCTATAATAAATGGCAAAATATAAAAACAAATAAAGGATTGAATCCGCACGACTGCACTATTGGGATCACGGCAATCCGGGGATGTATTTTGTCACCATTTGCACCAAGAAATTTCAGTGTTGGTTTGGGGAAGTGGTAAATGGAAAAATGGTATTAAATGAAATGGGTGAGGTTGCCGATTCCTGTTGGGTGGAAATCCCGGACCATTTTGATCATGTGGAATTGGATGAATATGTTGTTATGCCAAATCATGTTCATGGGATAATTGGCATTACGGATGTAGAAACACAGCATACGGATGTAAAGACACAGCATGCCGTGTCTCTACGGGAACACACGAATAAATTTGGGCCATTAAAAATGGGGTCGCTTTCAACGATTATAGGTTCCTACAAATCTGCCGTAACAAAATCCATTCGCAAAACCCACCACCCCAACTATAGCTGGCATCCCCGTTTTTACGATCATGTGATTCGTCATAAGTATTCATTGGAAAGAATTCAACACTATATTTTACTTAACCCGAAAAATTGGAATAAAGATCGAAACGTGATTGAGGAAGATAAAGAATTCATTTCTAAATTCAAGGCGAAACCGAGATAAATATTTTGATGATGTGCACTATAAACTGGTACTGGAAATCAGAAAGACCTATGATAATAAGAATGAGAAAAATATACCATTTCCATTCTTTATTTTTTCTATGGTTAATTTTTAATTCCACTATTTATGCTTAACCACGGCCTGATACATTAAAAATTGAAAATATCCCGGATGTGATTCGTTTTGCCAAACAAGATGCAGCAGCAGATTTTAAAAATTCTGGTTCTCTAAAATGGGTTGGGGTGGGTGTTATTTCTCTTATTACATTCAGACTTATTCTCATTGGAGAGGAATAATTTGGTCAATCCTATAAATCATCCTTTGGTTCAGGTTTTATGCTATTAAATGCATTTGTCCCCTTACCGGTTTTTATTTTTCCGATTAAAGTTCCTGAAAGAAGATTTCGTGAATATATATTTGAAGATAATAATATAAAGCGGAAATATAAAAAATCTTACAAGAGTAGTATTCTTAGCCTAAGAATGATGCATACTTTACTCTTTCAACTTTTTCCCTTTTTTATAATGTTTTCCAATATTTTCAGATTTCCAATAGCATGAACAAATATATCCGATCAATGGTGATTCTCTTTGTGATTTCTATTTCAATTGGAAGTAGCCAAGAGCATATAAATTATCCTGACAAAGAGAAGTTTATGAAAATGAGTCGAAAAGCGATGAAGGATGCCAAAGAAGATTTTTTTGCCGCTAATCCCGTTAAATGGAATGCATTGGGCCTATTGCAAGGGTTCGTCCCTCAAATGTTTTCAGTGAATGATAGTGAAGAATTGCACACTGCTTTAACGGGGTACTCAGAAAGAAAAGTCCCGGCCTTATCCATATTGATTTGGGCTATTTCCGCATCGCCTTTTTTAATCCCCATAAAAATTCCCGATCAAAGATTGGAGGCGTTAAAAAAGGAGCATAAACAAATTCAATTCAATTATAAATAGAATTACAGGGTAACAATTATAGGATACAGAATCGTTCATGTTTGGCCCCCGGCTTTCTTTTCAATGTACTTGAATTTTCCACCAACTCCGAATATTGTTGATTAGTATTGAAGCAAATTCTTTAAAAATCACAGGCGAATTGTATTAACTTCCCGTCACTTTTGAAGACTGATTTCCGGTGTGTGCCCACCGTAAATAATTAAAATAATAATTAAACACTGTTCATTGATTAAGCACCTTCAATCTATCGGTTTCACCGTCCACTCAGCAACCGCTGATTATATCATCATATTCAAAACAGGAAAGATTCCTTATGTCTGAATTAAGAGACGTTGTTATTGTATCAGCCAAGCGGACTCCCGTGGGTGCTTTCCAAGGTTTTTTATCCACAATCTCAGCGCCCAAATTGGGCGCCACTGCAATCAAAGCTGTCTTGGAAGAAACAGGTATTGATCCTGCTTCCGTGGATGAGGTTATCATGGGCAATGTTTTATCTGCAGGACAAGGGCAAGCACCGGCGCGCCAGGCTGCATTGGGAGCCGGTCTGCCCGATTCAGTGGAATGCCTTACCATCAATAAAATGTGCGGTTCAGGATTGAAAGCGGTCATGCTGGCAAGCCAAGCCATTCAAACAGGTGATGCGGAAATTGTTATCGCCGGCGGCATGGAGAATATGACTCAGGCGCCGTACTTACTTCCAAAGGGACGTGACGGTCATCGGCTGGGCCATGGCCAGGTGATTGATTCCATGATCAAGGATGGGCTCTGGGATGCCTACACCGATAAGCACATGGGCAATTGTGCGGAAATGTGTGCCCGGGATAAAAATTACAGTCGGGAAGATCAGGATGCGTTTGCCAAAACGTCCTATTCCCGTGCACAAATCGCCCTAGGAAATGGTGCATTCTCTGATGAAATTGTTTCCGTATCCGTACCCCAGCGCAAAGGAAACCCATTGGTGGTGGACAAAGATGAAGAACCGAGTCGAGCCAATTTTGATAAAATGGTTTCACTCCATCCAGCCTTTGAAAAAGAAGGCACCATTACCGCAGCCAATGCATCTAAAATTAATGATGGCGCCGCGTCGGTAATGCTTATGTCCGGAAAAACAGCCCGGGAATTGGGCTTATCGCCTTTAGCAACAATTGTTGCCCAAGCCTCCGCTTCCCATGAACCGGAATGGTTCACCACCGTACCCATGAAAGCAATCTCTAAAGTATTAGAGAAAGCAGGACTCACGGCACAAGAAATTGACTTGTGGGAGATCAACGAAGCTTTTGCGCCTGTGGCTATGGTGCCGATTGATGAATTGAAATTGGACCATGATAAAGTCAATGTGAATGGCGGCGCCATTGCGCTTGGCCATCCTATAGGCGGCAGTGGTGCACGAATTTTGACTACCTTAATCCATGCCATGAAAAACAGGGATGCTCACACCGGTTTGGCCACCCTTTGTACCGGTGGCGGCGAAGCATCTGCAGTAGTCATCACTAGATAGGTTGTCCCTTCGTGCATATTTGAGAAGAAAAGCTCTTTTTGACAACATGCTTGATAAAAATAAGATCAAAGAAATAAACATTATTTTAGCAAATAATCAAATTTGGAATGGGTTGACTGTGTCAATCCAAGCATCAACACAGTTGATGCAGTCCAAAACGTGTGATATCATGATATCTTCAATAAAAAATTTCATGAATCATTAAATTTGCTCTATAGGTCAAAAAATGGATTTTAATTTAACAGAGGAGCAACAACTCATCCAGAAAACGGCTCGTGATTTTGCCAATGATCATTTACGCCCCGGAGTAATTGAACGGGATGAAAAGGCGGAGTTTCCTGCTGATCAGATTAAGATGATGGGTGAGTTGGGGTTTATGGGAATGATGATCCCCGAAGAATACGGCGGCGCCGGGATGGATACCATTTCTTACTGCCTGGCAATGGAAGAAATTTCTAAGGCGGACGCATCTGCCGCCGTAATTATGTCCGTCAATAATTCTTTGGTTTGTCAGTTTTTGTATAAATTTGGGACCGAAGCGCAAAAGCAAAAATATTTAACCAAACTGGCCAGTGGTGAGTGGTTGGGTGCTTTTTCATTGTCCGAACCCCAATCAGGTTCCGATGCCAGCAATATGCGCACCTTTGCCAAACGGGACGGGAACCATTATATTATTAATGGAACCAAGAATTGGGTGACCAACGGCATCACCTCTGATGTGGTATTACTCATGTGCCTGACCAAAAAGGGCATCGGCCACAAAGGCATTTCTACTTTTATTGTTGAAAAGGGTCTTGAAGGATTTTCCACTGGTAAAAAAGAAAATAAACTGGGCATCCGTGGTTCCGATACCTGCGAGATTTATTTTGAGGATTGCAAAGTACCAGTAGAAAATCGATTGGGTAATGAAGGTGGTGGTTTCAAAATTGCTTTAGGCACCCTGGATGGGGGTCGTGTTGGTATTGCCACCCAAGCTTTGGGAATAGCAGCCGAATCATTGGCCCAGTCCGTGGAATATGCCAATGAACGTAAACAATTCGGTACTAAGATCGGGAATTTTGGTTCTATTCAGACGAAACTGGCACAGATGGCAATCCATGTGGATGCGGCCCGGTTATTGGTCTACCGCGCAGCGCGATTGAAAGATGAAGGTAAACCATTTAATAAAGAAGCAGCTATGGCTAAAAACTTTGCGTCCAAAGTGGCGATGGATTCCTCAACCCAATGTGTTCAGATATTTGGTGGTTATGGGTATATCAGAGAAACAGGTGTTGAAAGACTTATGCGGGATGCCAAGATTACACAGATTTATGAAGGCACTTCAGAAATACAGGAATTTGTTATTGCCCGGGAATTGTTAGCAGGAAAGTAATGGATTCGAAAAAACAAAATATTGATTGGGAAAATTTAGGGTTTAAAGTCTATCCGACACGGAGTATGTGGCAATGCACCTGTAATACCGGTGCTGAGTGGAATGGCGGTGGATTGGTACCATTCGGAAATATCGAAATATCCCCTGCCGCCGCTGTGTTGAACTATGGGCAGGGCGTTTTTGAAGGAATGAAGGCCTTTCACTCAGCTAAAGATCGAATCGTATTGTTTCGTCCTGACATGAATGCCTATCGGTTAGCCGAATCTACAAATAGGCTATGCATACCTGAAATACCAACTGATTATTTTTTAAATGCGGTTAATCATGTTGTGAGGGATAATATTGATTTTGTTCCACCTTATGGAAAAGGTGAATTATATATCCGTCCAGTTGTTTGGGGAACAGCTCCGACACTTGGCGTAGCGCCTGCCAGGGAATACACATTTATTGTCTATACCGCCCCGGTGGGTCCCTATTTTAAAGGCAATATTAAACCACTCAATTTAATTGCTTCAGAATCCTATCACCGGGCGGCGCCGAAAGGAATTGGAAACGTGAAAGCTATTGGAAATTATTCCGCTTCTCTCCAGCCCGTGATGGAAGCAAAAGCGGATGGCTTTGATGAAGTCCTGTATCTCAAAGCCGATGATGAACGGATTGTGGAAGAAGTAGGTTCAGCGAATATATTTATGCGCCAGGGGAGTAAATTAGTCACACCAAAGCTGGGCGGTTCCATCCTGCCGGGGGTAACCCGAAATTCAATTATCAAATTGGCAGAAGATTATTTGGGATTGGATGTTGGCGAAGGGAATTTATTGCTCGAAGATATTTTTAGGGCGGACGAAGTTTTCTGCACCGGGACAGCGGTGGTAGTCACTCCTGTTGGTCATGTAACATATCGCGGTGAAACCCATATCATTCAAGATGGAACTATGGGGGAAGCTGCCACAGAATTAAGAAAAATTTTAGTGGGTATCCAGCGAGAAGAGATCGAAGATAAGTACGGCTGGGTTACCCCTGTTACATCCTGAATAAAAAGGAGTTGATATGAAGTCTGTATTTGAAGCCATGAATGCCAAAGATCACGAACAGGTTGTGGTTTGTAACGATCCTGATACCGGTTTAAAAGCAATCATTGCCATCCATGATACAACTATCGGTCCGGCCCTGGGTGGCTGCAGGATGTGGAATTACGAAAGTGAAGAAGAAGCATTGACTGATGTTTTACGTCTCTCCCGTGGGATGAGCTATAAAGCGGCCATTGCCAGCTTGAATTTAGGCGGTGGTAAAGCAGTCATTATTGGTGATGCCAAAAAGCAAAAAACAGAAATTTTATTCCGCTCTTTCGGAAGATTTGTAGAAGGACTAAACGGGCGATACATCACGGCAGAAGATGTGGGTACAACTGTCATGGATATGGAATGGGTTCGGATGGAAACCCAGTATGTGACGGGTATTTCCCGCGCATTAGGCGGCAGCGGTGATCCATCACCCGTCACCGCTTTCGGTGCTTATGTCGGTTTGAAAGCAGCGGTCAAAAAGCAGTTGGGAACGGATAATGTATCCGGACTTAAAGTGGCTGTGCAGGGTGTGGGCCATGTGGGATATCACCTGGTGAAGCACCTGACAGAAGAAGGGGCAAAGGTATTCGTTACGGATATTTTTGCTGAAAGTATTAAACGTGTCGTGGATGATTTTGGTGTCGATGCTGTTGGCCCCGATGAAATTTATGACCTGGATGTGGATGTTTATGCACCATGCGCGTTAGGTGCCACCTTGAATGATGAAACCATTCCAAATTTAAAATGCAGCATTGTAGCCGGCGCAGCCAACAACCAGTTGAAAGTTGAATCGGAACACGGTCAAATGCTCAGAGATCGCGGGATTCTTTATGCACCGGATTATGCCGTGAATGCCGGTGGATTGATCAATGTTGCGAATGAAATTGAAGGATATAATCGTGAACGCGCTTTTAGTCAGGCCGAAGGCATCTATGATATTCTGCTCACCATTTTCAAATTGGCGGAAGAGAACAATATTCCAACCTATAAATCAGCCAATATGGTGGCCGAAAAACGGATGGAAGATATATCTAAATTGAAAAATTTCTACCTGCCGAAAAAGAATTTCATGGGAAAACGTGACAACGGGTAATTCACATCCAAGACGGCAAGGGCGAGAAGCTGTCCTACAAGCACTCTATGCCCATGAGATAACGGGAGAGGATCAAAATAAGGTCCTGCAGGATGCATTGGATCGAAAGCCTTATGATAAGAAAATGCGTCATTTCATCACCAACTTATTTTATTCAACAATGGATCATAAGGATTGGTGTGAAGGACAGATTAAAGACCGTCTAAACAATTGGGAATTTGACAGGGTTGCCATTTTAGATAGACTTCTCCTCATGTTAGCTATCAGTGAAATATATTTCGTGGATGATGTGCCACCGAAAGTTTCTATTAGTGAGGCAATTGAAATCGCGAAACAATATAGCACGGAAGACAGTTCCAGCTTTGTAAATGGCGTATTGGATAATGTATACAAATCAATGGAAAAGGAAGCCCAGGAAAACATTTTATGATACTAAATGTTATTAAAAAAGTTTTTGGCAGCCGTTCGGATCGGGCGATGAAACAGCTTATGCCGCTGGTGGATCAGATTAACCATGCGGCAGAGAAATTAGTTTCCAAATCAGATGAAGATTTAAGAGCAAGAACGAAGGAATTGAAAGCAATCATTGTTGAAGCGAGGAAAACAGCGGAAAAGAAAGCAGCCAAAGAAATCAGTGATAAGAATGAAGCAAAAAAGTTCATCCTCAAAGCTGAGCACAATCAATTGGAAGAAATTCTGCCGGAAGCTTTTGCCATGGTAAAAGAAACCTGCTGCCGGATGTGTGGCACAAGTTGGAAGGTTGTAGGCCGCGAACTGGATTGGGAAATGGTACCTTTTGATGTTCAGATTTTGGGTGGTATCATTCTACATCGGGGTAATGTAGCGGAAATGAAAACAGGGGAGGGCAAAACACTTGTAGCCGCTTTCCCGATTTATCTGAATGCACTTACCGGCCGTGGGGTCCATTTGATTACAGTGAATGATTACTTAGCCCAGCGCGACGCTGAATGGATGGGCGAAGTCTATCGCCGGTTGGGCCTTACTGTCGGATTTATTTTAAACAATATGAACCCCGACCAACGCCGTGAAAACTATAATCGCGATATCACCTATGGCACCAACAATGAATTTGGTTTTGACTATCTCCGGGATAACATGTCCCTGCAGAAAGAAGACCAGGTCCAGCGGGACCATGCCTACGCCATCGTGGATGAGGTGGACTCGGTCCTGATTGATGAAGCGCGGACACCGTTGATTATTTCCGGCGCCGTGGATGCACCGGTGGATACGTCATTTTCAGATTTAAGTCCCCTGATCCAAAACTTGGTACGTAAGCAAAATGCCCTTGTTTCCCAGATTGTTTCTGAAGGGGAATCCATGTTGCATGAGGGGCAGGATCGTGATGCGGGGTATAAATTGCTCCAGGCCCTGAGAGGGATGCCCAAACATCCAAAAGTGATGAAAATTTTCCAGGAAGGAGGCACAAAAAAACTGGCTCACCAGGTGGAATCCGAATTCATGCGGGACAAAAAACTCCATGAGGTAGATGACGACCTATTCTTTAGTATTGATGAAAAAACACATGTCATTGATATTACTGAAAAAGGACGAAATGCCTTAGCACCGGACAATCCGGATGCTTTTGTGATTCCTGATCTTGGAGAATTACTCCATGATATTGATAACAATGTAGCGTTGTCAAATCTTGAAAAAGACCAGGAAAAAGAAAAAGCGCATCAATTTCATGCGGATCGTTCCGGGCGAATTCATAATTTGACTCAATTGCTGAGGGCCTATACCCTTTATGAAAAGGATGTGGAATATGTAGTTACAGATGGCCGTGTTCAAATTGTGGATGAATTCACCGGTCGAGTCCTTGCAGGACGCCGGTATAGTGATGGTCTCCATCAAGCTTTGGAAGCAAAAGAAAAAGTTACGGTGGAGCGGGAGACCCAAACGCTGGCCACCATTACTATTCAGAATTATTTCAGAATGTATGATAAACTGGGAGGGATGACTGGTACAGCTGAAACGGAAGCAGAAGAATTTGGATCAATCTATAATTTGGATGTGGTTGTTATTCCAACCCACCGTCCTGTTGTCCGGGATGACCGGGAAGATCTTATCTATAAAACAACCCGAGAGAAATATAATGCTGTCATTGATGAAATTGCGTCATGTCATCATAAAGGGCAGCCAACACTTGTGGGTACGATCTCGGTGGAAGCATCTGAATTATTATCACGCATGCTAAAGCGCCGCGGCATACCCCATAATGTTTTAAATGCTAAACAGCACCAAAGTGAAGCCGAAATTGTCGCCCGGGCGGGACAAAGAGGTACCGCCACAATTGCCACCAACATGGCCGGCCGCGGTACGGACATTAAACTGGGTGAGGGCATAATAGAATTGGGCGGTCTCCATATTATCGGCACGGAGCGCCACGAATCCAGACGAATTGATCTTCAGTTGAGGGGCCGTTCCGGACGTCAGGGTGACCCCGGGTCCAGTGTGTTCTATTTATCGTTGGAAGACGACCTCATGCGACTGTTCAATAGTGAAAAGATCGCTAGTATCATGGATCGTCTCGGCGCGGAAGAAGGGGAGGTCATCACGGCCAAAATGGTAACCCGCGCTATCGAAAATGCCCAGAAGAAAGTGGAACAGCGCAACTTTGGCATCCGCAAACATTTGCTGGAATATGATGATGTAATGAACCAGCAGCGGCAGGTGGTCTATGACATTCGGAAGCAGGCTCTGAATGATGAAGATATTATCGAAGCAATTGACGAAATGGTGGACGATTATGTGGACGATGAACTGATCCGCATGGAGGAAATGAGTCCCCAGGATTGGGATTGGGACAACCTAAAACAAAATCTTTCTTCTCACCTCCTTGTAGATGCGAATCTTCAATCCGTTCAGGCGCAGGCTGGAAATAATGATATTACACTGGAAGATGTGCGAAGCTATATATTAAAACAGGCCAAGGAAGTATATGAAACGAGGGAGTCATTACTTCCGACGGAAGTGATGCGCGGATTCGAAAAATTTGTAATGCTTCGAACGATTGATGAAAAATGGAAAGACCACCTTTACGCCATGGATCAACTCCGGGAGGGGATTAACCTCCGGGCATACGGTCAGAAAAATCCATTGTTGGAATACAAGTCTGAAGGATTTCAAATGTTTCAGCAAATGATGGCCGATACAACGGAAGCTACTGTGCAGCGATTATACCGCACCCAAATCCAGGGGATGGATGCAGCACCCGAAATGCCGGTGAAAAAGGATCGAAATGTGATTGCCCAGCATGATGAAACCACCGGGATGGGGTTTTCCGGACCGTCCATGCAGGAACAGGCCGCCGTTTCTTCCGGTGCACCGCAACAGCCTATCCACGTCGAGGAAAAAATTGGCCGGAATGTAAAAATAAAATTGGTCAGCCCCAGCGGGAAACAGGTGGAAATTAAGTTCAAAAAACTTCAGCAATATTTGAATCAGGGTTACACTCAGGTATAAGTATGGCGAATAAAAAGGATTGGGGATTTTCAACAAAAGCGATCCACGCAGGGAATGAAGCCGACAAGGAATCTGGATCCGTTTCGCCGCCTATACACCTTACATCCACATTTAAGCAGGATGCGGTAGGACAAACCCGGGGGTTTGATTATTCTCGTGTATCCAATCCAACCCGACAGCGGTTGGAAAAAAATTTGGCTGCCCTGGATAATGCAAAACATGCCGTTTGTTACAGCACAGGAATGGCAGCCACCACAGCCCTTTTTCAATTATTCGATGTAGGAGATCATATCCTCATATCCCGCAATACATATGGTGGTACATACCGTATGGCTATGAATGTGCTCAAACGCCAGGGGATGGAATTTGAATGGATTGATACTCGGGATCCATCGACTGTTAAAAAACATATCCGGCCCAATACAAAATTGGTCCACGTGGAAACACCCACCAATCCACTCCTGGAATTATGCGATTTAGAAGCCACGTCTACCATTTGCAAAAAAGCAGGTGTTTTGTTAAGTGTAGATAATTCTTTCATGAGCCCCTATGGCCAGCGTCCTCTGGGATTGGGTGTGGATGTTGTGATGCAGAGCTCAACAAAATCATTGTCGGGACATTCAGATATATTAGGTGGTGTATTAACCACGAATAGTGATGATTTAGATGAACAGCTTCGTTTTATGCTGAAGGCCACGGGAGGTGTCCCAAGTCCCTTCGATAATTGGATTTTATTGCGGTCAACAAAAACATTGGGACTCCGGTATCAGAAAGCATCAGATAATGGGAATGAATTAGCATTGTGGTTAAGTGAGCAAACAGGATTAGACCGTGTAATTTATCCCGGACTGAAGAATCATCCCCAATTTGACATTGCTGTAAAGCAGCAGCGAACTCCCAATGGAGAAGTTATCTTTGGGAATATGATCTCAATTGATGTGGGGACGATTGAAACGCGGGATCGTTTTATTGAAAGACTGGAATTGTTTACGCTGGCAGAAAGTTTGGGCGGTGTGGAGAGTCTTATTTGTGTGCCTTATAATATGACCCACGCTGCTTTACCGGAAGAATCCAAATTGGAAATGGGCATTACCGAGACCTTAATTCGGTTATCAGCCGGGATTGAAGATGTGGCTGATTTGAAGGCCGATCTCAGGAATGCGTTGGGTAAATAATTCACTTTACCTGTTTTAACAATCTGACTCGAAATTGTAAATTCCCCAGCTTTTTTGATAGGGAAAAGGCAACTATGCCGCGGTGGTGGAATTGGTAGACACGCTGGTCTTAGGAACCAGTATCGAAAGATGTGAAGGTTCGAGTCCTTTCCGCGGCACGTCGTAAAGAATTAATGGTGAAGGTTCCCCGCCTGAATGACTGCGTTAGCAGTCGGGCAGGGAGTCCTTTCCGCGGTACAGAACACTCAAGAAAATAGTGGAAAATCAACAAACTCCTGATCAGCAGCCAGAAAAGAAATCCGCTCTACGGGTGATAATCCACAGCTTTTTTGTTGTACCGTTTATAATTGCCATTATTGCTGTATTAATCTTTTTGGTGGTTCGCATCATGACCGCCGAGCCCAACACTGCCCAGGACTATCTCGAAGATGTGAAGATTGGTGGTACCACCAAACGGTGGCAGGGTGCCTTTGAATTATCCAAAATTTTATCCAACCCCGCATTGGTACCAAAAGATGATCGTTTTGTATCTGAAATGATTTCCGCTTTTGCATATGCTGTCAATGACCGGGATGTGCGCGTACAACAATATTTGGCTGTGGCGATGGGTGCCACCGGTGATGTTCGGTATACCTCTTCGCTCATAGAAGCATTGAAAAGTCCTGAACCTGATTTAATTAAAGCAGTGGTATATGCCTTGGGGAATATTGGAGATCAATCAACCGTAAATCCTTTACTTGATCTGCTCGACAGTGGTGATCCGGAGGTGCGTTTGCAGGTTGTAATCAGCCTGGGTAAAATCGGGGATGCTTCAGCAATTCCCGCTTTAAAAGAAATGTTAGCTGATCCGGAAGCCAATGTCAGGTGGGATGCGGCAATTGCTTTGGCGAAGCAAAAAAATGCCAGCGGTCAGAGAATTTTATTAGACCTGATGGATAGAAATTATTTAGATTCATTTCCCAATATTGATGAAATAGAACAGGTTCAAGCCATGATGGTGGCCATCCAGGTTTCACCTTTTATTCAAGATTTGGAATTGAAAAGGTCTTTGGAAAAATTGAGGGAGAGTGATCCGAATTTGAAGATTCGGGAAGCGGCCCGAATAGCATTAACACAATTCGATTAAGGTTTTATAATTATGCCTGAGGCAAACGAAAAAAAGACGACCACCATTAGTCCGTCAAGCCCACCGCCGGCTGCATTGAGCCGGGCAGATGATGGATCCGGTGTAACCCGTCGTTCATTCTTTTCCTGGCTGTCCATTGGCTGGATTGCTTTTGTTGCTGCCACCGGTGCATTCTTTACCATGATGCTGCGTTTCTTTTTTCCGAATGTTTTATTTGAACCGGTCCAGACTTTCCGGGCGGGGTATCCTGAAGACTATGAGGCTGGTGAAGTTGACCTTCGATGGAAAGCAAAGTATGCTACCTGGATCGTAAGAAATGATGAAGGTATTTATGCTCTTTCAACTACATGCACACATTTAGGATGTACACCAAACTGGCTTGTCGCCGAACAAAAATTCAAGTGTCCCTGTCACGGAAGCGGATTTCGTAAAACAGGCATTAATTTTGAAGGTCCAGCTCCTCGTCCCTTGGAAAGGTTTAGGATTGTTTTAGCAGATGATGGACAAATTGTTATAGATAAAACGAAAAAATATCAACAAGAAAAAGGCCAGTGGGGTGATCCCGAAGCCTTCTTAAAAGTATAAGAGAGATTTATGGCTGAGAAAAAAGGACTGTTGAAACGATTAGCTGAAGGTCAAGTCTGGACCTCAATCTTTCGCGGCGGCGGTGTACCGAAGTCACGTCGTCAACGGATGATGGTGGTATTGAATTCCGTCTTTTTACACCTTCACCCGGTTCGTTTACCCAAGCATGCAGTAAAATTGAAATTCACCTGGTGCATGGGCGGACTAACATTCTTTATTTTTTTGATATTAACCATTTCAGGTATTCTGCTCATGTTCTATTACAGGCCAACGATTGAATACGCTTACACGGATATTATTGATTTGGCGGAACAAGTGCCATTCGGAATCATGCGTGAGGTTCATCGTTGGGGCGCCCACGCCATGGTGATCACCGTGTGGCTGCATATGTTCCGCGTTTTTATGACCGGTTCGTACAAACCGCCGAGAGAATTTAACTGGGCCATAGGTGTTATTCTTTTATTATTAACCTTGCTCCTTAGTTTTACAGGATATTTGCTCCCTTGGGATCAGTTGGCAATCTGGGCTATCACGGTGGGATCGAATATGGCTCGTGCCACACCTTTTCTGGGACATGAAGGCCCGGGTGCAGCAATGTTGGCGATCGGTGATATTAACTTTGTGACTGTGGCGAGTGACATTCGCTTCGCCTTAATTGGCGGTCGGTTTCTTGGAGAAGCAACATTGCTTAGGTTTTACGTATTGCATTGCATTGGTTTACCCTTCATTATTATGATATTCATGGCTGTCCATTTCTGGCGCATTCGTAAAGATGGCGGTATCTCCACGCCGGTGTAATGATGGAAGGATTTAAACATTTAATAGACAGCCTGACCAAACCGACGATTTTGGTAACATTTACCTTTGTGATCTTTTTCTTTCTATTTCCACCATCGGATTGGTTTGACAAATGGCACCGGCGTCTGAAATTTGACGCCTTATGGGGTAAAAAATCCCTGCTGATTATTACCGGTATTTTAGTGGCCTTTTTTATTTTTGGATTGGGGGATCCGAATTTTAGAGCCATAGTGCTTAAACCCGATAACGTGCCCATTTCAGGATTGATCTTCTTGGTATTCTTTTTTACCTGGCTCTCTATGAACCAGGCCTACAAAAATGATGAACTGGTTGAAGCAGGAAAACCGGTGGATGAGCAGTATGACGCCCCAAATGACAAGGTGCTCGTATGGCCGGACCTGGTTTATGTGGAGTTGATTTCACTGATCCTTTTTTCTGCTTTTATGATGGTTTGGTCCATTGGACTAGGGGCACCGCTGGAAGAACCGGCTAATCCAGCTGAATCGCCCAACCCCTCTAAAGCACCATGGTATTTTTTGGGTCTTCAGGAAATGCTGGTTTACTTTGACCCCTGGATGGCCGGGGTAGTACTACCAAGCCTGATCATAGTCGGTTTGATGGCCTTTCCCTACTTGGATAACAATCCGGAAGGGTCCGGGTATTACAGTTACAAAAACAGGAAGCTGTCTATTGCCATCTTTATGTTCGGTTGGTTGATTCTATGGAACCTGCTGATCGTGATTGGAACATTTTTACGGGGTCCAAACTGGAACTTCTTTGGTCCGTTTGAATATTGGGACAGCCATAAAATTGAAGCACTAACTAATGTGAATTTGTCCGAATTCATTTATGTGAAGTTGCTCGGAACCGGTTTGCCCGGAAGTATTTTATTACGCGAAATCTGGGGCATTTTGTTAATCCTTGGATATTTTCTGATCTTGCCGCCTTTACTGGCTAAAACTTGGCTTAAGGATTTATATGGACGATTGGGTGCGGCGCGGTACGCAGTATTTATTGTTTTGATTATTGCTGCAATCTCCTTGCCGATCAAGATGTACCTCAGATGGATGTTTAACTTGAAATACATCGTTTCAATACCGGAATATTTTTTCAACTTTTAAGCTGAAAATCAAACGGAAAAATGATTAATCAACAAGAACGATACTATAATATCCTGAAGCTCAATAAATGGTTTGCCATATCAAGTCTTTTGTTCACTTTTATCTGGTTTTTGACTTTTGCTGATGATTTCAACCGTCCCTGGAAAAAATACCAGATAGAATTCAGAGAACTGGAAATTGAAAAAACCCGGGCTAAAATTGAAGCAGCCAGTCTTGATTTGGATAGTAACGAAGATTACGTAGCACTGCAGGCTCAGCTTGAGAATGCACAAGATGAAGTTGATTCACGCCAGGAAGAGATAGAATCTCTCCAGGATAATATCAAAGAGCTTGAGGCTGATTTATATGCGAAGAATCAGGTATATCAATTCGCAAAAGCTGATATGGATGTGGCGAAATACAATTATGAGCAGGCCCAGCATGGCCATGGAAACTTGAAAGCAACCAAGAAGGCTTTAGACAATTTACTGGCGCTGACAAACTCGAGTAAGTTGGATGGTGAAATTGTGGAAGGAAAATTAGAATCGGCCAACAATAAATTGAAGTCTATTCGGCAATCCTTAAAAGATGTCAATGATGCCATCGGTGCAATCGTTCGGGAAAAAGACCTGTTGGGGAGAAAGCTGACAAAATTAGATCCGGAAGCTATGTCTTTCTCCAATAAACTGGCCAATATTATCCGAGATGTACCCGTGTTGGATTTTATTGATCCTTACTATGATGTAAAGCAGGTTGTCATCAAAGATATTGAAGATGACATGATTTATATGGGTGTCCCCAAAGTGGATCGGTGTATGACCTGTCACATGGGTATTGACAAAAAAGGATTTGAGGATGCACCCCAACCTTATACGACCCACCCCAAGTTGGAATTATATCTTGGGTCCAACTCCCCCCATCCGATGAGTGATTATGGCTGTACCGGTTGTCATGCCGGCCGAGGCCGCGGTACTGATTTTATTTCCTCGACTCACAGCCCGGATAATGATGAAATGGCCAACCGCTGGGAAGCAGAACTGGGATGGCATCCCCTGCACCATTGGGATACACCCATGCTGCCCATGAAGTATGTTGAAGCGTCTTGTCTGAAATGCCACGCCAACTCCATTCCTGTAAAAGAAGCACCCAATTTAGCCTTGGGAATGTCAATCGTTGAAAAAGGGGGTTGTTTTGGCTGTCACCAGATTGATGGCTATCAAGATGCGCCCAAACCGGGTCCGGGTTTGAGAAAGATTGCGGCCAAGACAACAAAAGATTTTGCCTATAAATGGATTTATGAGCCGCGCGCTTTCAGAGACAATTCATGGATGCCCCATTTCTTTAAGCAAGTAAATAATAATGACCCTGAATCAATTAAACGGTCAGATCAGGAAATTCACACCATCGTATCTTATTTATTCAACCGCAGTGAAAAATTTAAAATGGAGCGTCTGCCGAATAAAGGTAATGCTGAGAAAGGCCGGATACTGGTGAATTCGTTGGGATGTTTAGGTTGTCATACAACTGAAGGTGAGGAATTAGTTGAATTAAAATCAGCCAATTCCATGCGCCGGGAACATGGTCCGACCCTGGTAAAACTAGGGTCTAAGACAACACAAAAATGGATTTATAACTGGATACGCGATCCACAGAGTTATCATCCTGCAACCAAGATGCCCAATTTACGCCTCACCAATCAGGAAGCAGCGGACATATCCGCTTATTTGATTTCTCATTCGGACAAAAAATTTGAAAAACAGACCGTACCCGCCATTGATGAATATGAATTGAATTCAATAGTTACAGAATTCTTGGGGTCAAACCTGAGAAAAGAGGAGGTGGATGCCCGTATTGCGGGGATGAATGTTGATCAGAAACTCAATTATGCCGGTGGTAAATTAATCCGCCAGTACGGTTGTTTCAGTTGTCACGATATTGATGGATTTGAAGATGCGAAACCGATAGGTACGCCCTTGAGCGCTGAATCCTCCAAACTCATCTCCAAATTGGATTTCGGTTATTTCCACGAGGAATTACCCCATACAAAATGGGCTTGGTTCAGGCAGAAGGTAGATAATCCCCGCATCTTTGATATGATTCCCCAGGAAGATCATTCCTATAAAATTAAGATTAAAAACCCGTTGGATAAATTGCGGATGCCTCATTTTGGCTTAAATGATCAGGAACTGGATGCGATTACTACGGTGATCATGGGATGGGTCAAGGATGAAATACCCGCAACCAAACTTCCCCCTAAAAATGAACGAAATTTGGCTATCGCTGGAGGTGAAAAACTCATTCGCCAATTTAACTGTCAAGGATGTCATTCCATTGATGGGGATGGCGGCGCGATCCAGCCAACGATTGCATCCTGGTTAGCTGAAATTGCAGATGAAGCCAATTCAGAGGACCGGGGAATTGTCCTGTCTTTCGCCCCGCCTATGCTGGATACGGAAGGGCGGAAGATTCAGCCCGACTGGCTTTTAAAATTCTTTAAGAATCCAACTATGATTCGGCCAAACTTGGCAGTGCGGATGCCCACTTTTAAAATGATGTCTGATGATAACTGGAATACAATCATTAAATACTTCCAGTTGAAGGATGGCCAGACGCTGCCCTATGAAAATCCCCATACGGTAAATAAACGGTCTACGTCTTACAAGGCAGGGGATATGATTGCTGAAATGGGAGGGTGTCAGAATTGTCATTTTTACGGCAGCCAAAAACCAAAACAAGCTGCTGTAACGTGGGGACCGAACCTTGCCCTGACCAAAGAACGCCTGCGCCCGGAATGGCTTATTGAATGGTTCAAGGATCCGCAAGCGCTGATGCCCGGGACTAAAATGCCGGCGCCGTATATTCCCTCAGAAGAACCAGTTGAATCTGTGAGAGATGTTTGGGGTAAGGATGTGGCGAAGCTCCACAGTGACCCGGAGAAATTAATTGAAGCGATTCGTGACTTTACCTGGGGTGTATCCGGGCCGACTGATGTATCCAAGATCGTAAAAGCTCACCTAGCAAAAGAAGGATACGGTTTTGTCCTTGAAGAAGCCGATGATTGGGGTGACGACGACTGGTAAGAAAGTTTTTTGAAAATAGATTAGATCAAGCCCTGTTACATAGGATGTAGTGGGGCTTTTTATTTATATTTGATTAAGCCATGAAGACCAAAGCCGCAGTTTTATTCAACATAAATACGCCATTTAAAATTATGGATTTGGATTTAGATCCACCCAAAGCAAACGAGGTACTCATTAAAATGAGTGCCGTAGGGGTATGTCATAGTGATTGGCATTTACGTACAGGAGATACGCAACATGCCCTTCCGGTGGTTCCGGGGCATGAAGGGTGCGGATACGTGGCGGAAATAGGTCAAAACGTTTCCCGGGTAAAAAAGGGTGAAAAGGTCTCTTTGAATTGGGCACCCAATTGTGGTGAATGCTTTTATTGTAAAAACGGTCGTCCCAGCCTTTGTGAAGCACATACAGATCATATCTGGAAGGGCCATTTGATGGATGGAACATCGCGTTTATCCATTGATGGACAGCATGCCTATCATTATTGCGCGCTGTCATGTCTATCGGAGTATGCGGTTGTACCGGAAGAATCCTGTATAATAATACCTGATGAAATCCCCGATGAGGTGGGTGCATTAATTGGATGTGCCGTTACAACAGGGGTTGGTTCCGTTTTGAATACAGCTCAAGTTAAACGGGGTGATTCGGTCGCTGTGTTTGGCGCCGGTGGGGTTGGGCTCAGTACCATCATGGGTGCAGCCTATGCTGGTGCCAGTCGAATTATTTCAATTGATATTGTGACCGAGAAAGCGTCAATTGCAAAAATGTTGGGTGCTACGGATTTTATACTTTCCGGTGATAATACCATTGAACGTATTAAGTCATTAACAGAAAACAGGGGAGTGGATTATGCCTTTGAAGCAGTGGGTATTTCCCAACTTCAAGAAATGGCAATGGAAGCAATTCGCCCCGGCGGAACTTTAATCCTTTCCGGCATCACACCCATGGGTTCCAAAACGAATTTATCCGGTGCCATTCTCGTCCGACAGGAAAAAATGGTAAAAGGTTCCTACTATGGGACTTCAGACACTAACCGAGATTTCATAAAGTATGCTTATCTATTTTTAGATGGAAAATTGCCTATCGATAAAATGATTTCGAAACGATATAGTTTAGAAAAAGTAAATGTCGCCTTTGAAGATATGATCAATGGACAAAGCGGACGAGGGATCATAGAGTTATAATATTATTCTGATTTTTGTAGAGGTGAGGTCACGCCTATCGACGGTTAAACATGTCTCACCCCTTCGAACAAAAAAAGCCTCCGGAGGTTTTTTCAAAAGACTAAATCTAAGATATAAACTAATTCTTCTTTTTCGGACGCTCAAAATTGAAGTTGACTGTTGTGGCCTTTCCGCCTTTGACAGTAACACTTTGCGTCAGAACCTTTTTCTTGAACTTTTCCTGCCAGGCGACAATTTCGTAGGTACCATCGGGTACATTCGCAATATTGAACGTGCCATCAGCACCGGTAACAGCGAAATAGGGATGATCAAATACTTGTGTATAGCTTTTCATCCAGGGATGCACATCACATTTGATAACGAATACATCTTCAGCTTTATCAAATTTGGTTGAAATTTCTTTGAGTGATTTCGGCATACCTTTGTTGAATTCTCTGTTCACTTTTGGCAGGGCATGAATATTGTGCATAGTCGCATCACTGTTAAGGATTTTAACCGGTTGGCCAGCCATGACAGCCATTACGTGGGGTACATAGACACAACCTTTTTGATCGATGATAGCGGCAGTAGATAGTGATTTACCATTAACTTTAGCAGCAGCCGATAGGGCTTGACCACTGTAGCTTAATCCTTTTAAGTAAACAATGACATTTGCCAGGTTGCCATCAGCATCAACAATAAAAGATTCGGCTCTGGCCGCTTCTTTATGGGACGCGGCGCATACTGGATCCGCATCCATACGAAGGCGTTTCGCTTTCGGTGCTTTTCCTACATATTTAACTGTGCCTGTAATATCTCCCGCAAAAATAACACTGAGTGCTACGCCGGTAATTACAGTCAAATTCATCATTTTACGCATTTTAATTCTCCTGAGATTGATAAAATTATTTATTCTAAAACAACCCCGAAATTTAATTCATTATACCATCGTTTAACAAGCAACTTACATGGAGCAAATAAGGATCAACGGAATGGATATTTGTGAAATGATAAATAAGCTGGATAGAGTTCGAACAAAGGGAAGCAATATTA
>JAYEFG010000126.1:0-7236 GCA_034658595.1 Fidelibacterota bacterium | reverse complement strand
CGTTTTTGCAATTAGCCCTTTACTATCAGATAACCAATAATATGGAGAGCCATAAATGGCATTCAATGGTGATTTCAATAATAATTTTGCCCGTCCCGTTTTTACATCTGCAACATAAATATTTATGGAATTCCCATTGGTAACTGCCATGGCAATTTTTTTTCCATTGGGAGACCAACTCACATGAGAAATTCGACTTTTATTAGGGAAGCCCTTTACCCTTTTCTGTTTCCTCGATTCAATATTTTGAATAACTATACCCGTATAGTAACTACTGCGGCTCCTACTATTTGTTGCGGGATTGATTCGCAATCCCGCCAAGCGTAATTCGGGTTGGGATAGTTCTTCAATTGAGGGCAAACTCGCACGTCCCAGAATTAATATCCGTTTATTATCGGGTGAAATGCTTACAGATGGGGTGGCGGGAGCATCCACCAAATCCGCGATCGCTTTGGGTGGCATTTTGTAACCGTCTTGGGCTAATAGAAATGACCCAATTACAGTCACCCATAAAAAATATCTGATAAGGTTCATCCTGAATTTCCTCCGTTTTTGGGCAGTTAATTTTTGGGTTGGAATTTTTTTATAGGAATAACCCGATAATGGCCAAACCACATTTGGCAAGCATGATATTGAGGTTTTTAGGTCACGCCCGCCAATTCTTGCAGGCTGTGTTAATTAGCCAATCTTTCATTCCGGGAATATTCTTGTCTTGGGTTACATCATCCCCTTGAGAATTTTTTGAGACTGTCCCTCTGTGAGCCCCAACTCGCGGAAACAAATGGGACCTCCTTCACTCAGCACCGGCTCAAGGTCGCCAAGGGTGGGCCTATCTTCAATTTGGAAAAATTTTCCATAGTAAATATTATCTTCCCAAACCATAGCTTTTTCGCAGGCGGCTTTCCAATCGTTGAAATCGTGATTCTCATATTCTAACTTCCTGAGCCGCGGTTTGAACCACTGGTATGTGTTATCTTTATTGAAAGTGACACAGGGGCTGAAGATGTCTATCAGCGCAAATCCCTTATGTTGGATTGCTTGGCTCATAAGGTCCGTTAATCCTTTCGGGTCGGCACTGTAACCCCTGGCAACAAAGGTTGCACCATTCATAATAGCGGCGGTGAGTGGATTTAACGGCATTTCAATATTGCCGAATGGAGTGCTTTTTGTTTTCATGCCGAATTGGCTGGTGGGTGAAGTCTGCCCCACGGTAAGCCCGTAAATCTGGTTGTTCATAACAAGGTAGGTGAGGTCAACGTTCCGCCGCGCGAGATGGGTCAAGTGATTTCCTCCAATGCCATAGCCGTCACCGTCGCCGCCGGTTACAATCACTGTGAGTTCATGGTTAGCCATCTTTGCGCCAGTTGCAAAAGGCAGTGCGCGGCCGTGAAGGGTGTGCATTCCGTAAGAATTAAAAAAGCCGGGAAAATTAGAAGAACAGCCAATCCCGCTGACAGTAAGAATCTCGTGAGGCTGGAGGCCCAGATTGGCGCAGGCTTTCTGTAGTGAATTCAAGACTCCGAAATCGCCGCAGCCGGGACACCAGTCCGGATCGACCTTTCCCTTGAAATTCTTGGCCTTTAATTTCGGTGCGGTTTTTTCTACCTTTTCTACTGTTAATTCTGTTTCCATAGAATAATCTCCTTAAACCATTATTTTATGTTCGGGCACAAAGATTTCGGTGTCTCCAGCAATAATCGCCTGAATACCATTTACAACCTGGTGAGGCATAAACGGCTCACCGTCATACTTACGGATGTGTGTGTCTACATCCAATCCTGTCTCACTGCGCATATAGCGGTAAAACTGGCCCGAATAATTGTTTTCAACAACAATAACTTTTTTACTGTTGGACAACACTTCCTTTATTTCCTTGGCATGGAAGGGGACAATCCACTTAATCGGTAGATGGTTGGCGGTAATGCCTTCAATTTTCAACTGTTCAATGGCTTCGTGTATAACGCCGTAGGTAGATCCCCATCCCACCAGGGTGATATCGGCATCTTCGGGCCCCTCAATTTCCGGCGCCGCGACGTGCTCAAATATATCGTCCATTTTTCTTCCCCGTTTCTCAACCATCATCCGACGTTTGACAGGGTTGGTAAATTCGTCGCTGATTAGGACGCCATCTTCATCTTGTTCATCAGTGGCCATAACATGGACATATTCCTCAAGTCCTGGCACAGCACGGGGCGAGATTCCGCTTTTAGTATTCTTGTAACGAAAATATTCGTCCCCATTATTGGATGGTTCAAGGATTAGTTTACCCCGGTCAATCTCGGGATGGAAATCGATGTCGTCCGGGTCCACACTAAACCTTCCTTCGGAGATCAGCAGATCAGAAATAATGATCCCGGGGCACTGATATCGATCTACCAAGTTGAACAATTCTACTACGGAATTATAGGCATCTAAGGCATCTTTCGGGGCAACAATAATCCGCGGAAAATCTCCTTGGCTGGCACCCAGCATCTGCCACAAATCTCCCTGTTCGGTCTTTGTCGGCACTCCGGTGGACGGACCCGCACGCTGTACATTAATCATCACGACTGGAATTTCCATCATCCCTGCGCTCCCCACAGCCTCGGTCATCAGAGCAAAGCCACCCCCGGATGTGGCACACATGGCCCGGGCACCCGTAGCGGCAGCGCCGATAGCCATAGTGGCGACACCAATTTCATCTTCAACCTGCCGCACCATGATTCCCAGATCCCGGGCGTGCGTGGCCATCCAGTGTAGTACACCAGTGGAAGGGCTCATGGGATAAGCGGCATAGAATTTAACTCCCGCGCTGGCTCCACCCATGGCCAATGCTTCGTTCCCGGACCACCAAGCCTGGGGTTTAACGCCCTCCGGTGTCGCTTCCGGACATGGCGTGAAACTGGCAACCGCATGGTCGTAAGCAGCCCGGGCAATTTCGACGTTTTCGTCCACTACAGGCTGACCTTTCCGCATAAACTGCTTAGTGAGAATCTCGGCCAGAATTCCGAATTCTAAGCCGAGAATTTGCATGCAAACACCCAGGGCCGCAGTATTCTGAACAAGTTTGTTGCGGCTGCCATTACTCAGTTCATTTACAGGCACGCTGCACAACTGAACACCCTCTTGAGCCTCTCCTGTCTTAATGATGTCGCTGTTGTAGATAACCCAGCTTCCCGGTCCCATGTGCTTCAAATGCCGGTCCATCGTGTCCTGGTTCAGACAGACGAGAAGGTCAAGTTTATCTCCGTGGCTATAAATCTTTTCGTTGGAAACACGAACGGTCAGGAAGATGTGACCACCACGAATAATGGACTGATAGGCATTATAAGTATAGAGATGGAGTCCGCGTCGAACAAAAGTCCAGGCCAGCACATCGCCCGGAGCAGCAATTCCCTGCCCAGCCGCACCACCGATGGAGATGGAAAAATCATACCTCTCTGAGTTCACAACAAATCCCTTCCATAATTGTTGGCAAAGTAATGGCGCGCACGCTTTGTGCGTAGTGGGTTCCAGCCCAAAATAGCTATTGTATCTTCATCGGTTGTAGACTTAAATCCTTGATATTTCAACATTTCACTCCCTAGTTAGATTCATTTAAACCAATTTATGATATGTTTTAATTTAAGAAAAAAACTTTGTTGAATTATTATCTGTTTACCACTTATGCTTGCTTGTTCTTTTTGTAACTAAATCTATTAAAAAGAGGTTAAATCAATATGAGGAGTTTTGATTCATCAATCATAAAAGATCAGTACCAACTCTATGGACTCGTAACACTTCGTGTTCTCATCGGCTGGCATTTTTTATATGAGGGGATATCCAAGTTAATCAATCCTTACTGGTCTTCAGCCGCTTATCTGCTGGATTCCAAATGGATCTTTTCAGGATTAGCCGAGACTATTGTATCGAACCCAGCCTTATTGGGCGTATCAGATTATGTTAATATGTGGGGATTGACCTTGGTTGGTATTTCTTTACTCTTAGGATTATTGAGTCGATATGGCACATTAGCTGGAATGGGTTTTATTATACTTTACTATTTATTTGCACCGCCGCTGCTCGGATTGGAATACGGCAGACCGGGAGAAGGCAGTTACCTCCTCGTCAATAAAAACCTAATTGAAGCCTGTGCCCTTTGGGTTCTTTATTGTTTTCCTACCGGCCACATCATTGGTGTGGATCGTTTTATCACCAAACCAGAATCGAATTAAAGGGAATTAATTATGAACGATAATCCTAAAAACCAAAACAACACTAATTTGGAACGCCGAGACATCATTAAGGGCCTCGCAACTGTCCCGGTTCTCGGGGTATTTCTCGTAAACCTTTGGAGAAAAATGAGGCGGGACGCTCTTAAAAAAGCAAACCTGTTGGCTGATCTTGTTCAGGAAAAATCTGCACCAGCGGTAATTAGTGGATTGGCGGACAGCAAGCACTTGAATATCGGTGTAATCGGCTATGGAGGACGTGGCGGACACCTGGTTCGGGGTGCTGGTTTTGCGACTAAGGCCTGGACTGATGCTACTGCGGAAAATGCACGCAAGAATAAACTGGATAAGGCTTTTGCCACATTTATGTCCCAAGAGGATTTGAATGTATCTTTGGTTGGTGTGTGTGATTTATTTGATGTTAATGCTGAAAATGGGATTGCTGCATCAGAAAATGAAATTCGTCCTGGGGGAAAACCCAACAAGACAGCCAAACGGTACCGGCATTATACTGAACTGTTGGCGGATGATGAAATAGATGCCGTAATCGTGGCAACACCTGACCACTGGCATTCACGAATTTCCATTGCTGCCGCCAAAGCAGGAAAACATGTTTATTGTGAAAAGGGACTCACACGTACTTTTGGCGAAGCAATTCAGGTTTATGATACTGTCAAAGAAACGGGCATTAAATTCCAGCTTGGACATCAAAACCGACAAGTTGAAGCGAACGAAAAAGCAAAACAAATTATTAATCAGGGATTACTGGGTCCCATCAATATGGTGGAATTAACAACAAACCGAAATTCACCATGGGGTGCATGGGTTTGGGAAATCCATCCTGACGGTAATGCAAAAACAATCGATTGGGATACATTTCAGGAACCATCGCCAAATAAAATTCCTTTTGGAGAAGAAGCTATCCGTCGCTTTTTCCGCTGGCGTTGCTGGTTTGATTACGGTACGGGTCTCTCCGGTGATCTGTTTTCCCATGACTTTGATGCCCTCAATCAGATAATGGACATTGGTATCCCGAAATATGCGTCATCCACAGGAGGTATCTATTTTTACAAAGATGGTCGTGATGTACCGGATGTATGGAATGCAACCCTGGAATATCCTGATAAGGATTTAACTGTTTTATACAGCGCAACCCTATCCAGTAATAACCCCAGGGGAAATCGCATCATGGGTCATGATGCAACCATGCAAATGGGTGGACAAAGTGGTGGTGGATCCGTACATGGATTCGTCGTGACGGCTGATTCGGAATCGACCCAATACGAAGAAAGATTAAAGAGTGGTGTCATTAACCCTAAGTATCCGATTTACACTTATTCACCCGGTTCAAAACAGATCGATGGTGTTACGTCAGCTACATCCCGTTATTTTGCAAACAAAGGATTATTGTACACCTACCGCGAAGGGAAACGGGTAGATCCAACCCATCTTCATATTAAAGATTGGCTCGATTCCATCCGTAATGACGGCACACCTCGGTGTAATATTGAAGTGGCTTTCCACGAAGCAGTAGCCTGTCATATGGCGACAGAATCATACCTCAAGGGGCGCCGGATCGAATGGGATCCCGTTAACCGGAAATTGATCTGACACCACACTCTCTGATAAACACATGACAAAAAACTCTCGATTGGGAACCATGATGTTCCTACAGTATGCCATTTGGGGTGCATGGCTTCCCCTTACGGCAAGATACCTTTCCGCAAGTGTGGCAGAGGGTGGACTTGGATTTACCGGATCAGAAATTGGCATGATCCTGGGATTGGCCGGATCAATCGGTGCCGTTGCAGCGCCGTTTATTGCAGGCCAGTTTGCAGACCGCTATTTCAGTACGGAAAGGGTGTTGGCTTTTTTGGTCTTTACAGGTGGACTTGTTAAATGGTATACAGCAACCCAAACGGATTACCAGGCATGGTTATATCTTTCGATTCTATATAGCATCTTGTATATGCCAACGCTGGCCTTATCAAATTCTGTTGCCTTTGCCCATGTTGATAATGCGGAAAATTCCTTCCCGAAAATCCGGGTTTGGGGCACCATTGGTTGGATTGCAGCCAGTTGGACCTTTCCCATGATTTGGCTCCAGCAGGACCTGTCCTTTCAACTCATGCCGCCATTTCTATCCGGAGCTGAAGTACCAAACGTAACGGCACGATTAGCGGATGCGCTCAAATTTTCCGGTATCATTTCAATGACCTATGGCGTCTTTTGTTTTATGCTCCCTAACACGCCGCCTAAAGTGGATGCGGTAGAAAAATTGGCATTCAAAAAAGCTTTCTCCCTTTTTAATAATAAATCTTTTCTCGTCCTCGTTTTAGCCAGTTTGGGTGTGAGCATCATTCATCAGATCTACTTCCTCCAGACAGGCCCATTTCTATCCTTTATCGGCATAAAGGATAGTTCTATCGGGCCGGCAATGACAATTGGCCAATTCGCAGAAATTGCAACCATGGCTTACCTTGGATTCTTCTTAAAACGTCTCGGTTTCAAGAAAGTGATTACCATTGGCATTATGGCCTACTTTGCTCGTTATGCCATTTTTGGGACATCCTTTTTGCCTGCGTGGGTCATGGTAGTCAGCCAAGCATTTCACGGCTTTTGTTTTGCTTTCTTTTTTGCCGCCGGATTTATCTATGTGGATAAACTGGCGGACGATGACGTGCGTCACTCTGCCCAAACGGTTTTTGGCATCATCATTTTTGGCGGCGGCCCTGTTGTAGGAGGATGGCTATCCGGGTACTTGCAAAATATGTACACCGTTTCGGGAATGTTCAACTATTCCAGTTTCTGGTACACACTGGCAGGAATGGGGTTGGTTACCGGCATTTTGTTTTTCTTCTTTTTCAGCGAACAATTAAAAGATGAAAAGACATAAGTAAACACCGGCCAAGCATTGTATTTAAAAAAGAGACATTGAACAATACCCCATAAATAAAGTTAAAACAATTGTATAGTATCATAATAGTATCATAATTTATGCCGAGAAAAATCCGGGAATTAATTAAAGAATTGAAAAAAGCGGGAT
>JAYEFG010000125.1:0-7247 GCA_034658595.1 Fidelibacterota bacterium | reverse complement strand
CAGAGGCGTTTCATTTAACAATCTCCCATTCCCATGTTGAGCCATTTCTTTTATTTTTTAAATTCCCTAAGCGGTTTATAACCATTCATTAATGAATATTCCCCAAGTCGCGTTTTCTTGTTTTTTCTGATTTTGTAGGCAGATTTTTTTGCAGATGCGGTTGCGGAAAAAACAATCTTCATTCCCATCCAAAATCCTGTCAATGTTCCTATTTCTACCCCAAATGCTTCGTGCATTACTTCATCACAGGACATACCAAAATTTTCATATTCCTCACACATATCCTCATATTGAGATAATATGAGTGTTTCTCCGGATATCTCATATTTGAATTCTGGTCCCTCATCGCATTCTATCTGGCCATCATATTCTTCACAAATTGTCCAGGTAATTGTTGAATCTGTGGAGACCCATTCCATCGCCGTCGAATATCTTTCTCCCCATCCTACTTCAGTAATTTCACCGGTGCCGTCATCATTCAATGTCAAAATTAATTCATCCATCATTTCCATATCATCATATAATAGGAAAGGTTCATTGGCTGATATTTCAGTACCCACCTCAGTTAATGTTCCTGAAACGGTGGCGTGCCTAGTCGAATCAATGACATATCCAGTATTATCAACATATAATTGGCGGATCAATGTATCTGCATTAATGGTTAATGAATAATCTCCAATGGTATAATTGTAATTTTGACCTACAAAATCTAAAGATCCCAAACTCGTATAAACATTTAGTCCAGAGCCATTATATTGGTCCAGAGGGCTATTATAATCAGTAATACTATAATAAATACTATAATCATCTTTATCGCCCGAGGCGCTTATGTTCATACCATCAATTGATTCATAAATATCAAAACTATCGAACCCATAGGTGCCATCAGATGTACCGTTATGATAAGTGGATACGTTCATATCCCCTTCTACCTCTCCCATATATAATGATTGTGTTTTATTTAATTGTAAGTACATACCACCTTCAGCTGAGATCATATTCCAGGTGCCAACCAATGGGTTAACTTCTTTTTTGTCTTCGCAAGCCAGCATAACTAAAGCTGAGAGAATTAGCGTACGTTTTATCATGATAAGTCCCTTTCTTTTGTTGGTGTTTTTTGGCCATCGAGAGATCCATTCGACTTGATAACCCCATTCCCGTTTTGAGATATAAATCCATAGGGTGTGGGCATGGGCACTTTTTTAGGTACATTTCCGTTCTGCCAGTGCTTCACTTCGTGTGTTTCGCGGTAGAGTACATTGTATGCATCAAAGGGTATGGTCCTGCCGTCGGGCATGGCAAAACCGATACAACATTTTTTCACCACCTTCATATCCCAGTTATACTTATCCTGGAATTGAATTAGAATAATGCGAAATGCATTTTCATCGGCGATTTTCTGCCGTCCCTTTTCCGTAAAGAAATCCTTTTTAACAGGGATACCGCAAACGCAGGAAAAATCGTAAAGCGTCTTCATAGAGTTAAAACTGGATGAAGCGGACCACAACCCTTCGATGGCTTTTTTATAAATGGGCCGCGGGTCGGTGTAAATCGTATTGATGAATTGATCCATATAAGGATCAAGATCGATAAAGCGCGGGATGGGTTTTACCTTCTTGCCCTTTATGTAAGCGTATGTCAATGCAATCTCCGATGGATGACTGCAGGGCAATGGCATAAAGTCCGTTTTGCGGAACATACCTTCCGTCTGTTTTTCCAGCCGATCCATAATTTCCGTGTTGGTGACTCGATCCATGGGATTTATATCGTGGTCGTATCGCCCGGCGAAAAATGCGGGCTGAAAATTCACACCGCGGATACCCTTGGTTTCAATGCCAAATTCTACAATTTTACCCACTTGATCTTCATTCACACCGCGCTGAATCACCGCCGCCAAATTAATCGGCAAACCATGTTTCAGCATATTTTCGATCGCTTTCATTTTAATGTCCGCCAACTTCGCCCCACGAATGGCTTGATGTACTTCGTCCGTGAAGCCATCAAACTGAAGGTATATCTCCAATTTATTTTCGCTCACATCCACCAAGCGCTTGAGCAAATCTTCATCCTGGGCAAATTTGATACCATTGGTATTGATCATGACCACTTCTGTGGGCCGTGTCACCGCTTCTTTCACCGCTTCTACAATTTGAGGATGCATGGTGGGTTCTCCACCGGAGAATTGAATCACAGCGCCCACGCCCTCCTGCTCGATGAAGCCATCCAAAGCTGCTTTAACTTGATCCATGGTGAGATAGGCGGACCCTTTGCTATCGGCAAAACAGGTGGGGCAAGCCAAGTTGCAATCGTCCGTAAGATCTATAAGACCGAGGCACATGTGCTGCTCGTGGTCAGGGCAAACGCCGCAATCATAAGGGCAGCCCCGTTCTACGGCGGTGGGGAATTTTAGAGGAATGTCACCAGGTCGGTTATATTTCTGGGCGTGGAGGTACCAGTCCGCATCGGAATGGAGGAGACAGGATTCAAAGCCATGTTCGGCGCACCATTTTCGCAAAACAATTTTATTATCGTCGGTTCGGATGATTTTCCCATCCACCACACGCAAACATTTTGAGCAGAGGCTTTGGGTGTGTTCGAGATACACATAGTTCCGCCGCTGCCTGGGATTTTCTAATATATTCGTCTGTTCTACGGAAAACATGGTTGGTTGCCTTTAATGTTTTTTATTGAAATCCTTTAATAATAGCTTTCACATTCATTGAATATCTTTGAATACATACCCATTTCCCTGTGTGATTTGTGCCATCAAATTCATCCCCCTTGTTTTCCCACACAACGGGGAAAATAAGAAAGTCAATGACGATCGTCATATTGTTTCTTCCCCAATGTAGGGAAGATGCCGAAGGCAGATGGGGATTTAAAATGAGGCAATTCTCCGCTAAAATTTGTAATAGAACGCTATATGGGGCCTCTGAAAATGAATTCCCAGTTGGAGACTTTCGTTATATGCGTAAATGAATCCGAAATCGAAATCAAAGTCTGAGACTTCTTTTTCTTCTGCAAACTCCAAATTAGATGCCCAATAGGGATCATAGAATGCTTCAAAGATAAGTTTCAGATTTCGTCTCGCATCTGCATGAATGGCATAATACGCCCGCGGCATGGGGTCATACCCGGGATAGGTGGTGAGTGTGGCACCAATGGTATGATTGATTCTCCCTTGTCCAGATTTCTTTAAATTGGAAATTGTATAAGCAGCAAAATATTCCATCCACATTTTATCACCAAAGGAATTTCCATCCCCATCCATATCATTTGATTCGCCAACTCTCCCCCATGTTTTTTCAGTTGATATCTTTGTTTCACCATTAAACCAATCTTCGTATTCTCTTTTTTTTAATTCATATTTCACCGGTAATCCACGCATATGAAAATGACCGCCGATGGCAAAGGCATGTTCCGATTTTAGAGTGCCTTTTTTAAATACCGTATATTTGGGTCGAAAGTTTAAATCTCCCCAAAAATAACCACCCCATTTAGAGGTAATCTGAAAACGGTCTGACAAACCATATCCCCATGATAAAAGGCTTAAATACAAAACATTATCCCCCACCGTATACCCTGTGGGATCAAAGTATATATCAATGAGCCGTTCCTTCCCATAATACCAACGTCCTTCTTCCGTTTGCCCTGGTCGTTGAAATCCGCGAGCTACGGCGCCCATACTTTTAAAATCAATTCGGTCAATTTTTTCCTTCGAAATAGACACTTCCCCAAATTGGGCTTTTACTTTAATGCCTTCATCACTTTCAGATAAAATAACACCTTTCAGCTTGTCGCCCGATTTAAGGTAAATAATCGCTTCTTCCGGTTTAATATCTTTCTTATTGATGGTGACGGAGCCAAAAGTGGTTTCAATTGCATAGGTGGAATCTGTTTCGGCGGTGATGTTTCCTGATACTTTATCCCCCGATTTGAGATAAAATGTTTTTTCCTGGGCAAATAATCCCCCAAAAAGCAAAGTTGCGCAAATTAATAATGATCGAATTTTCATAGTGTCTCCCTTGAGAATTGATTTGATATCCTTTAATGGATTATCATTTAATTCATATTACTTGTATAATATTACTGTATTTGTTAATTTTATTCAAGTATTATTTAGAATTATGAAATCAGTACAAGAAATAATCTCCCAGGTCATGACCGAAAAAGGTTATCGCCACAAATATGAAGTAGCGGAATATTTTGGTGTTACACCACAGGCACTGAGCACATGGTTTACCAATGGAAAAATCCCCTCCAAGCATATTCTTAAAGTTCGGTCTGAGATCCAAATCCCTGATTTACCCACTTCCATCGACCCCACAAGTGAGGACAAACGGACTGTTATTGATTATTTGATTAATGAAAATGTGCGGCTAAAAAATGAAATAGTCCAGTTAAAAGGAAAAATTCAAAATATAAACTCCAGTAAAAATAAAGATGACCTGATTGAACGAATCAATGCGCGATCTCTGTTTATCGCCGGACGGTTATCCGATGGTATAATTACTGATGTGAGCGGTGATTGGAAGAGTGCCATGGGATACAATGAAACGGATTTGGTGGGCCATCGATATGACGAAGATTTTATTCATGCAGATGAATTTGAACGAACCCAGCGCCATCGTGAAATCCTGCAGGAATCAACGGGAATTAAAGAAACACGTTTCAGTACTATCCAGCGCTGGAAAAACGGCCGGACTGGAGATTACGTAATGCTCAGTATGGTTTGGTATGTTGATGTTGAAAATGATTTGGTGGAGATTATCGCCAAACCCATTGATAGCGATTTTGGTGAAATTGGTATTATGAATTAAATTGAGGGTAATCCTCATGTCCCCAAGACTATTTTCATTGTTCATTCCCCTTCTTTTTGTCACATCATGTGAAGAAAAAAGAGAAGAAGAACTTATTCCATTGGGTTCATTAATTGTTGAAGGAAATCATTCTTCTGATTTAACCTTTTTAAAAGTGAGTTCAGTGTTAGGCCAGGATTATATTGAAGCGAGCAACCAGGAAATTTTAAAATTTCAGCCGACATTTCCCATTTGCAACTTCCTTATTTCAACGACCATTTCCGGTAATACATATGCTGCTATTGTTTATCAAAAAGACGGAAATAGTGCAATTACGTACATAATGAAAGACCCTAAATATATTTACCAAAAAAATTCGAAGGTATTTCAAATCGAAAAGACGATCCTTTATAAAGAGACCGATTGGAAAACCCATGAAGTGGATCCATCCATTTATGTCACGATTTATGGATCGTTAAAGGTGAACCAATAAAAATTATTGACAACCATTTGATAGAAGTCACATCTAAATCTTTAAACGGAACATTAAGTTCTATTTATGATTTAAGGACAAAAAGGAGAATCAATATGAAAAAACACATGAGTATTATCCTCACCACTATGCTTTTGGCCGGGTGTTCAACTCCTCCCCAGGAAAGCAATCGACTCACCCTTGGAATGGTACAATCCACGGTGGTGAAAGGAGCTAACCAGACGGAGATCACCAAAGTGTTGGGTGCGCCCAACATTATTTCCAAAGATAAGAACGGCCGAGAAACCTGGACCTATGACCGCATTTCACGATCGAGTGAAGCTAAATCCGCATCCATGTTTGGATTGCTTAATCCCATTTCATGGTTCATCGGTGGCGGTGGTACAAGAAAATCTTCATCCAGCACATCTTCAAAATCACTCACTGTTGTTATCACTTTCGATGATAGTAAAAGTGTCGTTGATTACGCCTACCAAAGCCTGGAGTTCTAAATGCTGAGGCGTATTATTCGTCCAAAAACAATTCACGGGCGATATCTTTATATCTCTATCATCAGTTACCTGGTTGTAGGCATTTCAGGATGCACCAATCCGCCCCGACGAGAAAAGCCGCCTACATCTGTGGCGCGGGCCATGGAGACTCGTTCCTTTCCCGGGGATTTAAAAACCGTATTGAAAGCATCCATCAATTCGCTCCAGGACATGGATTATACAATTGAAGTCCTTAATTCCGATATTGGCCTTATAACTGCCAGCAGGACCACCGAACATCGGAAAGCCGTTTTGGCTGATGAAAAACCGGAAAAAACAATGTCCGATGGGCAGAAAGCTTGTTTAGCAATCGGCGCCATCGCCCTGATTGCCATTCTTATTGCGGCTATTTTTGGCGGCGATGATGGCAAGAAAAAGAAAGGCAGAGATTCACACCCTATTGTTCTTGGCGGCAGTCATGGAGATGATGGCCCTGATGGTCCACGGATATACCGCTATAAAGTAACCATCAACCTGACTGAGTTAGCTGAAGGTGAAACCAACGCCCGTGTCAGTGCCAGTGGCGAAGTGGAACAAGATGGAAAAATTTTATCAACGGGTGGAGTACATGAACCTGAATTTTTCCAGAAGTTTTTCGCCGGCATGAACCAGGGTTTATTCCTGGACCAGAATGTACCCGTAAATAATTAATGTAGAGACGTCCCGGCCATTCCTGGCCCATTCAGAGAATAAGTCGATGGGGGTTTTCAGATATGATGATGTAGGGGTTAGGCACCTAACCCCTACGAACGAAATTACAATTCTGCTAAAATATCCTGGGCGTGGGTTTGGACATTGACCTTTTTATAGACCTTTTCAATCAAACCCTTTTCGTCAATCACATAAGTATTCCGAAAAATGCCTTCATATTCCCGACCGTAAAGTTTTTTTGTTCCCCAGGCACCATAAGCTTTGAGCACATCTTTCCCTTCATCACAAAGCATGGGATATTGGAAACCTTCTTTATCGCAAAAAATTTTCTGTTTTATCGGCGAATCGGCGCTCATGCCTACCACTACTGCATTTTTATTATCAAATTTCTGGAGTTCATCCCGGAACCCCTGGCCTTCGATAGTTCAACCGGATGTGCTGGCTTTGGGGAAAAACCAGAGAACCACTTTCTTCCCTGCATAATCACCCAGGGAGACATTATTCCCATCCTGATCGGGAAGTGTAAAATCCGGTGCTTTTGTACCTATGTCTAACATTTTTTCTCCTTTAATTCTATTGTAGATACGTCCCGATTTATCGGGGCGTCTTTACCAATTCTGTAAATCTACTTTTGACCAGCGCATTCGTTCATCATCGCTGATTACCATATCATTCACAGTTTGAATACCTTTTTTCTGGCCATTCCAAACCAATGTATTCAAGGCTTCATCAATATCGACCCATTTGAAATCAATATGCTCATCGGATAGGATT
>JAYEFG010000124.1:0-1996 GCA_034658595.1 Fidelibacterota bacterium | reverse complement strand
AATATTTTATAAGAAAGTGTATTGAACCCATAGTTAAGTGTACTGTAAAAGGCAAATATAATCAAGTTAAATCATCATATAGCATTCCTTTCGATCCATTTTGATCTTACGCCACCACCCTCTACCGGCTCTGTCCAGGCGACAAAAATGTGATTATCCACCAATGCCAGTTTGGGATAACCGCTGCCCCGGCTGGAGCTTATTTCGTATGTTTTAATGATGCTCATTTCCCCGGTTATACTCACTTTTTTCAAAACCAGTTTTCCGCTTTCCTCACCTTCTTCCAGCCAGCTCACCAAGACCGTTTCTTTATCCAGCCACAACAGGTCAGTGCGGCCAATGGCTCTGTCATCATCGATCCGAATTGGCGAACCAAAGGAAACACCGCCATCAGTGGAAAAAGCTACATTCACCTTCGGATTATTTTCAGGAGCCGTGTACCAGGAAATGGCCACGTTTTCGCCGTTGGCTCTCATGGCAGGGCCATTTACCGGGCAGCCGGGAATGACCCAGCCGTCTTCATGGAGCGCTCGTGGCACCTGTACGCCATTGACAAAAGCCAATTGGATATTTCGAGTTTCATCTGCATAGCGATCCCGAAAGGCTACCAGCGGACCCGCGCTGGTATTCACCGCCGCGGTGGGACAGCATTCGCAGACCATTTCATCCAGCATAATCTCCAGTCCTAATTCACCAGTTGGATCTATTGTAGATGCATAAAGACTCATGGCACCAGAAACTGTACCTTGTTCATCGACTGACATGGTTCGAGTATCCAGCCAGATCATTCCTGTTTTTCCATATGAGTTAAAAAAGGATACGAAGCCGTGTTCCCCTTTTACTCCATCACGATGGGGAATAACTGGTTCTGACCATATTTTTCCACGGTCGATAGACATGGCCACATGAACATCATAATCATAGGTTCCCTCCCCACTCATTTCCAGCCAGGAAACAGCCAGAGTATCACCTCCAGCATGATATATCTGCGGCAGGTCCGCCCAGTTTTTGAAAAAATGCTCATTGGAGACAATAGTGTCTTTCGGTGTCCATCCTTCCGCAGTGTATTCAGACATGACAATATGATTGTCACCCTCGTACCAGATCATGATAAAACCATCATCGGTCTGGCAGATATTGGGATAGGAGCTGCTTGGCGCTGTATTGGGGCTGCCCGGAGTGCTGAATTTCCCGCAGGAAAAAAACAGCCCCGCAAAAAGCAGGGCTGTTATGGTTCTATTCAAATTAGTGACCGCCGCCGACCTTACAGCACATGGGTAGAGCGTCGTATGCAGTTGGATCTGCCTTTGTGTCATTTGCTCCATATCCAAGTCCGGAAATGGCCTTCTCGATAACGGACAGGTCAATGACGCCTGCTTTGAATTCAACGTGGCCCACTTTTGTCTTGGTATCCACATCAAAGGCTACAATGCCGTCCAAAGCTTTTACGCCTTCTTCAATGGTATCTTCGCACATTCCGCACTGCATGGTTGCCAGTGCAATGTCTGCTTTGGTGGTATCTCCGCTGCAGGCCATGAGCCCAAGAACGGTTAACGTGATCAATAGATGTTTCATGATGTTCCTTTCTGTTGATTTAATAAGAAATATTTAATGATAAAAAACAGGGCAATAAGATTCAGTCCAACCTCAAACCCAAACAAGACCTTGTTCTCAATATAGAATGACCAGTACGGGTCGGTGACCATTTCAACAACCGGAATCTGTCCCTTCTCCGGAAAGATCTCATACACATGAAAATTTTTCATTGATAAAGGATACAGCCATTGGATCCCAACCGTTCGCGCCGTGATCCAGTCTGTAAACAAGTGCAGCATGGATCCCAGGATTATGCCACCAGCTATGGTCTTCTTTTTTAATCCAAACCAAATAATCAAAACACCAACAACAACAATTATGATGTCTTTTATGACTCCCTTTGAAACTTTTCCTGCTGTCAAATTATGTTAAACCTTTTCTCATGAATAAAATCTTACTT
>JAYEFG010000123.1:0-7357 GCA_034658595.1 Fidelibacterota bacterium | reverse complement strand
TGCGCATCATTACAATAACAAGATCATAACTTCGGTCGGATAACATTTGTAATCCCGTGCTGGCATTTTTCGCGTGCCACACCCGTGGTGCATAACTGAGGTTCATCCCCAGGTACTCGTAAAGAATCTGTTGTGTCAGCCGGCCGTCTTCTTCCAGGATGAATGCATCGTAGGTACTGGCCACGAGGAGTATCTCGTGGATGCGGTGAAGCATTAAATCCTGGAAATTAATGGATGCTTTGGTATCGGTAGCCATATTGTACTCAAGGCAAAATTAACGCACTCAACCATCCATATAAACAGATTTCTACGTAGATTCTACCAATGAATTATTTACAGTCTGGCACCAACATTATATTAAAATTGGTTTTTCCAAATTACTGTTTATTTTGTAAACAAGTTTTAACGCATGGAATTCTCTGTGCTGGATGTAAAAGTCAACTAGCGCCGACGGACAGGAATAACCGCATTCAAAATGTTCATTTTCCCCAATATATAGATGTAGCCTATGCAGCCTGGTGGTTTAATGATATTCTGCAGGAAGTCATTCATCAAATGAAGTATGCTGACCGTGCCAGGATAGGAATTGAAATGGGAAAAATCGCCGCTGAATCGTTTGGAAATTCTGTGTTCAATAACCTGGATTTTATTACTGCAATTCCCCTACACAATAAGAAAAAAAGGGAACGGGGATATAACCAGGCTGGGTGGATTGCCAAGGGAATTTCTAATAAGGCAGGCATTCCTCTGGATTTAAAAATGATAAAGCGTCGTGTATATACCGTTTCACAAACAACGTTGGATCGGGAAGAACGACTTCAAAATATGGAAAGTGCTTTTGTAACTTCCCGCCCCTTGAACGGATTGAAAATCGGAATTATTGATGATGTTTTAACAACAGGTGCAACCATGTCTGCCTGTGCGAAAGCACTCAAAGAAAATGGCGCAATCCATGTAATGGCCATGACCCTGGCAACACCCCAAGAAAAAATTTGAAAAACCCTCGTGATAAAATCGCTAAAAACGTTTAACCTGAAAGAAAAACATGTCCTTATCCGCGTGGACTTTAATGTACCCATCGAAAATGACCGGGTACTTGACGATTTTCGAGTCCGGGCCGCTTTACCGACGATTCAATTTTGCCTCAATGCCGGTACCAATGTTGTATTAATGTCCCATCTAGGACGGCCCGGGGGCAAAGTTGTTCCGGAAATGAGTTTAATCCCTGTAGGCGAAACTCTGGCAGATTTATTGGAAATGCCTATCAAATTTTCCGCTGATTGTATATCGGAAGATGCCCATGATGTTTCCCTGGGGCTGCGCGGCGGTGAAGTCCATTTACTTGAAAATTTACGCTTTTATGCAGAAGAAACAGAAAATGATCCTGATTTCAGTTCAAAACTGGCAAAACATGGGCAAGTGTATATTAATGATGCTTTTGGCACGGCCCATCGTTCCCACGCATCCACAGTTGGTGTCGCCCGGAATTTTATCAATAAGGGAATGGGTTTTTTGATTGAAAAAGAATTACAATTTTTATCGGCAACGGTGAACAACCCCAAGCAGCCTTTAACTGTGATTTTAGGCGGCGCTAAGATTGATACAAAACTGGATTTGATTTATAATTTTATCGGCAAGGCGGATCATATTCTGATTGGCGGAGGGATGGCGTTTACCTTTTTAAAAGCGCGCGGCAAGGAAGTTGGCAATTCACTGGTAGAGCCAGCGATGCTGAAAACAGCAAAAACAATCATGGCTAGGGCACGTGGAAAATCAAAATTGGTATTTCCACAGGATGTTGTTTGTGCCGAGTCCATAAATAATGGACATGCGACAGCGGTGTATGACGCAGGGAAAATTCCCGATAATTTAATGGGGTTGGATATTGGTCCCCAATCGTTAAACCGGTTTTCTGAAATTATCCATAAATCGGGAACCATCTTATGGAATGGTCCCATGGGCGTTTTTGAGGTTGAGGGCTTTCATAAAGGAACGTTAGGTGTCGCTAAGGATATGGCCGAAGTGACCGCCGCCGGTACAACAACAATCGTCGGGGGCGGCGATTCCGCTGCCGCCATCAATAAATTTGGCTTAATGAAAAAGGTCACCCACATTTCTACGGGCGGTGGTGCCTCTTTGGAACTTTTGTCTGGGAATACTTTACCCGCAATATATTCATTGGAGATTTAAGATGAATTCCAAACCAATTGTAGCTGGAAACTGGAAGATGCATAAAACACTTCAGGAAAGTGTTTCTTTCGTCGGTGGAATCAAAAATCGCATATTGGATAAGGTAGAGGCAAAGGTTATATTCTGCCCGCCTTTTACGGCGCTCTTTTCCATAGTTAATGCATTAGAGGGAACTGACTTCGGTGTGGGGGCTCAAAATACCCATTTTGAATCACAGGGTGCATTCACCGGTGAAATATCTGTTGAGATGCTTAAATCCACTGGGTTGGAATATGTGATTCTGGGGCATTCTGAACGGCGCCATGTCTTTGGTGAATCGGATGAATGGATCAATAAAAAGGTTCATGCTGTTTTGGCGGGAGGATTGGTGCCAATTTTTTGCATCGGTGAAATACTGGATGATCGAAAAGCAAACCGAACAACAGCGGTGCTGGAGAGTCAAATTAAGTTTGGTCTTGGAGGCCTGGAATCGATTGATCAAAACCGAATGATTATTGCCTATGAACCTGTTTGGGCTATCGGAACGGGTGAAACAGCTTCCACCGAACAGGTTGCGGAAGCCCATGCTTCAGTCAAATCAATTTTGAACGAATTATTTGGACCCGAAGCCAATGAAGTACCCATTCTGTATGGTGGATCAGTGAATGATAATAACGCTGTGGAGTTAATCCGGACCGAAGGTGTAGATGGGTTTCTCATTGGGGGCGCAAGTTTGAAAGAAGACAGTTTTTGCAGCATCATAGAAAAAATATCAAAATTTTATAGAGGATAAAACGTGTTAGTATTATTAATTACGATTCATGCAATTATCAGTTTATTACTGATTACAGTTGTATTAATGCAATCCAGTCAAGGCGGCGGTTTAGCCGGTTCGATTGGCGGACAGACAACCAATGCCATTTTTGGCGGTCGTGGTGCCGCCACCGCTTTGAGTAAAATGACAACCTATCTTGCGATATCTTTCATGGGAATAGCACTGTTAATCAGTTTAGTTAGTTCCCCGGATAGTAGTGGTGTCGATTCAGTGATTGAACAGGCTCAGGAAGAACGGACACTGGCGCCAACTTCAGATGGATTGGCTTTGCCCATTTCACCAATTCAAAAAACGGAAGAAAACAAAAATTGAAGAAGGGCCGAAGTGGTGGAATTGGTAGACACGCTGTCTTGAGGGGGCAGTGGGGGAAACCCCGTGCCGGTTCGAGTCCGGCCTTCGGCACAAAGCAAAAATTAAAATGAGGATGAATCACATTATGTTGAAAAAGGTATCTATAATTTCACTGTTTATGGGTATAGTTTTTGCCCAGTCACCGGATGAATTATTTAATTCAGCCCAGGCCAGTTTAGAAGCGGGAGAGGTTACTGAAGCTGAATCAGGTTTTAATGCTGCGCTCCAGGCAGACCCGACATTTGCGCCTGCCTACATAGGATTGGCACATGTGGCCCTCAGAAAAGGTGATTTAAAACAAACACAGGGATTCCTGAAAGAGGCAATCGAAGCTGATCAAGAAAACCAGGGTTTCCGCGATGAATTTGACCAGTTGAGTGAATTAACTACACTCATGAATAAAGGCATACGTTCCATGAAAAATGGCGATGCTGACGATGCGTTTGAATCCTTCCGAATTGCATATGAAAGATTCCCAAATTACCCGGAATCTGTTTTCAACATGGGACTGGTTCATTTTCGCAAAAAAGAATACACGGAAGCTGTGGATTATTTTCACAAAACAATGAATATCAATCCTGAACATAAAACCGCTTTGACAGCGATCAAAAATGTAGCTAAAAATTATTTTAATTCAGGGAATAAGTCTTATAAGCGCGGTGATTTAGAGGGCGCACTCGGCTTTTATGAAAAAGTGTTGGAAGTTGATGATACATTTTATCAAGCCCTTTACCAGATCGGTGTCATCCAATCTAAAATGGGTGATAAGGATGCTGCTGTAGTCACCTATGAAAAAGCGCTGGAAGTGAATCCACAGTTCTATAAAGGATATTTTGCCCTGGGACTCGCCAAAAACGGACTCAATGATACCGATGGTGCCATTGCAGCTTTGGAAGCAGCCGTTGATATTTATCCCGGGTACGCAAAGGCCTACGGTACCATGGGCGATATTTACATTAATGGTAAGGATTTTGAAAAAGCGAAACAAGTGCTCAATATGGCCATTACGGTTAATCCTAATTATGCCAGGGGATATGCAAGCCTCGGCATTATTTATTCTGAAGCAGAAAATTGGGATCTAGCTGTTTCTAACTTGGTGCTGGCCACAACATTAAACGATCGTGACGCCATGAGTTTCTTTCGTCTGGCAAGCGCTTATAATGCTAAAGGTGATTGTGGTGGTGCAAAAGATGTGGCGTGGAAAGCCACGGAATTGAAAAACCGTTTCGGCGGCGGCTGGTTTGAATTGGGTATTGCAGAATGGTGCGGCGGCAAAGGCAATAAAACGGGTTCATTGAATGCCTTTGAAAAGGCAAGAAATGACCGTGCCTGGCGCAAAATGGCCGAATACGAAATGGATAAAGTTAAGAATCCGCAAAAATACGAAAATTAATTCATAAGCGAATTCGCTTATTATACCCATGATTAAAGCGATTATCTTTGATTTAGATAATACCCTTCTTGATTTTATTAAGATGAAGCGGTTTGCCGTAAAGGCGGCAATCACCGCTATGAACGAGGCGGGTCTGGATGTGGATGAAGAAAAAGCTTTCCAGGACATATTTGACTTATACGTTGAAAAAGGCTGGGAAAACCAACAGGTATTTGACGATTATTTAAACCGGACTGTGGGTGAAGTCAGCCATAAGATTCTGGCAGCCGGGATTGTGGCTTACCGACGGGCCCGTGAAGCCACATTACTCGTGTATCCCAATGTACAAAAAACATTAATCCAATTGATTAAAATGGGTATCAACCTGGCGGTTGTTTCGGACGCGCCCAGCCGGGAAGCCTGGATGCGTTTGTACTATTTAAATCTCCATCACATTTTTGATCCTGTATTGACTTTTGATGATACGGGTGTTCGAAAACCATCCCCGAAACCCTTCCAAATGGCATTGGATTATTTGAAAGTAGAACCCGAAGAAGCACTCATGATCGGGGATTGGCCGGAACGTGACGTCGTTGGCGCAAGTAAAATCGGTATGAAGACCATTTTTGCCAGGTATGGCGATACCTTTGGTACGGTTGATTCAGGCGCGAATTATGATATTAATGATATTTATGAAGTTGTGGGTATTATCGAGGAGTTGAACGACGTCTAATTCTTTCATCGGAACGGACATCGTTTCGGTTAAACGAATAGCGAGATTGCTGGAACAACAGGGCCAGCGCTTCAAGCAAAAAACATTCTCAACAAAAGAAATTTCCTTTTGTGACGGTAAAGCGAATCCTTCTATTCACTATGCAGGACGATTTGCTGCTAAAGAAGCGATTAAGAAATGTTTTCTTTCATCCCCTATAGGAGGGCAAATGGGTTTTAAGGAGATTGAAATTTTATCCGCTGAAAATGGGGCGCCGCTTGTTTCCCCTGTTGTCGAATATAAATATGCCGATTTAAAAGTGAGTATTTCCCACGAATCCGATTATGCGATTGCTTTGGCAATGTTGGTGGTCTGAATGCGCCTGATAACACGCGAACAGGCCCAGCAACTGGATCGCCTTTCCATGACAGAATATGGAATTTCTGGTGAACTTCTCATGGGTAACGCAGGGCAGAAAATTGCCGAATTTATTCGATCCGAATTAATGGATATTCATGAGCCCCACATCGGCATCGTTTGCGGTAAAGGTAATAATGGGGGTGATGGATTCGCGGCGGCGGCGGTCCTCAATTATTGGGGTTTCAGGATTGTGATTTATTCATTACCCGGTGTGGAAGACATCCAGGGCAATTCTCAAATCTATCATGAGAAATGTAAAAAAGCGGGTCTGGATATTGTTTATGACTCCGAACCGCCTGTTTCAAAATCGGAATTTGACTTGATGATTGATGGTTTGCTGGGAACGGGGTTCAAAGGAATGGTTCGTGAAGAACTTTTTCCTTGGGTGTCCTGGCTGAACAATGCCACCAGGACTATATCGGTGGATATTCCCTCAGGAGTGAATGCCAATACCGGTTTAGTGGATAAAAATGCTGTTAAGGCTTCTCATACGATTACCATGGGATCTTCCAAATTGGGGATGGCACTTGAACCGGGACGGAGCAACGGGGGAACCATCCATGCGGTGGACATTGGTTTCCCTAATATAATGGATAGTCTCGATGGGAGAAAATGGACAAGTATCACCGCCGGCGAGATTCAATCCATCCTGAAACCGTTGAATAAATCAACCCATAAACATGTCCAGGGGAAAGTTTTGTTCCTTGCCGGTTCCACAGGGATGACCGGTGCAGCTTATTTAAGTACAATGGCAGCATTAAGGAGCGGTGTCGGCCTCACAGTAACAATTGCCCCCGCTTCGCTTAATTCCATTTATGAAGAAAAAATTACGGAAGGGATGACTGTTGCCTGTGAAGATGAGAGACGTGGATACTTAAGAGAAACTAATTTTGAAGAAGTCATGAAGTGGGTGGATTGGTGTGATGTATTAGCAATTGGTCCTGGCTTAGGTCAAAATGAAGGAACCGTTAGTTTAATCGAAAAACTGGTTCAATCGGTCGAAAAATCCATGGTGATAGATGCGGATGGCCTGCGACCATTTTACAATAATATGAGTTTATTCAAAAAGATTAAAGGGGATTTTGTCATTACACCCCATATTGGTGAATTAAGTCAGTTGACCGGATTGCCTTCGAAATCAATTCAAAACGATCTCCCGGGTACCATTGATGAAATGATGGCCGATTTCACCGGGGTGCTAATTGCAAAATTCGCACCTTCTTTAGTTGCATGGGGTGGTCAAGGCGCTGTTAATTCTACTGGGAATCCCGGACTGGCAACAGCAGGGTCCGGCGATGTATTGACCGGAGTGGTTGCATCGTTCATGGCCCAGGGACTATTCGCAGCAAAGGCAGCAAAAGCAGCAGTGTATATCCACGGAAAGGCAGCAGATCAATTGGCTAAATCCATCAGTCAGCGCGGCATGATTGCTGGAGACCTATTGTATAAAATTGCCAGAGTACTTCACGAATATGAATCATAAAACTTTTCGAATCTT
>JAYEFG010000122.1:9890-26824 GCA_034658595.1 Fidelibacterota bacterium | reverse complement strand
TATCTTTCAGGGCGATCAAGAGGTTGGAAAAGAGCCTTTGAATGCGATCCGGATTTTGATAGGGTGGTCGATCTTCAAAAAGGCACCTATACTGTTCCTGTGAGAATATGTGAACAGCGGCAGGGGGAACCCGCTGAACCTAAGCTTTTTACTATTCGATTGATGACAATGGACGAAAATTATTACGAATATTTTATAAAAGGTGAAGAAGGCAAGTATAGTAATTTTCTATTGGGTAGCGGTGCTACGGCAGGGCGATCTGTTGGCATTGAAGGCGGATTGGGAGTCTTTGCTTCTGTTGCCTCTGCCAAGGTTCAGCGTGTGATAATACAGCATTAAATAAATGAAACCCCTCTGACTCAAATAAATTCCTCAGGGAGACTTTTTTGTTTATTAAATAATTGATTACATTGATAATATGAATAAATATATTCACGGATATTCTGATGATGAAGCAAATAGACTACATGATCAGGCAGATTCTCTTGCAGATTTATTACATTATGATTCTGTTTGGGAGAAGGGTTCTATAATACTTGAAGCAGGATGTGGCATAGGTGCACAAACAAAAATTGTTGCTCCAAAAAATAAAAACTCAAAAATTATTTCAATAGACATATCATTGGAATCTCTTGATCAAGCAAGGGATATTGCTGATTCTAACAGAATTGATAATGTTGTATTTCAGCAAGCCAATATATTCGCATTACCGTTTGGAGATGAATATTTTGATCATATTTTTCTATCTTTTGTTTTAGAACACATACCAAATCCAATTCAAGCATTAAGCAAGTTGAAAAGAGTCCTAAAAAAAAATGGGACTATAACACTAATAGAAGGTGATCATGGATCAACCTATTTTCATCCAGATAGTGAAGCAGCTAAAAAAGCAATTCAATGTCAAGTTGAACTCCAGAAACAAAACGGAGGGGATGCAAATATTGGAAGAAAATTATATCCACTTTTAGATCAGGCGGGATTTAAAGAAATTAAAGTTTCTCCAAGACAGGTTTATGTAGATGATTCTAATCCTGAATGGGTAGAGGGATTTACCAAAAATACATTTACAGCAATGATTAAAGGGATTTCAGAAGATGCTGTATCAAAAAATCTGATTGGTAAAAAAGAATTTGAAAAAGGAATTAAGGATCTAAATAGAACAGCCGAAGGTGGAGGTACTTTCTGCTACACTTTTTTCAAAGGAATTGGAACAAAAGAATAAAGCGTGTCAATTAAATCGGGGATGATGCTTTTACTTAAATGAAACGCCTCTGGCTTATATTGCCCTTCTTGTTTGTCTTTTCTTGTGAGGATATTTAAGGCAAAATTACTTTGAATGTCTCGATTGGCTAAAAACGCAATTCGCATACTTATTAATTAGGTACAGCACTTACCTCTTTTGATAAATGAACCTCTTTCCCATCCCATACGGCCACTCGGTAGTAATAAGTTTTAGAATTATCGAGTCCAGTGTGAACAAATGGAGATTGAATATCCCAAAATGCATTATCTTTGGGAGTATTTTCTAATGTAATACCTTGCTGATTACTCCAGTATATTCCATGCATCAGTTCACTACCCACCGCGGGGGTCCATGATATGGTAATTTGGCCATTCCCGGCTGTAGCTGTTACATTTGTCGGAAAATTACCTAATGATATAGATGTTGTATCCGCGGGAACATTTGGATCGGGAGAAGCACTTACTTCTGGTGAAAGAATAGAAACATTTCCTTCAGCATCTTCAACTTCCAAACGGTAATAGTAAGTGGAACCATTAGTAAGGTTAGTATCAACATGAAAAGCAATTTCGTCATCAGTCACGCCAAGTCTCAGATTAGCCATTACAGTTGACTCATTGGTAACACCTGGCGTTGTGCTGCTATAGAGGTTGTATTTAGTGAAAAATAGATTCGGAGGAAATGCCAATACATTTTGTTCATCTTGAGCAAAAATTGAAATATTTGGTGGTGTTAATAAAATAGCCGACGAAAAAGACACGGCACGAAAATTACCAATTGTACCCTTACCAAAATTTGACACTGGATTATATGGAGTTTGAGAAGTTACGCTTACAAGACCTCTTACAATTTTTTCGTACATATTGTAATAATCGTATGTGATTTTATCGATTTCTGCTGTACGGTGCCGTATATACTGATTTGACAATGGATCTAATGTTACCGTAAATAATTTTAATCCTTCATTTGCATTTACAACACGATTATCATCTATTGCCCAATCTTGTCTGATATAATGAACTCCATTTGCCCACCATTCAAAAAGATAACGGTTACGAGTTGCAGAAGGATCATTAATGATCCACTCATCAGAATATTTACTTGAGCCGCCGCCTTTATCAGTTGATCCTATTTCATATACCCAAGCTCCTTGATAACCAGGAGGTGAGAACATGGTTGATTTAGCAGTATAGGTCTCAGAGCCTATAGTAATAGTCATTGTATAGGTTTCGCTCACTTTTCCTTTGATCTCATTTCCAAAATAAACACCATCCCATCCATAGACAAGTTCCTCGCTTGTGCCATTACTGGTATTTATGGATACAGATGCATTTTTTTCATAATGAATAGGCGTGTTAATGGATGCACCTATATCTTCTGAATAACTGATCTGGACCCATGCTATTTCATTTTCCTCTATTTCACCATTAATAACCAATATTTGTCCAATGTCTTCAACTGATATATTGATCGGGACTATTTCTTCATTAAATCCATCACAAGAAAAAAGAACGAAGATTAAGACTAGAAACAAATTTTTATAAATTTTCATAGTCTAAAACTCCACATTAATATTTATACTGGGCATAAAACCATACGTACTTTGACCAATCTGTTCAAACAACCTGTTTTGTCCCTGATTATAATTGATCGTATGGATATTTCGTCTATCATATACATTATATAAAGCCACATCAATAGTAGTTTTAAGACCCCGTGTCCATCTGATTAAAAAATTTGGGGAATATTTGATACCAAGATCGAGTCGGTGATAATCCGGTAAACGATACTTATTCCTACCCTCCCAATATGGAAATGGGATACCACTGATATGATAATATCCTTCTGGCAGAGTTACCGGTCGACCAGTTGAATACAAAAAAGTACTAGAAATGGATAAATCTTTAGTGATTTGAAAATTAGAAAGCATAGTAAGGCTATGCGTTTTGTCAAAACGATAGGGATACCACCGTCCTTGGTTTATTACATCAATCTGATAATCACTCTTTCCATAATTATAACTTAACCGCCCATTAAACCGTCCAGACGGTTTTTCAATGGACATCTCAAAACCATATGCTAACCCTTGTCCAGTCGCAACATATGCTTCAAGGTTATCCACCAGATAATTATGCAAACCATCTTCAAAATCGGCAGCACCATTTAAGATCTTATAGTAAGTCTCTGCTGAAAACTGAATCTCATTATTATTAAAATTATGAAAATAGCCCATTGCGAACTGATCTGTCAGCATGGGTTTGATATTCTTTGTTGTGGGCATCCAAATATCATACCATTCAATTTCCGCACCTAAAGACATCAGCCTTAAGTATTGTGCATTTCGATTGTAAGAAAACTTCAAAGAGTTTTGACCTGATAGTAGATAGGTTATAGCAAGTCTCGGCTCTAAACTACTATAGGAAGACATAACATCTGTTTTCTCTGAAAAAAATTCTGCTTCGATCGGCTCATTGGTTATATCATCATAAGTGAATCGATCCCCTGGACCTAACTGATGATACAATGAGTAACGCAATCCATAATAAGCTGATAGTCTGTCATTTATTTTCTGATCATTTTCTATATAAAAAGCACTTTCAAGACCCTGCATTCCAGGCATGAATTTCCCTCCATCCTCTTGTGTCGCATCTTCTAATGATCCGTGGTTATAGTCTTGATATTCAGACATCAACCCAAATCGAACCTCATTATTAGGATTTGGAAAATATGAGAATTCCTGTTTGAAACTTTGTGTGCTTACTCCAGAGTGAAAATGATAAATCCCTGCTATATTAGCTGTGTAATACCGGCTATAGATCAGTGAAGTGTTTGATAGCCATTTCGTTGCAAAACGGTTTTCCCAGCGAAGCAATGCTGCCCGATTTCCCCATTCCGTAAGTCCGATTGTCATGGCACTGTCCTGACCTATATAGAAAGAAAAATTTAGATTTTGTTTGTCATTAATATGATAAATGACCTTCCCATTGAAATCAAACCAACTCTCATTGGGAGCAAAAAAACGAAAATCACTGCCACTATCGCTTTTACCTTTGCCGCCACTGCTTTTGCCTCCACCACCTTTATCACTATTGAGACGTCCACCCGTCGCACTTCCTTCATTAATGATATCATAGAGACTACCACCGCTGAGCCTTGTAGATCTCCCGGATAGAAATAATGAAAATTTGTCCTTAATAATTGGTGCCTCTAAAGAAAATTTTGATGTGATAAGGCCCGCACTTACACTCCCTTGAAATTGCTCTATATTTCCATCTCTCATTTGTACATCTAATACGGAAGCTCCACGGCCACCAAATCGAGCGGGAACCCCACCTTTATATACAGTTAATCCTTTAACTGCATCAGAATTAAATACTGAGTACAAACCTTGCATATGTGAAGAGTAATAGATCGGCATACCATCCATTAGGATGAGGTTTTGATCAATCCCACTTCCCCGAACAATATATCCGCTGCGCCCTTCTGCGATACTGGTAATACCCGGCAAAAGTTGGATCGTTTTCATAATGTCAGTTTCACCCATCACTACTGGGATCTGCTCAACCTGGCGAATACTAAGCCTTTCAACGCTAATCTCCGTTGATTTTACATTATGATCAGGTGCAATACCGGATACATCGATCCGACTCATGGATATGGGATCTGGTATAAGCGCAAAGTCCAATACAATATTTTCATTAAGCGCTATATCTCGCTGAATAGTGTTGTAGCCGATATAACTTACTTTCAGTATAAAATTACCTTTTGGTAGAGATAATAAATACTGACCTTCTGCATCAGATGCCGTTCCACGTTCAGATTTTATTTCAAATATATTAGCTCCAGCCAGAGCTTTGTCCGTTTTGCTATCGGTGATTTTTCCACTAATAGTGAACGTATCTTGTCCCATCAGGGAACAAATGAATAGAATGATAATCAGGTACCTTAATTTCATATGCGGACCCAAATTTACTCGGTATCAATATGATATAGAGCGATTTTTCTTTTCTTCCTCCTTAGGTTCCTCACGGGGGCTTTTTTGTTTGTAAAAGAGTCTCCCACATTGGTGGGTAATTATTGTAATTTTGAATATTATAAACAATAATTGGGGAACAGTAAAGTGGAAACATTTGGAGTATTAGGCTTTATCTTTGGAGGTGGAGCAATGTTTTTTGGATGTAAATCATGACAAAACCTAAGAAAACCATTTTACTTTGCCTGCTTTATTTTTCTACACTTTACGGCGAAAATAAATACCCCATTATCCTTATTCATGGGTTCCTGGGGTGGGGAAAGGATGAATTAGGAGAAATCAATTATTGGGGCGGTAAGAATAATATTGAACAATATCTCCGGGATAAGGGGTATGAAGTTTATTCCGTTTCATTAGGCCCCATTTCATCAAGTTATGATTGTGCGGTAGAAACCTTTTACCAGGTGAAGGGGGGTCAATTGGATTATGGTCAAGCCCACGCGGAAAAATATCGTATTGTTCAACAACCGAAAGGCGTCAATTATATAGGATTGTATCCTCAGTGGGATGAAAATAATCCGGTGCATTTATTGGGTTATAGTTTTGGCGGAATGACCACCCGAATGCTTCTGTATCTGCTGACCCATTCCATGGCAAAAGATTCAACCGGATTGCCCGATGAAAGTCTGCTCCTCGGGGATGAACTCTCCGGATGGGTTGCATCCATCACAACCATGTCCTCACCCCACAATGGTTCCACCCTTTCTAATATTGTTGTCAATTTGGTCCCCTTTACAGATAATCTCTTGCCCCTCGCTGATTTGATTAGTTCTAAATATTATGATTTTAACCTGAAACATTGGAATATTTCAAAAAAGAAAAGTGAATCAATCAGCAATTATATATCAAGATACATTAATCATCCCGCATGGAATACAAAAAACAGCGTTGCATGGGATTCGAGTGTCCAGGGCGCAATGGCATTAAACGACAAACTCACCATTGATCCAAACGTCTATTATTTTTCTTATAGTACCGTCGCCAGTGTCTTGGATACGGCCACCGGATATTATAAACCGGCGGATCATTTGAATATGGCGAATTATCCACTGGGTTGGGTGATTGGCCGAACCAAGGTTGACATGGGCAACGGAAAAGAAACTGACGAAAACTGGTTCAAAAATGACGGAACCGTGAATACCATTTCAATGCTGCGCCCCTTTACCGGGAAAAATGGCCCTGAACCGCTCAAAATATTTTCAGACACAGAACCCATCGAAAAAGGTATTTGGAATTTTATGGGAGAATATGAACTGGATCATAAAAGTTTTATCGGCTTTTTTGTTGATGATGAAAAACAGATTAAGGAAATGATGGAACGATTTGAATCCCAGGCACGGATCTTATACTCCCTGCCATAAATATGTAATTTTTTATAAATCTTGGGTTTATCTTTTAGTATGGGAGAGAATGATAAATTTAATTTTAATGATCTGAAAACGATCCCCAATATCTTAAGCATCAGTCGGCTGGTATTAATCCCGGCCATGCTGATCCCCTGTTTTTTAATCGAAGATGAAACGTTAGCACGGAAAGTATTTCTCATCATGTTTATCCTGATTGGTGTCACGGATAAACTGGACGGGACATTAGCCCGGTACTTAAACCAGACATCTTCACTCGGCGCCAAACTTGATACCATTGCTGATACATTCTTCTATCCTTTCATTGCTCTTTGGCTTTACCGCTTCGAAAGTACCGTAGTGGGAGAATGGTGGATTCTGGTGTATATCCTGCTTGGGCTCTTTTTTCTCAAAATGATATTAGGTAAGGTGAAATTTGGTAAAATTCCCTCCTTTCATACCATTGGCGGAAAAACATTTGCTGCCTCTTTATTCTTTTTCATGATTTCTGCAATATTATATCCGGGTATTGCAGAAAGATTATTCCCTGTTTTATGTGCAATTGGCTATATAAATCAACTTGAAGAAATGTATATTTTTATCACCCGGGATAGCGTAGATGAAAATATAAAATCTGTTTTTAGTAAATAATCTCCACCTTATTTAATTAATGTAATAATTGTCCCCTTTTTAGCAATGAGTACGATTTTCTGCGTCATTCAATACTATAGAATAAGGTATTTCCATAAAGCCGTCCGTCACTTTTCTTCTACGCTCTGCAGGCAAACAATGTATAAGAACCCTTTGAAAAACCAATTGCACAAATTAACATCCTCACGGTAGCTTTATTTTTTACTTTATTTCTGCCTTTAGATCTTCAATAATCTTACCTGCATCGAGCCCACTTTTTTTATAATTTGAATAAGGTGAATCGCCATCATTGAACATGGCAATCACAAATACACCAATCCAGTTTGTAGATGTCGTGGGCTGGGTCAGGTCTGGCATAATCACTGTGCGTATACCCATGGATGCTGATTCGCGGGTTTCAGCCGGTTGATTCAAGGTCGGATTATTCACTGTTTTCTCCGAATAACTTTGGTCCTGCATTACCACAAATGAATCGAATCCATTTTCTATTGTGAGTTCCGCGCAGCGATATAATAGCATACGGGTAGTTTTTTCGGAAGGTGTATGCTGGTTTCCGTAAAAACGCACTTCAAGCATATCCTTACCCACGGATTTTTCTTCATAACCACCCATGGATCCCCGTGGCCCGTATGTGGAAGCACATCCCGAAAGAATAAGGATGAAGCAATAGCCAATAACAAATTTTAACATCGATGCTTTCATTTTACAGAACTTAACGCCAATGTAAGTTTTTTACCTAATATTTTGCCGGCGCGCCCTTCTTGGGTGTAGAGGTCTTAATAAAGTCCCGGATGTCCTGATTGGATTGTTTCAAGTCCTCTTTACGAAGATACATCATATGTCCGCTGCGATAACCCTTGAAGCTGAGGCGATCTTTCATCCGGCCGCTGGGATCCAGCCGCCACATGGTATATTTGGCGTCAAAATATTTGGTAGCGCCATCATAATAACCCGATTGAATCATAGTGTGCAAATATGGGTTCTGTGCCATGGCTTGCCGCAGGTTTTCTCCTGTTCTATTATTAGAGCTGTCCCAGGGACGGACCGGACCGAACATATTGTATTTCATATCTGTTTCAAACTTGAGCACATTTTTATAATAATAATTAATGGCCGGAGTAAATGAGTGCAGCCATGAGGTCAGTTCCGAATTGAAATCGGGACTGACACCACCTTTGGTTTTGTCTATTCCCTTATATCGGGAATCCAATCGTCCCACCGTGTAGCCCTCTTCCCGAAGGAGTTCTTTCCAGAAGAATGATGAGGGTACATCCAAGTTGTAAGATAAGATTGATTCCTCAGAAATCCCGGAATATCGAGCCATTTGTCTTGCTGCTTCTTTTCGCTCTTTTTCATCAAAAAAGCCGCCTTTGGCAATAACCGCCATTAGTTCGTTCACAGCATAATCTTCCGATTCATCCAGCACATCCAACAAATCTCTACGTTGTAAATCTTTTGATAGTTTATTGTGATACCATGCGGCTGCAGTAAAGTATGGCACACGAAGGGCTGCGCCAACTGGTCCTGCCCTGCGACCACTGCCGGAATCAATGCCAAGTTCTGTGGGTGAAACCAATATTACGCCATTGAGATACATCCATTGGCGGCCCTGCAACGCATAAGCCAATCCGGAAACGCGGGTGGTCCCATAGCTTTCGCCAATGAGATATTTGGGGGACTCCCAACGGTTCACCCGCTGGATGAATGTATTGATCCATTCTGCCAGATATTTAATATCCGCATTGACACCGAAAAATGTTTCTTTCTTCGCATCCTTATCCACGATGCGGGAATAACCCGTATTCACCGGGTTTACATAAACAATGTCTGCCACATCTAAAATGGAGTAGGGATTACTTTTTACGCCATAGGGCTGAACTGGAAATCCTTCATCATCCACATTCAGGATCATGGGACCGGTATAGGCCATGTGCATCCAGACCGAACCGGAGCCGGGGCCTCCGTTGAAAGAGATCATGACTGGACGTGTTGCTTGATCCCGCACATCAGTTCTTTCATAATATGTATAATGAACCGCCGCAATGGGATTCCCCGCTTCATTCCAAACCGGTTGTGTTCCTGTTGTTGCTTTGTATTCAATTTGCTTACCCTTGATCGTGGTTTTATGGTTTGTCACCACAGTGGTATCGGCTGGCAGGGATCGGCTTTGGGCCAAGATAGTTCCAGTCAATAAAATGTATGTTAATAATCTTCCTTTCATTTTCTCCTCCTAAAAATTGTCTGATTGACGGTAGGCTTCAATCACCGCCATTTCACCGGCTTTCCCCGGTCTTGAGTTTCCGTGTTCCATTCCCATTATACCTCTAAATCCTTTATTGTGAATATGCTTGAACACATTCAAATAATTGATCTCACCCGTGGTGGGTTCCTTCCGCCCGGGATTGTCCCCGATCTGAAAATAGGCAATCTCCTTCCATGATTTATCCATGTTGGGAATCAAGTTTCCTTCTGATATCTGTTGGTGGTAAATATCAAAAAGGATCTTACAGGATGAGCTATTCACTGCGCGGCAAATTTCGTATGCTTGGGGAATCTCAGTCAAGAATTGACCGGCGTGGTTGGCCCACCAGTTCAGGGGTTCTAAGACCATGATGAGGCCATGAGGCTCCAACACTTCACTGGCTCGGCGCAGGGCTTCCACCACATTGGCGGTCTGGTATGCCATTTCTTTCCTTAAGTCTACATGGCCCGGAACTACCGTCATCCACGTGGCATTCACCCGCTTGGCCACCTCCACAGAATCTTTCACATTCTGGACAAACTCATTCTGAAGCGTCTTATCTCCACTGGTAAGGTTGGGCTCCCGCCAGTAGATCTTATGGGCCACAAAAACACCCATATCCATTCCAAGGCGGCTCATCTTCTTGGCGATCTTTTTCTGCAATTCCACTGTCCGGCCTTTCATCCCATTATCTTCTAGGGACCGAAACCCATAGTCATACATGAATTGCAATTGATCAATGGGATCCTCCCCGGCGTTATTTTTAAACATGCCAAAGTGGGGCGCATAGTTTAAGTTAAAGGGTTTTTCGCCTATGGGTCTTTCCATCAATGTACGGGCAAATAGCCCGCTGGTGATGAATGGGGCCGATGCAACAGCTATACTTTTTTTAATAAATGATCGTCTTTTCATGGTTTACCTATAGGTTGTAACGCCGGGGACGGGGACGGGATAGTTGCCTTCCTTATCCGGTTGAACCGGCGCTTTATCTGTAAATGAATAGAGTTCCGGCACAAGCTTATTATCAAAGGACATGGCTTCATCCCAAGTGATGACCTGGCCGGAATAAGTGGCCATCCGCCCAATAATGGCCGTCATGGTTGCTTCGGCGCCACGGTTGGTATTGTCTATCCGGTACTCCCCGGCCTTAATGGCCGCGAACAATTCATTGTGTTCCTGTTGGTAAGGATTAATATCGCCTTCACCTTCGTGTTCATAAACAACTTTGCCGCGCTTATTTTTCATCAATCCATAATGACTGCTGTTGGTAGTCACATTGCCACGAGTGCCCTGAAACACCTCTTCCACCCGGTTCATACATCCCTCTTGATGGCGGCACTGGCTGGCCACCACTTGGCCTTCTGGGTAGGTGAATTCTACAAAATGGTGATCAAATATCTGGCCATGATCGGGGCCCTTTCGAACTTCCCGGCCGCCCATGCCCTGGGCTGAGACTGGGGTGGCGCCGATAAACCAGTTGGCCACATCGATATTATGAATATGCTGTTCCACAATATGGTCCCCGCAAAGCCAGTTGAAATAGTACCAATTCCGCATTTGGTATTCCAATTCCGTTTGGCCTTTTTCCCGTGGACGAACCCAGACACCGCCGCTGTTCCAATAGACCTGTCCGGAAACAATATTTCCAATCTTCCCCCGATCGATTTTATTTTTAACCGATTGATAATTCCTCTGATAATGGCGCTGGAGGCCCACCACTACATTGAGTTTTTTTCGCCGTGCTTCTTTCCCTGCTTCCAGCACCTTGCGAATTCCCGCCACATCTGTGGCTACCGGTTTTTCCATAAATACATGTTTATCCTGGCTGATGGCATATTCAAAATGCAGCGGGCGAAATCCGGGAGGTGTTGTAAGAATAACAACATCGGCCATGTCAATCGCTTTTTTATAGGCATCAAAGCCGATGAAAACTGTTTCTTTATTCACATTGATTCGATCCGTGCCTTCAAATTTTTCCATTAAGGTTTTTCCGCATTCTTCCGCACGATCGCCAAAGGCATCGGCCATGGCTACCAATCGTACATCCGGGTCAGCTTCCAGTGCCTGTGACGCCGCGCCGGTCCCACGACCCCCGCAACCAACAACAGCAACTTTGATTTCACCTTCGATTGATACCAATTTTCTTGAAGTTGCGGGGAGGCGGCTCATTAATAAACCTGCCGCCGTGATCTTAGCCGAATGTTCTAAAAAACTGCGCCTGTTTATAGTGTTATTTTGTTTTTTCATTATGCCTCAATATTCCTTTTTGGGGCGAACCCATAATTTGTGTAATTCATCCTCGGTTGGTTCCTTTCTGGGACGAAGGATTCGAAATCCAATATGGGTGGCATCTGTATGCCACCACAAACTTTTGGGAATTTGAGGGTCGCGCTCCTTCCAAATTCGCGTTGAAAATCCCCTGGCAGCAGACCGCAGCCGTTCCGGATTATCTTTAAACGATCCACCGCGTACAACCCTTGGGTAAAGCGCCCGATTCTTTTTAACCGGATTCTGAACCCCCTTTTCCCATCCAATATATGCCTCAGCATCATAATTGTCCAAGACCCATTCAGCGGCGTTTCCATGCATGTCATAGAGGCCAAATCCGTTGGGCTGCTTCAAACCACTTTTATGCAGTCTGCCGTTGCTGTTGCTTTTATACCAACCGTTTTTATCAAGTTTTTTTATCTGATTTCCAAAGGAATATGCCGTGGGTTTTCCGCTTCGGCAGGCGTATTCCCATTCTGCTTCTGTGGGCAGACGGTAGTAACGGCCGGTCTTGGCCGTGAGCCATTTGCAAAATTGAGAAGCAGCGTATTGGGTAATATTGATAGCGGGTAATCCCTTTTTATTATAATTCACATAGGGGACAGTGGCCCCGGAAACACCATCAATTTTTAATTTAATAGAACCCTTTACACCTTGTTTTTGATCAATTTTACGGTGCAAAAATAATTCATAAATATCCCAACTGATCTCCAAACTGCTCGCCCAAAAATCATCAACTGTTACATCATGGATGGGCCCTTCATCTTTTTTTCGTCCCTTTTCCCGTTTTGAACTTCCCATTTGGAATTTGGCGCCCTCAATCGGCACCATCCTGATTATAAAATCTGAGCCGGTAATAGATTCATAATAAATGTCAAAAGATGAATCCTGTCCTGACATACCTTGAACTGCAATGACCAGTCCAATCTTCAACAAAACACGCATACGTTATATTTTCCTGGAAATTGCTCCGAATGGTTTTTTAGCGATCTCCGGAGCTTCAGCAGCATCAGCCGGAAAGCCAACCGGGATCAAGAGGAATGCTTTTTCATTGGGTGGACGCTCCAAAATCTCTCCTAAAAAATTCATGGGGCTCGGCGTATGGGTCAGGGTTACCAACCCCGAATGATGCAACGCCGCAAGCAAAAAACCAGATGCAATCCCTACCGATTCATTCACATAATAATTTTTATGCTGGCTCCCGTCTTCCTCAACATCATAGATCTGCCTAAATACTATAATGAGGTATGGTGCTATCTCAATGAATGGTTTATGCCAATCCGTACCAAATTGGTTTAAATCTTCCAACCATTTTTTTGTGGCACGGTGACCGTAAAATTCTTTTTCTTCTTTTTCAGCCGCTTTACGAATCTTTGTTTTTACTTCAGGATCCTGAACAATAACGAATTGCCAAGGCTGTTTATTCGCTCCCGAGGGGGCAGAAGCTGCAGTTTTGATGCAATTTTCAATAATTTCAATAGGAACGGGTCTATCAGAAAATTCTCGAACCGTCCTACGTTTCGACATTTCCTCCAGAAAAGATTCGGACCGAGTAAACATTTCTTTTTCGGAATATTCTGTAAAGTCTAGTTTTTTGAATCCCATAGCGATTGCCTAAATTAACCTCTGTTTATGGAAAAAGAATTTAAATCACCAATGGAATTGAAGCGGCTTTTTGTTTTCATGCTTCTAATTTGTTCCCTGTGCTTAACAGCCTGCCCCCAAGATGAAGATGGTTTCAAACCTAAAACCCCTCTCATTTTAATTTCCATGGATGGTTTTCGCTGGGATTATTTTTATAAAACTGATACGCCCAATTTCGATGAATTGATTCAATCGGGCGCTCAAGCAAAGGCATTGATCCCATCCTTCCCCAGCAAGACATTCCCCAATCATATTACTATTGTTACCGGTCGCTATCCTGAGAATCATGGCATTATTGCCAATTCTATGTATGATCCTGTCTTTGATGAGAAATATTATATAGGACAGGGAAGTAAAGCGGTTTTAGATGGAAAATGGTATGAAGCGGAACCCCTTTGGGTTACAGCAGAAAAACAAGATCAAACAGCCATGACCATGTTTTGGCCCGCCTCTGAGGCTGAAATAATGGGAGTTCGTCCCTCAGAATATTTTGTCTATGACGGCACCATTACCCACAATGCCCGCATAGACCAAATCTTAAAATGGCTGGATTATGCCCCATCCAAACGGCCGCAATTCATATCAACTTATTTCAGTATGATGGATGATGTGGGCCATCGATATGGTCCTGATTCTGATGAGGTAAAATCCGGGATTGAAGAAATGGATAAAACAATTGGCCGATTGATAAACGGCCTCAAATCCCGCAATATGTTCGATGATGTAAACATCATGCTTGTGTCCGATCACGGTATGGTATCCACCTCCTCGGACTCCATGATATTTTTGGATGACTATATAAATATGGATGATGTAACAATGGTGGACTGGACACCTGTTGCAGCAATCCTGCCAAAAATTCATGTTGATTCCATTTATTCAAAACTGAAGAACGCCCACCCCAAAATGCGTGTATATAAAAAGGGCGAAGCGCCGGAACGACTTCATTATAATAACCATCGGCGAATTCAGCCCATCACAGCTGCGGCCGACGAACACTGGTCAATCACCACGCGCACTTATTTCAATACGGATGATAATGACGACCGGTATAACGGCGCGACTCACGGGTTTGACCCTATTTACAAATCTATGGGCGGGATCTATGTGGGGCACGGCCCCGCTTTTAAATCTGGATTGAAAGGCCCCGGGGTAACCAATATCCATTTGTATGAAATGATGTGTAAGGTTTTAGGGCTAATCCCTGCCAAGAATGATGGCAGCCTTGATTCTACGCGTATTTTCCTTACCAATTAATTTCCCTTCCCACTTTCCTTCCCATTAACCTATCTTTCTGACCTGCTGGAGGAATAAATCAATAACTAAGGAAATCGAGATTTTATGAAAAGAATAAGCAGTCATACATGTGCTATAATCGTCTTTTTTCTTTTTACTGCCAATCTAATGGCTCAGGAAGCGCACAGGCGCTGGGAATATATGAACCAAATCCGGCGGGATAAATTTGATCTGATTTTGCCAGAAGTTATGCGCGAAAACAGGGTTGATATGTGGATTACAGTTTGCCGCGAAGGCTATGATGATCCACTCATGATTGATTTCGGTAAAACCTATGTCGGAACAACCGGCTATTTTGTTTTTACTGATCGTGGGGACAACAGAATTGAGCGAGCGGCTTTGGGAATCGGCGGTTATTTTATTGCTGAAAATGGCGCTTATGATATTCTCAGCAGTAATTTTGATCTGAAGGCTTTTGTTGCGGAACGTGACCCCCAAAGAATTGCCTTAAATTATTCAGAAAACATTGGTGCCGCTGATGGCTTGACCTACACTAATTATAAAAATCTCCAAAAGAAATTGGGTAAATCCTATAGCTCCCGTTTTGTTTCAGCTGAAAAATTAGCATCTGATTTTCGTTCGCGGCGGGTTGCGAGCGAAATCGCCGTTTTTGCCCAGGCTGGGGAAATTTCGAGAAACATTGCTGAAAGAGCCTTTTCCAATGAAGTTATCACGCCCGGTGTTACTACGCTGGAAGACGTTGCCTGGTGGATGTCTGAACAACAGCACCAGCAGGGACTCGGTACTTCTTTTGGCATGCCCTCCGTTTATGTCACAGGGCCGGATGGATTTGTTGCAATGTCCAATGATCATATTATTCAGCGCGGCGAATTCATTACGGTCGATTGGGGTGTTGGGTATATGAATTTTTATACAGACATGAAACGTCATGCTTATGTTTTAAAAGAGGGAGAAGTCGCATTGCCGGAAAGTATCAAAAAAGCTTTTGATAATGGCGTCAAAGTCCGTGATATCTTAAAGGCAAATATTAAAGCGGGGCGAACAGCTCAGGAGACCTACGACCTGCTTAATCGTAAAATAAACGAAGCCGGTTTTTCCGTTATGGAAACCTTTAATTCTCCCTCAGATGACCCCAACAAAGTGGATGTAATTATTGGCTGCCATTCGGTCGGTAACCTGGGACATGGCATCGGGCCTTCGATTGCGTGGTTTAATCCAGAGCGCATAAAGTACATGATTCAACCATCCAACCTTTTTTCGATTGAATTATTTGCTTATACTGCACTTCCGGAATGGAACGGAAAGAAGCTGCGGATTCCCCTTGAGGATGATGCAATCGTTACCCATCGTGGTGTCGAGTGGCTGTACCCAGTAAATCAGGCAGTGAGGGTAATTAAATAAGACTTAGCCCGTTGATTGGGCAATTATTTACCTCCACGAAATGATGGCAACCTTGATTCTACACGTGTTTTTCTTTCTGACTAATTTCCCTTCCCAAATTCAACCCCATTAACCTATACTTCCCAATCTTAAAAGGGGTGTAAAAGAGAATTATGGAAGCAAAATTTATTTGGCTCATTGTATTTGTAGGGTTTTATTGGGCCTATTGTTTATTCTGGGGATTCAAAGGTGCTCGTTCTGCCAAAACATCAACTGATTATTTCTTAGCAGGACGATCAATCGGTGTATGGGTATTTGTTTTGGCCGCTACGGCTACCAGTTTCAGCGGTTGGACATTTGTAGGGCATCCCGGTAAAATATTTACCGACGGTTTACCTTATGCTTTTGCTTCTTTTTACGCCCTTACAATTCCGCTTACAGGAGTTTTATTCCTGCGACGGCAGTGGGTTTTAGGTAAAGCATATCACTACATCACACCGGGAGAAATGTACAGTGATTACTACGGCGGAAACGCCATGCGTCTATTAACTGTGCTTGTGGCATTTCTCTTTAGCGTTCCGTATTTGGGTGTCCAGCTCCGCGCTTCTGGTGACTTATTTAATGTGCTTACCGATGGCCTCGTTAGTGTGAATTTTGGTATGTTCGCTTTGTCCACTATTGTGATGATATATGTAGCATCCGGTGGGTTAAAGTCCGTTGCGTTTGTGGATTGTGCCCAGGCGATTCTACTTGCCTTGGGAATAGCTATCCTGGGTGGTATTGCTATTCACTATTCTGGTGGTTGGAGTGGATTTGCCCAAGGGATTGGTGATATAGTTCGCGCCGATGTGGCGTCGGGACAAAACCTCACTCCGG
>JAYEFG010000122.1:0-9880 GCA_034658595.1 Fidelibacterota bacterium | reverse complement strand
AGCATCCAATTGGTTTCAGCCGGTTCAAAAGCATCCGGTGGTCCCTGGACTGGCATCATGTGCATGACCTATATGTTCGCCCTGATGGGAATTCAATCATCACCGGCTTTTTCCATGTGGGCTTTTTCAAATAAAACATCCCGGGCATTTCGCTGGCAGCAGGTTGCAGCATCATCTGTTGTTATTGGACTTTTATTATTTACCTTTACAATTTTTCAAGGGTTAGGGGGTCATGTGCTGGTTGCTAACGGTGTATTAGAAAGTGTCAACGATAAAAACCTTGTACCTCAACTCATTAACTTACTTACAGATACAGCGCCGTGGCTGGTGGGTCTTTTAGCCGTCTGTGCCCTGGCGGCCATGCAAAGCACCGGCGCTGCCTATATGTCCACCTTTAGCGCCATGATGACACGTGATATTTATGCTAAATACATTTCACCGGGTGCGTCCGATCAAATTCAAAAAACGAGTGGTAGAATTTTTGTGGTGCTTGTCACAGGTGCAGCGCTGGTTGTAGCAGCAAATTCCAGCCAGGCCATTGTAATGCTTGGAGGGTTAGCGGTTGCTTACGGATTTCAAATGTATCCGGCACTGATCGGAATTTGTTATTACAAGGGATTTACCACCAAAGGTGTGGTTGCAGGATTAATCGTAGGACTCATCGCTGTCACACTCACGGATAGAACTTCCGCCTGGTTCGGTGTTCCCTGGGGTGCTTATCCCCTAACGATACACAGCGCGGGATGGGGTATGTTTTTCAATTTGTTAACAACATTTATTGTATCTCATTTATCCGGTGAATCTGATAATGAAAAAACAATTAAAGCAAAAAAACATCAGTTGCTCCAGGCGGTTACGGGAATGTCCGCCCAGAGAAAGAAAAAAGTTCATCTGGCGTGGGTTTTAACGCTCGTTTGGTTCCTAGTTGGTTTTGGGCCCTTTGCCACCATTGGCAATTCTATCTTTTCCGATCCCAACTCACCGGCATTATGGGCGCCATTTGGCCTCCCATCACTGTGGGTTTGGCAATTGTTATTTTTAGGATTTGGCATTTTTGTCATGTGGTTTCTGGCTTTTCACATGGGTATGTCTGAACCTATTGATCCTGAGAAAGTGGAAAAACTTTCGCATGATTTAAACTAAGTTTAGTTTATTAACTGGGGAAGTATGTGCGACCTTTTGAATTAATAATATTAATACTCTGCGGCTGGGAAACTATTCAGACTTTTTCCGTGTCGGAAAAGAGAAATCAGTCAAAATTATTATTAAAAATTATTTTTTCTGTTTTTCTTATTCACTTCTTTTTAGAGCAGCCTCGCTGGCAAATGATTCCTGCTTATATCATTATTGCCGGTCTTGTCATCATGCAAAGACGAGCAGTTCCCTTAATAATTAAAATTGTGTTTTTAGTCTGGTTCGGTTTTTCGGCATTTCTTCCTATAGCTTCCCCTGTTATAAAATTGCCCCATTTATCGGGCCCATATACTGTCGGATCATCTATCCAACATTGGATTGACCAGAGTCGTTTAGAATGGTTCACCGATAAGGATACGGATGATAAAAGACAGATTATGATTCAATTTTGGTATCCGGGTAAAAAGATTAAAAGTGCAAAACATACACCTTACCTTGACAATATGGGTATTCGCTCTGAAACAATGGGCAGTGCCGGTGGATTCACCGGATTTTTAATCCGGCACCTAGATCTAACGAAAACCAATACATTTTTAAACTTGACTGCTGATCCATCAGTTGCACCATTCCCCCTTATCATCATTTCCCACGGAATTACCAGCATGCGGCATCTTCATACTTCTTTGGCTGAAAAACTGGCTAATCATGGTTATGCTGTAATTTCCGTGGACCACAGTTACGATGCAAATATTACTATATTCCCTGACGGTCGTATCGCAGATTATCGTTCAGATATTACCGGGCATCCTGACAGTGTCCACATCCGCCGTAAACAAATTAATACGCGAGCGGCAGATATTAGTTTTATTATTAACCAGTTGGAGCGTATTCAATCGGGAGAGCTCAAACATCCTTTAAACGGGTATTTAAATTTGAGTCGAATCGGGATTATTGGTCATTCCTTTGGCGGTGGATCAGGAACACTTGCCTCTTTTCGGGATGATCGTATTAAAGCAACATTAGTTTTAGACAGTTGGATGAATCCGGTCCCAAAGGAAGTGATTAAAAATGGTCTTAATCAACCTTTTCTATATGTGGGCAGGCCGCACTGGAATGATTCTGACTACCCTGATAATTATTCCGTAACCGATTCTATCATGGAAAATAATAAAGGTTTCTCCCTTCGAATTACAATTAAAGGAACTCGCCATTTGAACTACACTGACGCACCTTTGTTCTCACCCTTTATTCGCAGGTTTTTAGAGGTGGGAGAAATTGACCGCCATCGATCTGTTTTTCTAACTAACCAACTTTCACTGGAATTTTTTGACCAATACCTGAGGAATAAGTCCAGCCCTATGCTAAATAAAAAGCAGCTCGTCCCGGAATTTATTTTCCACTAAACAATGTCCCGCAACCGCACATTCCTCATTTCCATTATAGCGCTGATTCTAACGGTGCCTTGGTGGTTTTTTGAATATTCAAGTACGATTCTGGGGCTCCCGGATTGGGCCTTCTATACCGTTTTCATGGCCCTAATCTACTCTGTTGTAATCACCTATATTTTAGGAAAATATTGGAAAACCAAGGATTAGTGTGAATTATTCACACGGTGTGAATCAAACCCCATTGCTCGGATCCGGCGGCCTTGTTTTCCTGGGGCTTTATCTTCTTTCTCTTATTGTTATTGGTTGGCTGGGCCGCAAGGCGCAAAAACAAAATACCCTTTCAGACTTTTATCTGGCAGGGCGCGGCCTAGGGGTGTTTGTCCTTTTTCTCACCATTTATGCAACACAATACAGCGGCAATACATTGGTTGGGTTTGCAGGGCGGGCATACCGTGATGGCTATAATGCGCTGATGCTGATTACATTTCTTTCTGCCGCTGTGGGCGCTTGGCTTATCTATGCCCCAAAACTGTTTCGTCTTTCCCGTGAGCATAATTTTATTACACCCAGTGATTTCATTGAGCACCGGTTTAAATATAAATGGCTCTCCATTTTAGGGGCCGTTTTGTGTGTTACTGCACTAGCCAATTATATCCTGACAAACTTAAAGGCCATTGGGTATATCATTGTTGCGGTGACGGGTGGGGTTATTCCTTTTGCGATCGGCATTATTGTCCTTTCTTTGATCATGGTCATCTATGAATCCTTGGGAGGAATGCGCGGTGTGGCCTGGACAGATATTATTCAAGGCATCATTCTTCTTTTTGGTGTGGTAATTATTTTTATTACAATCCAATCCGAATATGGGGGCCTTGCCTTCATTTCAGATCAACTCACAAAAACAGGGGCGGAAAAATTCTCCGCCCCCACTTGGTTTGAAAAACGGACTTGGATAAGTACAATTGCCCTGGGGTTTTTTGGTATTTCCATTTATCCCCATGCGATCCAGCGTATATATTCAGCCCGCGACGAATTGGCCTTAAAACGCTCAATCCAAATTATGGCTTTTATGCCTTTAGTGACTGTGTTTTTCATGGTTGTTGTTGGCTTGGCCGGGTCCGCCATTTTACCAAACCTCGATCGGCAGAGCAGTGAACAAATAACACTCCTCGTACTCCAGGATTTGGGTCAGCGGGGTGCCATCAGCGGTGGTCTTATGGTTCTGTTTTTATCCGCAACCATTGCCGCTATTATGTCTACCGTAGACTCGGCACTACTATCCATGTCCTCTATTTTAACCAAAGATATTTATTCCAGATTCAAGCCTGCCGCAAGCCAATCTGACCTGACTAAGATAGGTAAATTGCTCTCATGGGGAATCATGGCCATAGCTGTTTATCTTGCCATCACACTCCCCCAAACGATCTGGCAGCTAATAGAGATCAAACTGGAACTGCTCATCCAGGTGGCGCCGGCTATCTTCTTGGGGCTTCATTTGAAAAAACTCGATTCAAAATCCGTATTCATGGGAATGGTTATCGGAACGCTTTTGGCCGTCGGGTTGATGGTCTTTAATAAACTGGGCGTTGATATCCCGGCAAAACCTTGGGGTATCCATGCGGGTGTATGGGGATTAATGGTAAATGTTGCAACAATTTTTATAATGGAAAAACGCGCATCATTAAACAATGAATAAGCTAAGCGTTTCCGGGCTAATACATCTCCTGATCGTCTATATTGTTTGGGGCAGCACCTATCTTGGGATTCGCGTTGCTGTTCAAGAGGGGTCCGGGTTCCCGCCCATGATCATGTCTGCCACGCGTGTGTTTGCGGGCAGTTTAATCCTTATTGCCCTGGCACGGTTTGTTCAGAAACAAACTATCAGATTAAATCGCAATGAATTTACAATTCTTGCCATTTCCGGGATAGCGCTCTGGTGGGGCGGCAATGGATTGGTAGCTCTTGCAGAAACAACTGTTCATTCCGGATACGCCGCGCTGATTATTTCCTGCACCCCCATTTGGGTGGCAATCATTGAGTCTACAATAGATCGAAAACGGCCCTCTGTTCTTCTTGTATTATCCTTATTAATCGGTATGGCGGGAATTGCAGTGCTCGACTGGCCTACTATTATGGCGGGTGAAATAGGTGATCTCAAAGGAGCCTTTTATTTAATTCTAGCTGGATTGAGTTGGGGTGGTGGTTCTGTTTACCAAAAAAGAAAAAATATTCATACTACGCCTGAGATCAGTTCTGCGGTACAGCAATTCACCGGTGGAATCGCACTATTGATTACATCTTTTATTATATCTGAGCCAACTATTAATCCGGTTCCATCCGCCTGGTGGGCTTGGGGATACCTGATCGTTTTCGGATCTGTAATCGCATTTACTTCATTTGTGAAGGCGCTGAAATTGCTGCCCCCCAATGTTGTATTCACCTATGCTTATGTTAATCCTGTTGTTGCGGTGATTCTTGGGTTTTTTATTTTAGGTGAACCCATCACTCAGTGGACTATTGCCGGCGCAATCTTGGTGATCATTGGAGTCCTTGGGGTATTCAAAGAACAAAATATTAGAATGCCAAAACATGATTAAATTAATGGACAACAAAAACGCTTTTTTTGAGTCTTTATAAAACACAAGCCCCACTTCTTTAAACCAAAGTCTTAGCCCTATTATGAAAAAACTATTCCTTCTTTTTGTTAGCTTTTTTACCATTTCGACCGCCCAAAGTACTTGGATGTTTTCCGGACGGGTTCATCCTGAGCTGAAATGGCAAACGATTTCCACCAAACATTTTAACATCCACTATCATCGGGGGATTGAAGAAATTGCTAAAGAGGGTGCAATTATTGCTGAACATGTTCGCCCCGCGTTGTTGGCACAAATGGATCTGGATACCATTCCACGGATTGATATTATTTTTACCACAGAAGATGAGATTATGAATGGTTTTGCCACCTGGATGTATAACACCTTCATTTGGGTGGATCAAAATGATGCTGCCATCTGGCTGGAAAAAGGAAAATGGTTAGAACAGGTCTTATCCCACGAACTTCAACATATCGTTTTGCTCCACAAGACAAAGTCATGGATCCCGGACCCTATGGGACGGTTTTTCTCAGGCCTCCCCGGCTGGGCAGTGGAAGGAACAGCCGAATATGAGACCGAAAGCTGGCGGCCCTATCGTGCTGACCTTTCACATAAAAAACACATTCTTCAAAATAAAATGAGTTCAATGGATCCTCACCATGACGGATTTTCAAAAATGCTTTATTGGGCAGATCGATTTGGAGACTCCACAATTACAAAAACTTTAGCCTACCGAAATAATTTCAAAACATTTTCATTTAACAAAGGGTTTAAAAAAGCCACCGGTATTTCCGTCAAGCAGTTTAATGAAGACTGGCGGCGGCATATGAACACCTATTATTATGGTTATCGCTCCCAAAAAGAATCTTATACAGAAATGGGTGAAGTGTTTACCCTTCCCATTGAGAAAATGCAGTCCTTTGCCTTTTATGAAGACAGTACTAAAATCGCTTTGCTTGGATTGTTTGATAAAGCACAGCAAGACGTTTCTCTCATTATCGCAGAACAGGATACAGCCAAAGAACGGAAACGATTTGAAAAATGGGCAAAAGGCATGGAGAAACTGAAGAAAAAAGAAAAGAAGACAAAAAAGGATTCCCTCACTTTAGAAAAACCCTATAAAGAAAAAGTGCTGTGGAAAAAAGATGAAGTAGATTTTGGACAGTTTCACCAAAATATGGCTTGGTCCGCTGATGGGAAAAAACTGGCTTATTCGAAATACCATTATGGAATAAATCAATCCATGGTTTATGATATTAAAGTTTACGATACCGAGTCTGAAAAACACCGGTGGCTGACCAAATCCCTGCGGGCAACCTATCCCGTGTGGTTGGATTCCAACACAATCGCTTTTGTTGCTCACCATAATAGTGTATCCAATATTTATACTTTAAATATCAGCGGGGAAGAGCCAAAGCTACTGACAAATTTTATGGATAATACTCAGATTGCATATTTATCCGTTTCCCCGGATCAGGGTTCGATAGCATTTGCAATGAATCCAAAAAATGGAAATCTGGATATTTATACGTTGAATATTGAATCAAGTGATCTCAAGCAAATTACGACCGAGCCCATGGCAGACATTCGCCCCGTGTGGCATCCAGATGGGACGGCAATTTCTTATACATCTAATGCCAATGGTGTGCCGAACATCCATACCATAAACCTGAGTACCGGGAACGCCACAGTAAATACAGATGCGGGCGATGGGATTTGGTCCCATCAATGGATGCCAAGTGATTCGCTTATTTTGGCAGCATCCTTGGGCGATGTGGATTCTGTCCGATTGGTTAAGGTCAATCCTTTTAGGAAGCCCGATACTAAGCCGCTCTCTTTAAGAGACAACTATACGTCCTGGCTTAAGGCAGGGCCCGATGTGTCTTTCGTCAATGAAAAACCCGATTCATTGCCGGAAATTTCAGATCCACAAAAATATAAATTCACAAAACACATGCGACCTTTTATCACCTTATTTTTACCCACCCCAACACCATTCGGAATGGCATCTTGGGTGGATGCCTTAGGACGAAATTCATTTGCAACAATAGGATATCTTAACCCGAACGATGTCAAACTCAGCGGTATTTTGCTTGAGGTTGTCACAGCCAGTTTTGGACCATTGTGGACCGTTTATTATTCACACAATATGGATGGAGCATTCCGCCGATACAATAAAGCAAATATGATTGATATTAAGGATGGTCTTTCCTTGGCTCTAACTCACCCCATGAATTTCGGAGAATCACCGTCGTCTAATCATAACTTATCATTAAGGGCTTCTTTTATTAATCACAATATTACGGTTGGAAATAAAACCGATAAAAAAACAGGTGAGTTGATTCCACTGGATACAAGTCAATATGTAAACCTGCCCATCCCGGAACAAGGAAAAGAAGGTTTGGTTTCATTGAGTTATCTTTGGACAAACAAACGCCCTCACGCCTGGAACAGCCTTCATCCAACTCAAGGCTATGGTCTTTTGGCAGAAGTGAATTACGCCAACAAAAACCTTTTCGGAAATTTCAGTTACACCCGTTTTAAAACAGATATGTATGCCAACATTTCCATTGGCAAAACGGCGCTATATTTCCGCCTAAAAACAATGATGTATTCCGGACAACCGCCTGCACAGGATTTTCTTGGGCTTACAGATGATGAGCCAATCTATATTAGTGGAATCGGCCCCAGTGAGTTTTTGCCTGAAAATCATAACCCAAGAGGATGGTCCGGTCATCGACTGGGCGATAAGCTCATATTCGGATCTTTAGAATATCGTCTCCCAATTGCGCCAAAAACTGCATCCGTAAATCTTATTTCTGATTTCGGTAATGCTTGGTCGGCTGATAGAGAAAAAGAAAAAATGGTTGTTACCGGGGGGTATGAATTACGGCTTGCTTTGGGGCCATTTGTCCTGTCCGGGGGTGATGCACAAACCATCGATGACTGGAAAAACGATAAAAAACCGCTTCGTTATTATCGTCTTGCCTTGACCAATCTCTTTTGAATTCAAAATAATTATATCGTTTACAAATTGTTTCTTTCCCAATATCCTAATTTGGATGTAATCTTTGTTGCCTGAAATTTATATTTCATGCTTTTTTTCACTTACTAAAGGCCAGCCAGCAACACCTTTTACGTGACCTCACAACAGTCTAAGATCACCGCTATCGTTGGTGCCCAATGGGGCGACGAAGGCAAAGGGAAAATCACTGATTTCTTTGCTGGCGAATCCGACTACGTGGTTCGTTTCCACGGGGGAAACAATGCCGGCCATACCATCATCGTTGATGGTGTTACATTCAAACTTCATCTTATCCCATCCGGAATTGTCTATGGCGAACCTATGTCTATTATCGGCAATGGCGTTGTGGTAGATCCCGAAGCGTTACTCAATGAAATTGCATATGTAAAAGAAAAGGGGATCAATCCAAAACTTATGGTAAGCGATCGGGCTCATGTGATTATGCCTTATCATATTGCCATGGATGGAGCCCTTTCTGGACATCAAGGCAATCTCGCCGCTGGAAGCACCCGGCGTGGAATTGCGCCTGTTTATGCGGATAAAATGTTCCGAAATGGCATCCGCATGATTGACCTTTTAGAGCCGAATGTATTTAGAGAAAAATTGGAAAAAGGTTACACCTTTGCTAAGGGAATAATTGAGAAAACACTCAACTGTTCTTTGGATATTTCTATGGTTGAAATTTTTGATACCTATTTAGAATATGGAAAAAAATTAAAACCCTATATTCAAGATACTTCGGTTGAACTTTATAACGCTCACAAGTCAGGCAAGTCCATTTTATTTGAAGGTGCGCAGGGTATTTCTCTGGATGTGGATCATGGTGTCTATCCTTTTACCACGTCTTCCAATACGGCGGCGGGACATATTTCCACAGGAACCGGCGTAAGCTTCAGAGACATTGATCGCATTATTGGTGTAGCAAAAGCCTATTTAAGTCGCGTGGGAGAAAGTCCATTGCCGTCTGAAATTCATGGTGACGAAGCGAAAAGCCTTCGAAATAAAGGCGGCGAATACGGCACAACAACAGGCCGTCCACGACGCGTAGGTTGGTTAGATTTGGTTCAGGTGCGCCAGGCCGTACGCGTCAATGGGCTTACAGAAATTGCCCTAACAAAATTAGATATATTAAACGGATTTGGTAAGCTTCCCATTTGTGTCGCTTATGATGTGGGCGGAAAACGCATCGCTGAAATGCCGGCAAGCTTGACTGAATATCGGGGTGCAAAACCCATCTATGAAACATTGCTGGGCTGGGGTGACCTTCCTCAAAACATTTGGGATAAAGGCTACGACGCCATGCCCCAAACTTTGAAAGATTATATTGCATTTATTGAGCGTGAAGTGGACTGCCCCGTGAAGATTGTATCGGTGGGTCCCCAGCGCCACGAGACCATTATCAGGTAATGTCCTTCACGCGGGAACTTGTAGATTTCACCGGCCTATCTGATCCAGAGATCAAAACAAAGTTGGTCGAGCTCAATATTCCGCTTACGACCGTAGAAGCACTCAAGATTCAAAACGAAATGCTGAAGCGGCCGCCATCGCTTTCGGAACTAATCTTGTTTTCTATCCAAGGTTCCGAGCATTCCAGCTATAAGAGCAGCCGAACCCACCTAAAGCAGTTTACTACCGAAGGCCCTGATGTGGTACTAGGCGCCAAGGAAGACGCCGGTGTGGTGGCGGTTGCAACAGATAATGATGGCCACCGTTGGTGTGTGGTCATGAGCCATGAATCC
>JAYEFG010000121.1:0-7483 GCA_034658595.1 Fidelibacterota bacterium | reverse complement strand
ATATATGAGGCTCTGCCCATTAATTAAAAGCGTGTCTTTTTATATTCGTCATTCTGGTAGATCCTGACAGTTGAAGAGACTCAGTAGGCCAAAATCTTTATTATCAAAAAACATCATTGCAATTATTTTTTTCTTCCCCCGCCTGCCACATTTATTTTTCATATGACGCCGGCAGCCCTATTTTCACCGGGGTAGAGAAAGGGAACCATCTTTCAATTTTTAGTCATTACGAAAATTGTTAGGGGTGGCGGTAAATAAAAAAAAGCCCCATCCCGATAAATCGGGACAGGGCTTATCACAAAAACTGAGGGAATCCTCAGATTACATCATGCCGCCCATGCCACCCATTCCTGGGTCCATTGGAGGCATTGGAGTTTCCTTTTCAGGAATTTCCGTAACAGCAGCATCAGTCGTCAAAATCATGCCAGCGATTGATGCGGCATTTTCGACTGCCACGCGGGCAACCTTAGTCGGATCAATGATACCGGCTTCGAGCATGTTGACATATTCACCTGTTCGGGCATCAAAGCCATAATCGCCTTTACCTTCTCTGACGGCTTGAGCTATAATAGATGGCTCAGCACCAGCATTGGCACAGATTTGACGAATTGGCGCATCCAAGGCGCGGCGCATAATATCAACCCCAACTGATTGTTCACCTTCTACTTTTACTTTATCCAAAGCAGGAATAGTGCGAAGCAAGGCTACACCACCACCGGGGATAATCCCTTCTTCTACAGCAGCACGGGTTGCGTGCAAGGCATCTTCAACACGGGCTTTCTTTTCTTTCATTTCTACTTCAGTGGCAGCACCCACGTTTATCACTGCAACACCACCGGACAATTTCGCCAGCCGTTCCTGCAGTTTTTCTTGATCGTAATCGGAGGTCGTTTTTTCAATCTGGACTTTGATCTCATTGATACGTCCTTTGATGGAATCAGAAGAACCGTTTCCACCGACAATCGTTGAGTTGTCTTTATCAGAAACAACACGTTTCGCCGTACCAAGATAATCCAAAGTTGCATTTTCCAGTTTATAACCGGCATCTTCAGAGATTACTGTTCCACCGGTCAATACAGCAATATCTTCCAACATGGCTTTGCGGCGGTCACCAAATCCAGGTGCTTTTACACCCAATACTTTGAATGTACCACGGAGTTTATTCACAACCAAAGTTGCCAAGGCTTCACCTTCAACATCTTCAGCAATGATCAGAACAGGTTTACCGGTCTGAACGACTTTTTCCAATAAAGGAAGCAGGTCTTTCATATTGGATATCTTCTTGTCGTAGATCAGGATATAAGGATCTTCCAGTTCAGCTTCCATGTTGTCAGAATTGGTGACAAAATATGGGGACAAGTAACCCCGGTCAAACTGCATACCTTCCACTGTTTCCAGGAAAGTTTCAGCTGTTTTTGATTCTTCAACAGTGATGACACCGTCTTTACCCACTTTTTCCATTGCTTCAGCAATTTTTTCGCCAATTTCACGGTCATTGTTAGCAGAAATGGAACCAACATTTGCAATCTGTTCTGCATCCGGAAGGTCTTTACTTTGACTCTTCAATGCTTCAACCACAGCACGAGCTGCAGCATCAATACCGCGTTTAATAGACATGGGGTTCGCACCGGCAGTCACATTCTTTAGGCCTTCGGCCACTAAAGTTTGCGCCAAAACGGTAGCGGTTGTAGTCCCATCACCGGCATCATCAGAAGTTTTGGACGCAACTTCTTTCAGCATCTGTGCCCCAACATCTTCCAGTTTATCCTCTAATTCAATTTCTTTGGCAACCGTAACACCATCCTTGGTAATAGTCGGCGCGCCAAACTTTTTCTCGATTACCACATTGCGTCCTTTAGGTCCGAGGGTGACTCTTACCGCATTCGCAAGTTTGTCCACACCGGCCTTCAGGGCGTTACGTGCTTCGAGATCGTATGAGATTTTTTTAGCCATAATTCATTGTCTCCTTATAGGACAGCGAGAATATCACTCTCGCGCATGATGAGATAATCTGTTCCTTCAAATGAGAATTCAGTACCGCTATATTTACCATAGAGGACCTTATCTCCTTTTTTCACTTCCATTGCAATGGTATTACCGGCGTCACTGACTTTTCCGGGACCCGCTGCAACAATTGTACCTTGTTGTGGTTTTTCCTGCGCTGTATCGGGAAGAATAATGCCACCAGTGGACACTTCTTCAGCCGGAGCCGCTTCAACTACAACTCGGTCAGCCAAAGGCTTAACTTTTAGAGCCATTTCTCTTTCTCCTGTTTTTTTGTTAAATGATTAAATTTTCGTCTTTACAATTATTTTGCAAATATGCAGCACGGAAGTTAGAAGATAAATACATGAATTTTCAATCTTTTTTAGCAGTCTTTCAGGTAGAGTGCTAAAGTTATAATAACTGGTGGATTTGTAGCCCCGAATCAAGTACAGGATTCAAGCGCTGGTGTTTGGTTAATGGTGAATGCTACTTCCACTGCTCACCAGTTCCCTTCTCACTTCCCCGTACTGCCGAAGCCCCCTTCGCCACGAGTCGTCACAGATAATTCATCCACCAATTCAAAATGTATCGGCGATCCGTCCATACCCACCAATTGAAACAGGCGCTGGCCAGGCTCAACGGTATATGCTTCATGTTTGATATTGTCCACAACCGCCATGATCTCGCCGCGATAGCCCCCATCGATTAAGCCGATTGAATTACAAAGTCGTAAAGGCGTCTTGGCAATACTGGATCGAGGCATCAACAGGTAAGGCCGACCATCTCCGGGCTCACAGGCGATTTCTAAATGGATAAGTGTTGTTTCTCCAGGAAGAATTGTTTGTTCAATTATGACGAATAAATCCAATCCCGCATCACCATCATGAAAATGGCCGTGGTTCTCGTACATAAATTTTACTTCTGCATTAAATGGCCTGATCTTTAAATCCATTAGGTTCCTTCTTTCCATTTTTGTCTATATTTTTTTTGTTCTTCAGTTTGTTGATCTAATTTGATTCCCTGGGATTCTAATGCGATTCGGGCGACTTTATTATCAATGTCTGCCGGTACATCATAAACACCCGGTTTCATTGGACCACTGCTTTTTGCTAAATGTTCCACGAACAATGCCTAAATACCAAAGCTGCCATCCATGATTTCAATGGGATAACCCTCTCCCGTAGGCTGGGCCAAGTTGACCAAGCGACCCTCCGCTAAAAGTACCAAATGATTACCATTTTTCAGGTAATATTTTTCTATATTTGGCAGAACGGATTCCTTTGATTCTGCAAGAGTTTCCAAACCATCCAAATCAATCTCATGATTAAAATGGCCAGAATTGGCCAAAACTGCACCATCTTTCATTGCTTTCAAATGTTTTTCTGAAATCACATGTTTATTCCCCGTGACAGTGATAAAAATATCCCCTTTTGGGGCTGCTTCATCAATGGGCATATTGCCTTCGGCCCAATCGAGGCCTTTTCGCCCTTCTATTGCCAAACCCCTATCTTTCACCTTACTCATGCCATATCCATTTTTTCCAGATGAAATATACTATGGAACCGAAGATCAAAAAGGCCAATCCCCAAACGGGTAAAATACTCCCTTGAGATAAATGAAAATTGATCACACCCCAACTGATAAATACAGCGCTGATGATGTAAGCGGCGGGTACCAGTGGGAAAAATGGAATACGATATATCTCCGCCCCATCTTTAGACCGATCTACTTTGAACAGGGTTGAAATGGATAATGCAGAAAACATGATCATGACTACCGTTGCTGAGTTCACGAGGCTTTCAATATCCAACCCGAACATGAGTACAATTGTCCACATTGCCTGAAGAAGAATAGCATTTACGGGCGTTTTGAATTGGTGATGTAACTTGGCTGTGAATTGAAAGAATACGCCCCTATCTCCCATGGCTTGAATCATTCTTGCACCAGCCGTTTGGATCGTAATGGATAAAGAACTGGCCACACTGATGAAAATGAGAATGGATAAAAATGTCATCCAATTTTCGGCTCCTACAGCCTTTAAGGCAATCAGGGGTGCCATTTCCTGCCCTTGTATTCCACCCAGGCCAACCGCCTTTAAGAAGGAGAGGTTTACCATCACATAAATAATGGTTGTAATCAGGGTGCCCCCGATCAAGGCTCTCGGTAATGTCTTTCGAGGATTCTGAATTTCTCCACCGATATATCCTGCCACATTCCATCCTGTATAAGCGAAAAAGATCGGTATCAATGCCCGGGAGTATCCCATGAATGAATTCTCACTTTGGGATGAAATGCTTGCTGTACTCATTCCTGACGATTCACCACCCACCAATAAGAAAACCATCAGGAATATTCCCAAAATCTTGACTACAGTCAATATGGATTGGAACCGAGATCCTACCTCGACCTTGAGACAGTGGACACCGGAGAAAAACAGGACAAGTATTGAGGCCAATAATGGAATGGATAAGGCTTGGGATGCAGGGAAAAACTGGTGCGTATATTTGGCGGAAAAAAGCGCCAGTACGGCAATAGAGCCAGTTTCAAAAATAACTAGACTCATCCATCCATAGAGAAATGCGGGAAATGGCCCAAACACTTTATGAAGGTAAAGAAAGTCTCCACCTGTTTCGGGAAATCGTGTGGATAATTCCGCAATGGCAAAGGCACCGAGAAGCGCCATAATTCCGCCACCGATCCACGCCAGGATCAAAGTCATATCATTGGGGACGGGCGCGGCCGCATATCCAGCCAAAAGAAAAATGCCGGAACCAATCATATTTCCGATTACCATCGATGTAGCGTCGAAAGTTTTTAATACACGTTTGGAATTAGTCATTCAGTATATTTTAGGCTTTGGCTACTCGAATAACCAACAGGAGCCATCCTGCGATCAGGGCGACGCCACCGATAGGCGTAATGGCACCCATCCATCGTAATCCAGTGAGGACTAAAATATACAAACTACCTGAGAATATGAGGATACCGGTCGATAATAAAACAGCGGGGAGTTGGATCACTTCTGCATTATAATGGAATCCTAAAATGCCAACCAAAATCAAGCCAAGAGCATGGTACATGTGATAACGGACGCCCGTTTCAAAGATGGCTAAATCTACAGGCGAAACTTTACTTTTAAGTCCGTGAGCCCCGAATGCACCAAGCGCAACGGCAAGGGCGGCCAAAGACGCGCCAAAAATTATCCAGTTTTTCATTGCTGTTCGTTTTTGTGGATCAACGTGCGAATCGGAAATGGAATTTGGATGCCTTCCTGGTTATATCGCTTGTGAATACGGCGGACAAATTCATCAATAATGGGATGTTGATCGCCATATTTCAAACCGCGAAAATAGACCTTTAGATTTACACTTGAGTCGTCAAATTCAAAACAACGAACCACGGCCGGTGCATCTTTTTTAGCCCCCTCCACATCCCGGATGACTTCGGCGGCTACTTCTTCAGTTACCTTGACAACATGGTCCAGATCGCTGTCATAAGAAACACCAACGGATACGCGGATGGAAAAACTGGGATCGCCCTTATCATAATTTTTAACAATCGCAGCTGAAATTTTTGAATTGGGAATGGTTACCTCATTGTTCGTTCTCTCCATCAAAGTTGTATGGCGCCAGGTAATATTCTGGACATAACCCATATGGCCCGAATCCATTTCAACAAAATCACCGAGTTTTACTTTTTGGGAGAGAAGGATATGAAGTCCGGCAAAAAAATCGGAAAGGGTGTCCTTCAAGGCCAGGGATATAGCCAACCCACCCACACCCAACGCAGTAAGGAGTGGTGTGATTGAAATCCCAAGTGATTGGAGGATGATTAAAACGCCAATGGAAATTATTACAATGCGCGCCAGGTTAACAAAGATCGTGGTGGATGGTAAATCTGTCCCCTGTTTTTCCGCCCAGAAATTGAGCAAGCCAACTCCCATTCGAGAGACCGCCAAGGTCACGGATAAAATCAGGACTGAAACTATAATTTTGCTCAAGTAGCCAAGATAGATATCACTTAAAAATGGGATACTGTTTGAAGCAATATTGAGGGATGCCAAAAAGAACCAGAGCACAATATGAGATTCAATGGCATCAAACACCACATCGTCCCCTTTCCAATCGGTTTTTTCGGTAACCTTTTTCAGGCGGTGGTGAATGAATCGTTTGAACAGCCACCCTAGAACAACACCGACAAGTATTGTTCCGATGGGGATTGCAAAAACTAAGATGTAATCAATAATTGTTTTTTCCATAAGCGGCGAAATTACAATTTATAAAACCATTTAATTAAACCTAATTATCGAAACCAAAAGAGAAATAATCTTTCTTTCATTTCATATCTTTTTCTTTGAAGAAAAGTATCAATAGAACCGTCGACCTAGGAGGAGTTCTTTTGTATCTGGACAAAAGAACTTTAAAAAGTCTACATAAAATTAATAGATAAAATTCTATATATTATTTTTGTCTACCTACAATTGCAGAGTTATTTATTCAATCGTTTCATAAACCAATTCGTAACTCACAATTGTTTTCCCATAATAATATAAGTTTACCTTCCTAGGATTATGCTGTTCATCAAACCACCATTCCATACCATGCTTCTTCCCATTTTTATAAATACACTCATATTTTAAAAATCCTGATAAATAAAATTCGCTGTCCAGTTTTGTCCCGAGGATGTATTTTTCTTCTGTTTCTTCAATACCCGATTTGTTCCATTTTCTTTCATACCGCGTCTCGCCATCATCCAGGATTAACACTCTTTTAAAGCGGCCATTATCATGATATTCAAAGCGGGCGATTTCCGCCCCTTTATCATAAAACAATTCGCGTTTCAAGGCATTGGACAAAGTGAAAATTTGGACGACACCATCAAGGACTCCTCGATCAAAACTGGCAATAGATGCAGACACGCCAGTGGAATACCATCGTTGAACCTGGCCATGGAGCTGATTTCCGAAAAAACTGCCTTTTTCTTCCAGACGTGCGCTTGAGGACCAGATTTCATAGGGGCCGCTTTTTTCACCGGATTGATAGGTTGTTTTTAATTTGATATCTCCGGAAGCAAAATAGGATTGTGACTCCCCTTCCAAAAAATCTGATTTATAGTTCATGGCAAATTTCAATTGGCCATTCTTATGATAAAATTCTGATGGACCATTTAAGCGTCCATTCATATATGTTTTTAAGGAATCCAAATTCTCATTTTCCGACCACCACTTCCATTCACCATGGGGATTTCCCTGCCTAAAACTCCCAATTACGGCCGGTTGGGAATTATGATGCCAGGCTTTGAATTCTCCATCCAAAATTCCATTTGTATATGTGGCAAGGGAATCCAACTGCTTTTTTGATTGATACCACTGCCATATTCCTGTTTTCAGGTCATTATTAAATTCCCCAGACAAATTCAAAAATCCGTCATTCCACACGCGAATATCTCCATGTTTGATTCCCATCCGAAAATGAATAAGCCTTGCCTTGGTTTTATC
>JAYEFG010000120.1:0-27390 GCA_034658595.1 Fidelibacterota bacterium | reverse complement strand
AATAAAGTGCCATCCGCATCAATCACCGGGGAAGAATCGTAAGTCTTTCCATCTTCCAATTCGAATAAATTTATTACTACAACCATATTGTGTTCTTTGGCTTTGGCCATGAATTTTTCAGTGGTTTGGCCCGGGACTGGTTCAGCCAAATGGCTCACATCTCCATCAGCCAAATATTGGGGATAGAACCGGGTGAATGCCAATTCAGCAAAAACAGCAATGTCAGCACCCTGTTCTGCAGCTTTATCCAGATTATCAAGTCCACGCTGGACGTTGGCTTCTATATCTTCCGCTGCTTGTTGTTGGATTAGGGCAATCTTCATGAAATTCTTCTTTCGATCGACTGGAAAATAATACATGAATAGCCCTTCATCCAATTGGTCTGATTATCCCTTGGACGGAACACCCAATTTCAGTTTACTTCTTTTCTAATAAATGGAGAAAAAAATGTCATCTTCTTTTGACTTAAGCGGTAAGGTAGCCCTTATCACCGGGGGCTCCCGTGGAATCGGCTATGCCATGGCAGAAAAATTTTTGGAGCAGGGCGCGGACCTTATCATCGCCAGCCGCACCCAAAAAGATCTGGATGAAGCGGCAGAAACATTATCCAAGAATGGCAGGAATGTATTGGCGGTTTCAGTACACACCGGGGATGAGATATCCATCCAATCTATGGTGAAACGGGGCTTAGAAAAATTCGGCGGTATCGATATTGTGGTGAATAATGCCGCCACCAATCCCCATTACGGTCCCTTGTTCACTTCTGATGACGCCCAATGGGATAAAATCTGGGATGTGAATGTGAAGGGATATTATAAGGTTACCAAGGCTTGTGTACCATCCATGATTGAGCGTGGTGGTGGCAAAATTATCAATCTTGCATCCATTGCGGGCAAGCATGCCCTGCCGGGGATGGGGATCTATTGCATCAGCAAAAGTGCTGTCATTATGCTTACCAAAGTTCTTGGACAGGAGTTGGCCAAAAGCAATATTCAGGCCAATGCTATCGCGCCGGGATTCATCAAAACCAAATTTAGTTCTGCCCTGTGGATGGACGAAAAAGTAAATGAATGGGTTCTCAAGAGTATCCCCCAAAGGCGGATGGCTGAACCGGAAGAGATTGCCGGTATCGCCCTCTACCTCGCTTCAGATGCATCTTCATTTGCCACGGGAGAGGTGTTCACAGTTGACGGCGGCCAAACCATTTAAAGGACAGCCATGAAAGATTATTTAGAACAATATCGCAATTTTGTTGAAAGTGAATTGATTCCTATCGAGCCACTTTTGCTGAATCATCAATATGATGAACTCAATTTAAAAATAGAGGCATTGCGAATTCGCGTAAAAGAGATGGGCCTCTGGGCACCATTCCTCCCCAAAGAACATGATGGTATGGATATGCATTTTCTTGAATTTGCAGCTGTCAGTGAAATCCTGGGCACCTCGCCTTTAGGTCATTATACTTTTGGCTGTCAAGCGCCGGATATTGGCAATATTGAACTATTATCCATGTTTGGAAATGACCAACAGAAAGATATATTTCTAAAACCCCTCATGGCCGGTGAAATCCGTAGCTGTATCGGTATGGCTGAACCGGATCGTCCCGGGTCCAACCCAACATGGTTGGACACCAACGCCGTTTTGGACGGAGATGAATATGTCATCAATGGCCGTAAATGGTTCACATCCTGCGTGGATGGGGCTTCCTTTTGCATTGTTATGGCCGTGACAAACCCCCAAGAAAAAAGCCGCCATAAGAGCGCCAGTATGATCATCGTCCCAACTGACACCCCCGGTTTTGAAATTGTGCGCAATATTCCCATCATGGGAGAGGCGGGGATGGGATTTTTCAGTCATGGCGAAGTGCAGTATACCAATGTCCGCGTTCCCAAAGAAAATATCATTCAAAACCCCGGTGACGGATTTCGGTTAGCACAAGAACGATTGGGCCCGGGACGCATTCACCACTGTATGCGCTGGATTGGAATCTGTGAGCGGGCTTTTGATCTTATGTGCCAACGGGCTGTAGATCGAAAAATTAAACCGGACGCAACATTATCCGATCAACCCGTTATTCGCAGTTGGATCGCAGAATCCCGGGCGGACATTGATTCCTCCCGATTGCTGGTTCTGGCCTGTGCCAAAAAGATCGATGCGGAAGGGGCACCGGCGGCACGTGCAGAAATATCCATGATCAAATTCCACGTAGCAAAGGTTCTTATGAATGTATTAGATCGTGCCATCCAAACCCATGGCGCACTGGGTATTACGGATGATACACCCCTGTCATTCTGGTACCGCCATGAACGGGGCTCGCGAATCTATGATGGTCCCGATGAAGTGCATAAACTGGCGGCGGCGCGGCGTATTCTGAAAAAATATGAGTCATAACGTCGATACAATTTCCGTCCGGGCGGACGAACAATTTGATGAACAAAAACTGGGGGACTTTCTTAAGGGTAAATTAGAAGGGTCTGAAAATCCCCTCACCGTCCGCCAATTCCCCGGCGGAAAGGCCAACCTCACTTACCACTTGGATTACGGGTCCCATGAATATGTTTTAAGACGGCCGCCCCTGGGCCCTGTAGCCCCCTCTGCCCACGATATGGAGCGGGAATACAGTGTTTTATCTGTCCTCCATAAATCATTTCCATTGGCACCAAAAGCATATCTATTCTCGGATGATGAATCCATTATAGGTGCACCTTTTTTTATTATGGAACGCCATACGGGGATTGTTGTAAGAACGAAAATACCTACAGAATTTGCAAATCAATCCAATGCAGGCAGACAAATGAGTATTGCTTTGGTGGATGCATTGGCAGAATTCCATAAAGTAGATTATGAATCACTGGGACTTCAGTCCTTAGGAAAACCTGAAGGATTTATTGAAAGACAGGTGGCGGGCTGGCATAAGCGTTGGGAAGCCGCCAAACACAAAGACATTTCAGAAATGGATGAAATTCACCATTGGCTTAATGATAATATGCCTCAAGCCAGTGCCGCCACCCTGGTTCACAACGATTATAAATTAGACAATGTAATGCTGGCGGTGAATAATCCGGGAAAGATCGAGGCTATTTTTGATTGGGATATGTGTACCCTTGGAGATCCTCTGGCTGATTTGGGTGCGCTCCTTTGTTATTGGGTTGATCCTGATGATCCACCCCTTTTCAAGCAATCGGCAATGATGCCCATGGATGATTCATTCCTGACGCGTAAAGAACTGGTGGCCCGCTATACTGAAACCAGCAGAAGGGATGTATCAGAAATTTCTTTTTACCATATTTTGGGATTATTCAGACTGGTGGGAATTGCTGCCCAGATCTATATCCGGTATTTAAAAGGCCAAACCCATGATAAACGCTTCGCCATGTTCGGGGATATGATCCCCGCCTTAACCCAATTTGCGGTAGGAATTATTCGGGGGCGCTGACTCGGGCGAAACCAGGATAGGTCAAACTGCCCAAATAAAGTATTCCATCTTTTTCTTCTACACTGGTGATGGGAGAAAACGACTCCGGTGAGGGATGCTGGAGATTATGAACCACATTGCCGTCACCATCAATCCCCAGAACAAATCCATGGCGATCCGGTGATGGTTGGACTGCCTCTGGCAATCGAAGAATTATTTTTCGTAATAATGGTTTCCCCGCCAAATTATCAATAATATCTTTTCTCAGTGCAGGTAGGGCCATCCAAAAAATGCCTTTTCCATTCGAAGAAATGCCATCGGGGAATCCCGGAAGATTTTCCATAATTTTTTCTGATAGACCTGTTTTTTCTCCTTTTAACCAATATTTGGTTACGCGGTATTCTGATGTTTCATTCACCAAAACAAAATAACCATCGGGGCTTACAGCAACGCCATTGGCAAAATAGAGATCGGAGAGCAGTGTAGTGGTTTCTTTTGCTGCTGGGTCATATACCAATAACCTGCCTAAGGGCTTGTGGACCATGAGATCCACCCTGTAATCATGAATATCATATCCGGAGGATGCATCGGTAAAATAGATTTTTCCGTCAGTAGCCACGTCCACATCATCCGTAAACATGAATACAATTCCATCTGCCTCCGTGGAAAGGATGGTTTTATTCCCATCCGGATCGACGCTGATCAATCCCTTGTAGGCATCGGCTATAATCAAATTCCCGTCCGCATCAAAGTCCAATCCTAACGGGCGCCCTTCTGTATTTACAAACACACCCAAACTTTTACCATATTCATCATATTGAATGATGCGGCCATCCTCATACCCGGCATACATATTTCCTGCTTCATCTACTGCCACATCTTCCGGGCCTATACCATCATTTAATCCCAGGATTTCCGTATCCTGCAAGTAATCGTTGAAGGCAAATTGCCCGGTCATTTCTGGTCCGGCAGGTGGATCCCAAACAACAGGATCTGCATTTACAGGCCAGAATAACAGATAGGCCAATAAGAAGCCGATGACAGCCAAAATTCCTTTGATTATGTTTTTTATTTTTTCCTTACTTGTATTCAATCCCGGAGAATCCAGGCATTTTTTCTATTAAATCCTTACCCATCAAAAGGCTCGGTGTATAATAGCCGCTTTTGTTATGGTCATCCAATAAATATTGGGCAACTTCAACGGTACCGGAAGCGGTTAAATCATACCCGTCAACCGTTGTAAAACGACCTTCAATCTTTTCACCATTGGCATTTTTAACTTCACCCCATACAAAGGATTTTGCGACTGCACGTTGTTCCGCTGTATTGGATTTCCACGTTTTATCAATCCGATTCAATACGAATTTCCTGATCCAATTTATTTTCATCAATTTCATATATTTCTGGCGTTTGCGCAATTGCGCGGCCCCTTTGGGGGACTTTGGAAAGTAAACTTCAATGTTTGGAATCCCGGTGCTATGATAGGCCGTATATACATCCCCCCAGGGAATGGTAATGGCATTCATGGGTCCGAAACCATAGTCAATTTCCCGTTCTTTATAGGCCAATGGAACAGATTTCATTTCTCCCTCCTCGCGGATTTGTCCACCTAAGGACATGCCTTCTACACCCGTTTTTGCGGTACCTTTACTTGGTTTAGATCCTTTCATAGCGAACCCCAATACAAGGTGTGTGGCATCAGGCATTTTGTCTTTCAGGTGCACCGCCAGGCAGTCCGTGGGAATTACATCAAATCCAACGCCGGGACATACAGCAATCCCTGCAGATTTTGCTTCCGAATCCATATTGAAACCAAACTGATAAACAGAAATTTCACCCGTAATATCAATATAATGGGTTTGGGATTGGATACAGGCGCATATCATGGTTTCAGCTGTTTGAGAAAAGGGGCCGGCACAATTGGCTAAAACAGATATGCCAGATAATTTTTCAACAATATCATCTACTGAGTACAATTCAAATGTCTGGGATTCCAGACCTCTTTCATCGGCCAAATCTTTTACCGATTCTGAGCGCCCGGCCAATATGGGATTTAGTCCTCTTTTGATTGCTTCATCCACAACCAATCGGCCCGTATAGCCATTGGCGCCGTATATCATCCATTTTTTATCAGTCATATTTCTCCTTATACCTGCGCAATTTAGGACGAATAAATATAAATAGATACAGGGTAGCTTATTAATAAAGATTACAGTTTTAATCTACTTTCTTTCAGAAATTTTCACAATTTTTCTTTATTGGAAACAACCATAATTCATGGGTATCATCTTAATTATGATGATAAGGTTTGTCAGGGTGAGCAGGCTGTTAATCCTGTTTTGTTTTTGCATTTCGCTTATTCAATCCCAATTTTATTTTGGGCGGAATAAAATCCAATTCGAACAGTTTGACTGGCAGGTTCTTGCCACCAATCATTTTGATATTTACTATTACGCCGCAGAAAAAAAATTGGCGAAACTCGCCGCCGCCAGTGCAGAGCAAGCATTCACTGATCTGGAAATCAAATTCAACCATACTCTAAATGGAAGGGTTCCGCTGGTGATTTACAGCAACCATATCCATTTTCAACAGACCAATGTACTGCCCAGTTCAATTCCCGAAGGGATCGGCGGGTTTTTCGAGCATATAAAAGGCCGCGTGGTTATTCCCTATACTGGCAGAATATCAGATTTTCTCCACGTGATTCGACATGAACTTGTGCATGTATTTATGTTTAGTAAAACAATGCAAAATATACGGGACAGGGGTATATCAAATTCCACCGACATTCCCCTTTGGTTTAGTGAAGGATTGGCTGAATGGTGGTCAGTTGGGTGGGATTCAAGAGCTGAAATGGTGATTCGCGATGCCCTTTTACACAACTATCTCATTCCGCTTCGGCAGGTTGGCGGTTATCTGGTATATAAGGAGGGACAATCATTTCTTCGCTATTATGAATCCAACTATGGTGCGGACAGAATACGCAAACTGATGGAAGAGTTTTGGCTATATCAAACTTTCGCAGATGCCCTGGCTGCTATTTCGGGAAAAGATTATGAAGACCTTATGACGGAGTGGGAGTTATCCCTGAAGCAAAATGCAGCCGAAGCACTCCAATATGAAACACTGCCCCCTTCCGCAGATAACCGCCTCACGGAATCGGGAATGAATATAAGCCCTGCAATCTATCGCAACAAAGCGGGTGAACTACATACAATTTATTTATCCAATAATGACGGCTATACCAACATTTATTCTCATCCGCTGAACGGCCAAGATAGATCCGTGGTGATAAGAGGTGAGCGAACACCTAACGTGGAATCACTTCACCTGCTGCAAACTAATATCAGCGTGAATAATGAAAATATAATGGCTTTTGTTGCAAAATCCGGCGCGCGGGACAGGATAATTTTGAGGAACATTTCGTCAAATAAAGACAATGGAATTTATTCTCACAAGGATATCGTAACTATTCGTTCACCAGCCTGGTCTCCGGTTAATAAAAATTTAGTGTTCAGCGGCCAGGATTTTGGTGGGCAGTCCGATTTGTTTATATGGGATGAACAGGCAGATATTACCCATCGTTTGACAGATGACATTTATTCTGATCAGGATCCTGTTTTTAGTCCGGATGGTAAGTGGATTTTATTCAGTTCAGACCGGGGGCGTCCAAAATTAGATAATGGATTAGACCTGTTTTTAATGAATCTATCCTCCGCAGAAATTCTCTATCTTACCCAAGATTCTTTTAACAATATTAAACCCCGATGGCTCTCCCAATCACCGAACCGAATTCAATTCATAACCGACCGATCGGGTACACCCAATCTCTGGACACTGACCTTTTCTCACGGGGATGATTCCTTGAAAATACAACCCTGGATAAAACAGAATTCAAATTTTCATACCGGTGTTAATGATGGGGTACCGACCGCCGGAGACAGTATGGTGTTCAGTGTATTTCAAAATTACAGTTACCAGATTCACCATGCCCCTTTAGTGCAAAATGATTCAATAATTCAAATACCCCTTGACTTGGCATACGATAACCTGCCGTGGACATTAGATGAAAAGCCAGCCCTAAAGCATCAGGACAAGCCAACGCCTTATCAATTGAAGTACAGTTTGGATTTAGCCCAGACTGCTGTTTCCTACGATCCTATTTACGGTATGCTGGGCGGCGCTCAGCTTTCGCTTTCAGATCAGATGGGAAACCGCTACTATCACTTTCTCTTGGCCAATTCAGCCCAGCGTTCCTCGGATATTTTAGGGCGTTTTAATGCTGCCGTCACTATGGTGGACCTCACTCGACGATCCAACGTGGCACTGGGTGTTTTCCATTTTGCTAATGATTATTACGATCCCATACAGGCCTTTTATTTTGAACGGTCATTTGGTGTCCGGGCAGGGTTGAATTTTCCTATCCATATCTTTCGGAGGCTGGAGTTTTCCACCAGTCTGTGGTCTTCTGAAAAAGATTTTTATACAGGTAAACCGGTCACTGCCTTTCTCGTATCCAATTTTATATCTGTTGTTCATGATAATACATTGTGGTTTACAAACGGTCCCATTGATGGTTGGCGGACAAGAATAACATTTGGTCCGACATTTGATTTTCAGCGCGCCAAATTTCATAACTATACCATTTTATTTGATACGCGCTTTTACTATCGTCAAAATACGTCACTAACCCTGGCACATCGAACATTAGTATGGTTCAATGACGGCAGCGATATAAGACGTTACTATATCGGTGGCAGCTGGGGGCTTCGTGGATATGGATTCCATGAAGTATACGGTCGCAAAGCATTTATGATAAACAACGAATTGCGGTTTCCATTTGCCAACAGCTTGGCCTTGAATTTTCGCTCTTTAACCATTGCTCTGGCACCCGTGAGAGGCGCCTTTTTCCTGGATGTAGGAAATGCCTGGGATTACAAATATCCGGGCACACTGGGCAGTATTGGATTCGGTTTGAGGGGGTCACTGATGGGTAGTTTTGTCTTACGAATAGATATGGGGAAAAAGACGGATTTTAAAAAATTATCCAAAGGATTATTTACCCAATTTTTCTTCGGTTGGGATTTTTAAGTGAAGCGAATTTCATCCAAGGGATTCCTGTATTTTTATATTACTATCCTTGTCCTGATTTATACTGTGGGGTGCAGCGGAGCTGTCACTTGGCCCCAGAATATTTCTAAAACTACTTTTGAAACGATCAGCAGGACGCCGGTGGAAATTTGGAAGCAAAAACAGCCTGCTACTGTTTCCGGCATAGAATCAGCAGACAACAATATTCTGCTCATTACTTCCCATAGGGGGCATGTTTATTTGCTTGACTCAGAGACAGGTGATCGCATCGGCAAAATATGGCAGGCATTCATTTCTGATATTTCATCCCATTCTTTGGATCTAAACAATGATCTTTTATTTATTGCCTCCCGTAAAAAGAACCAGGTTATTGCCCACAATATTGCCCAGGGGAGAACCGCATGGAAGAAGAAAATCATGGACATGCAGGGGAAAATCGTTTCCTATAATGATAAGATATATATACTTCAGCAGAATGGAATAGTAACGGCCCTGGATAAATTGAAGGGTAAAGAAGTATTAACCCTGCAGCTGAACAAAGCCGTTGAACAAGGGCTTTTCCTTTGGAAAAATCAATTATTACTTAAAACGTTGGATGGCGAACTCATCTTTCTTTCCCTTGATCTGAAGATTATAAAATCCCTCGATTTAAAATTATGTGCTGAACCAGCCCTTTCAATGACTGATCAATTTATAATCATTGTGAATTGCGATGGCCAAATTACCCTTCTGGATCAAAGTGGAATCCTTTCCCATCCATTCGAGATATCCACTGAAACCGTTTACGCCCCGCCTCAGATTCTTGGTCAGAAACTCCTCCTTTCCCTTGCTAATGGAAATATTAAATCTCTGAATATGAATACAGGTAAAAGGGTTTGGGAATTTGAAAACGGTGATGGATTGTTAAACCTCCCTGTCCAGACTACAGAAACCCAAGTAATTATTCCCTACTCCCGCGGAACGATTATTTCCCTCGACTTAGAGACCGGCCTGGAGCAATGGCGGTATAAACTCAAGCACCCCATCCGCCACTTCAAACTTACTCAAATGGGATTGATTGTAATGGATTCAAAAAAATATTTATCCTTAATCAGATGACTAAATTATCTTTATTAATAAAAAGAATCCTTTTTCTGCTGCTTGTTATTTCAAACCTGGCGGGACAAACAGATACCCGTTCACCGCAATCGATATCAAATCTTCCTGAATTCCTTCGGGAGGATTCCATCCATGTTTTCCTGGCGGACTCAATAATCCTCCAGAACAAGAAACCCATGTCCCACAGGACACATCTGATCAGAAAAGCGGGAATAGGTATTTTCCTCCTGTCCGGATTTATAACCATCCATTATCAGGGGGAGGCGCAGGACACATACAACCAATACTTGAGAACTGGAGACCCAAATAAAATGGATTCTTTATTAAATCGTACTGCACAGTTAGACAAAATCTCCGGCTGGTCATATGTGGGACTGGAAACAGGTATTTTATTAATCATTTATTCTTTTTACGAATGAAAATTTTTCGAACATTTTTCTTTTTAGTTATCATTTTTTCCTGCTCGGATAGGGAACCGCTTAATCCCCTGGATCCGAAAAATCAAATAACACAGGGAAAGCCCACCGGCTTACGGGCAGAGACAAACCGGGATACTATTCACCTGTTTTGGGATTATCCTGATATCAATGATTTATCCGGATTTCACATCTATCTCGGCCGGGACGAATCGGAACTAAAAGTATTTGACAGCACAAGTAGCACCATCGCTACCTATATGAAAACGGGATTAATGTATGATAAGCCCTATCAATTCGCCCTTAAAATAAAAACAAAATTTGGGGAAAGTGCTTTGTCTGATCCCCTTTCAGTTGTCCTTGGACCGGTGAATATTTGGATTGCTGACATTCAAAGTAGCATGATTTGGCACCTTTCCTATGATGGAGCGCATGTGTTGAAACAGCACATGATTTTTAATCCTACCGCCATTATTTATGAGCAGGAATCCCAGGTTTTATGGATGGCAAATTATTATGAAAAAAATATTATTGCCATGGACCGGGAACTCATCCAGAAAGATGAAATCATTCTCTCCGGCAGGCCCGTTGATATGGCTTTTGATAAAATTGAAAAAACTATTTTTGTCCTTCAATCTGACAGCCTCATTAAAGGATATACAACCAGTGGTATCGAAAAATACAGGATCAATCTGGACGAGAAAATGTCATTATATAGCAGATTAGCTTATGACGCTAAAACCAAATCTTTATGGACCACCAACTACCTGCAAAATTCTATGATACGCGTAGAAATGAGTCAAGATTCAATTCGCATTGTCCCATTCTCCGATTTCAACAGACCTTTTTCGATCGAAGCAGATCCCATCGAAGGCGGTGTTTGGGTCAGTACCAATAATGGTCTCCTGCGAATTAAAAAGGATAATACAATAACACAATTCAAAGCAGGGATGTATATTAGTGATATCAGTATTAATCCGAATAACGGGGATTGTTATTACACGGCTAACTCGCTCGATAAGAACACATGGGAAACTGGGTATTTATCCTATTCCCAACCGGAGAATTCAAAACAAATACTGGGCAACGAGTATCGTTATTTATATAATATCAAGGTGGTTCCCGGCAGCGGAAGCCCGGGGTTTTTCATTCAGCAGCACAGTAGCGGAAAGTTACTGCGGTTTGACGTTAAAGGTGAATTGATTGGTGAAATGAAGTATTTTGACCGTTTTTTGGATTTTGCTTTGGATTGAAAATTTTAAAGACGCGATTTATCCCACCTTTACAGATAAATATTATTCGATTTCAAATTCTTCTATTTCCATACCTTCACCCCTCTGGCGGCTGAAACGGCTGCGGTCTTCCATTTTTCCGAAACGATATTCTAACGAAAGACGAATGGTCTGACTATTCCAATTCCGGTTGGACTCCTGATACCAGTTGTCTCCCCAAGTTTCAAAATTAAACCCGGATAGTCCAAATGGGTCTCCCACATTTAAGGTCAAATTCAGTTTTTCATCCATGAGTTTTTTCTTAAGTGACATGGATGAAAATGACATTGCACCCATTCTACCGATAGGAATATCCTGGGGGGCACGATAGAACATAAAGAACATGAATTCTGTTGTGGCATTAATATTCCACGTGGCAATAATACGAACGCGTTGGCCCTGGGCCGTATTATTATAATCATCGCCATATATAGAAGAATTTATCTCATCCCAATAAATACTTCCGGAAAACATCAATCTCAATTTCTTTCCGAGTGAACCCGTAGCGCTATATTCAATACCTCTTGTGTTTTGTTCATCAATATTGGCATAGGTAGCAATGGATACACCTTCTTCCACAATTTTATGGCGCCGCATTTTGTCTGTCGTATGACGGTAATATCCACCCACACTTAAAGATAATCCGCGGGTATAACGTCCAAAGTTCAGTTCGTAAGAATCTGTGTACTCTGGCTTGAGGAATGGATTTCCTTTGCGAATATTTTTGCTGTCTTCCCGAGTGGTAAAGGGGTTTAGCATTCTGGAGCGAGGGCGCCTGACCCGTTTTGAATAACTGGTCTGAACCTGCAAAATCTGGGGAATTCCTGTCGAAATCGAAAAGCTCGGGTAAAAACTATTATAAGGGTTTTCAAACTTTTCATTGGTGGTTTTTAGTTCCGACAGCATGGTGACCATTTCATAACGACCACCTGCATTGTAGCCGAACATGCCCAGCGAACCCCCATACTGAATATAAGCCGCATGAACATTTTCATCATATAAGAATCGGTTATTATAAGATTCGTCCGGAATAAATGATTGGGTGGTTTGATCAAATTGGAAGGCTAACTGGGATTCATCCCGTGTCCTCAATTTGCTTTTTAATCCCACTTCCAATTTACTTTCATCTTCAAAAGGACGGACGTAATCCAATTGAAAATCGAAACTATCATCTTTTCCTTCTCTTCCGTTTTTTGCCCGGTTGACATTTACAACATCCTCATAGCCGGCCTCCGGTGTAGTCCAGAATTCACTATCACCATCATTCATGCCATCCGAATACCGAATAAATGATGTGAGTTTATGTTTAGGGTTTGAGAATTTTTTATCGTAATTGAAATTCACGTCATACCCACCGCGGTCATTTCCACCATCAGTTGTCCGGAAATATTTATATTCACCGGGTCCCGTTTCAATCGTATTAACTATATTGTCATTTCCGCGATCTCCCGTGCTCAAAGTAGTGGACAGAGCCAAGGACTGGGTGGGGTCAATAAAATATTCTATTCCGCTCCGGACAAAAAGATTTCCGCCACCATGTTTCGACGTATTAAGCTGATTTAATATATTTTCATAGAATGGAAATTGCATTTTACGATAGGTGTCACCTTTAGAATTGCGAATGCTATTCCGAAGTCCGATGTTGAAAAAAGAATTAATGGCCGTTGTTCGCCAATTCACTTGGCCGGAAATATTGGATCCTCTCTGGGAGTCGGCGCTTGAATTAATATTTCCATTTAGACCTGCAAATTTATTTTCTTTCAGTACAATATTAATTATCCCGGCCATCCCTTCCGGATCATATTTAGCTCCGGGGTTGGTCATCACTTCCACATCCGCAATATTTGCTGCGGGAACACTTTGCAGGAGTGATTTTATATCTCCACCGGCTATACTGGATGGTTTACCATCAATCATTAAATTAACCTGAGAACTGCCCCGGAGTGTGATATTATCATCTGAATCCACTTCAATACCCGGAACCTGTCTCAGCACATCAATAGCTGATCCGCCGGTAGAAATTGTATTTTTTTCTACATTAAAAACCCGCTTCTCGGCTGTTTGAATAAACATGGGGCGTTCCCCCTCCACATCTATACCAGCCATCTGAAGACTGGTTTGAACCATGGCTATGGTTTCAAGATTATGTTCCGTTTGATTTTTCCCAAATGGCATGAATGTGAATGGGCCCAATTCCTGTTTCTTATATCCGATATATTCCACCACAACTTTATGTCGGCCCAGGGGAATCTCCTTTACATGAAATTCTCCATCTTCTTTAGATAGCCCCCCTGTCAGTATTGTGCCACTCCTAAGATTTACAATGGCGATGGATGCATAGGGAATGGGTGTGTTTGTAGTTGAATCTACAACCGTACCATAAACCACACCGATTTTAGGAACCTTCGCTGGATCCATTTGCCTTTGGGACATACCGCCGCGTCTGCCACCATGTTGGGCAAAGCTTAATCCCGCAATAATTAATAGTAGAAATGTAAATAATTTCCGCATGTATTTTCTTTTAATCCTATTTATCTCCAAAAAAACTTTCATTCAACGTTGAATGTTTGACCCCGAATTCATGAAAATGTTAAAATTGTCTTTTTTCTGAATTAATCAGCCGAAAAATGTAAAATAAATCTAAATCAACTACCTACTACAATGATTATTTATTGTTTATCAAATGTTATTGTCTATTCTACCTTAAAATTTGGTGGATAATGCTTATGCCAACCCGTGGCATTCTGGTAGGCTTTCGCAACAGCCAGTGCATTCCCGTCTTCATAAAGATCCCCGATAAAACTAATACTTGTTGGGGTTCCTTTCTCATTGAATCCATTGGGGACAACGACACATGGGTGACCGGTTAAATTGGTTCGCAATAGGTTATCGCCATAAAAAGAAGGCACTACATACACATCCACCGTTTCCATGAGTTCAGCCATTTTCTGGTTCAGTAAAGTACGTGCCCGGTTCGCATTGATGTATTCCACCGCAGGAATAAACCGTGCTTCCCTAAATACATTGGGCCAGGCATTTTTGATCTGGCGCACCAATGCATCGTCCTGGTTAGAGCGGGTCAATTCGTCAAATGCCGCGGCGGCCTCCGCCATCAGAATGAAAGTCAGGGCCTCCGTGGGAAATTCAGGAAGTTCTATGGGCACCAGGTTCAAACCCGTTGATCTCAGAACAGCTAATACCTTTTTATCATTTTCTGACACGATAGAATCCGCAAAGGCTGATGCCACATAACCGATGCTAAGATTTTTCAATCTCTTTTTGGATGGGTATTGAAAAGGAACATCCACCACAGTCAGGTCTTTTTGATCTAAACCCCGAATTGTTTCGAATATAATAGCCGCCCCTTCCACTGATCGCGTCATAGGGCCAAGTTTATCCATGGACCAACTCAGTGCCATGGCGCCTGCCCGGCTCACAGTACCGAAGGAAGGTCGCAAACCGGTTACACCATTGCGGGTGGCAGGAGAAACGATAGACCCCCAAGTTTCGGAACCAATTGCAAATCCAACCAATCCTGCTGCGGTGGCTGAGCCGGGACCGGCAGATGATCCGCTGGATCCCTGTTCCGTATTCCAAGGATTCCGGGTTTTGCCGCCAAACCACACATCCCCCCAAGCCAGTGCACCCAATGTCAGTTTAGCAACAAGAACTGCCCCCGCTTCTTCCAGTTTTTCTACTACCGTGGCTTTTTCATTCAGCACTTGATCCTTAAAAGGTGTTGCACCCCAGGTCGTTTTATACCCGGGAACAGTCAATAAATCCTTAGCACCCCAGGGGATACCATGGAGCGGACCGCGATATTTGCCACGGGTAATTTCCATATCCGCCTTGCGGGCTTGCTTAAGGGCCAGTTCTTCTGTGATGGTTATGACACATTCCAGTTTCGGTCCGTATTTTTTAAGGCGATCGATGAACATGCGTGTGAGTTCTTCAGAAGTAATTTTCTGAGTCCGCATTAAGTAGGCCAATTGGGGGACAGTCATAAAAGCACATTTTTCCATATTATCAGGTCGGTCTGTCTGCGCATCATTAAAGTCAAATTTATCCCTGCCTTTTGGCAGGTTCATTCCTGCGGGATAAGGGTTATAATGCAACGGAAACGCCACACTATTCGGGAGATAAATGGAATGAAGTTCCTCATATTGGGACAGGTAATCATTCAATCCATCCAAAAGTGAATCCCGCTCGGTTGCGGTAAAGTTTAAACCGATTATCTTCTCTGCCGCTGCCACATCGCCAGGTGTCATTTCCTTCCTGGCACATCCGGCTAAAATGAAAATGGTGATCAAAAAAATCTTTTTCATGGGAATGTCTCCTGCTAATATCCTCTAAACCTGACATAAATCTACAATTTCCCCGAGGTCGTTGCATCTATTTTCCATTCACATCTACCTTCCACCTGATATGAGGCAGGAAAATTGCAAGATCAATTGATTCAATACTTGACAGCGCTGGTGAAGATTAATTCCGTGAACCCTGATTTATCATCAGATGGTCAGGGCGAGCGAGAAATTGCGGAATATGTTCATGGTCATTTCCAGGGATTGGGTATTCCTTCAGAAATACATACTATCATGGGTGATCGGTGCAATACTATCGCTTTTCTTACAGGAACCAATCCGGATAAAATTTTACTCATGAACGGTCACCTGGATACGGTGGGTATCGAAGGGATGGATGATCCTTTCACCATTCGTAAAGATGGAGATAAACTCTTCGGTAGGGGCACCTACGACATGCTTGCGGGCTGTGCGGTCCAGATGGAATTGGCGAAATATTTTTCGGAAAATGCCTGTCCCGTTTCACTTGCATTCACTTTTGTGGCGGACGAAGAAAACCTCAGCATAGGCATGGAACATCTGGTCAGTCATTTTCTTCCTACCCTTCCCGAAAAACCATTCCTGGGAATTTTTATGGAACCCACGGAAGAAACCATTGGCATCAGCCATAAGGGTTATACTTGGTATGAACTGAAGATAGAGGGTTTGGCCGCCCACGGCAGCCGTCCAGAAGAAGGGGTCAATGCCATTTTTCCCCTCTCATCCGCTTTGGAAGAATTGGAGGCGATCAATGCAGAACTGGCGCAAAAGGAACCCCATCCTTACTTGGGAAAGGCTACCCTGCACCCCGGGATGATTCATGGCGGTACGGCTCAGAGCGTCATCGCCGCTGAAGCCACACTGAGTTGGGAACGGCGTACACTCCCGGGGGAATCCCAAGAAAAACTGGATGCAGAATTAGGCAGGGTGATCTCGGCTGTGGCGGATGCCACGGGGGACCATAAAGTAACAGGCCGGCAAGTGTACAGCCGTCCCCCCAACGAAGTTGAGGATGATCCCCTGATCCAAAAACTGCAAAAGGTAGCCAGTGGTAAATCCTATGGGGGTATGTCTTACTGGGCCGATTCGGCCCTGGCCTCCCAAGCGGGAATTCCTTCCATTTTATTCGGCCCTGCAGGCCACGGGGCCCATGCCATCGACGAATGGGTGAGTGAGGCCAGTTTGATCAATTGTTATGAAACCACGAAAAATTTTATATTGGGACTGGAATAACCATGTTCAAATCCGCCAACAAAATATTAGCCTCCATCCAAAAAGGTGAATTATCGTCCGTTGAAGTGTTGACTGCACATTTGGACCGCATCAAACAAATCAATCCCAAGATCAATGCGGTGGTTCAACTGGATGCGGATCAGGCTATGAGTCGCGCAAAGGCTGCTGATGAAGCCACTGCCAATGGTGAATCTTGGGGACCCCTTCATGGCTTACCCATGACGGTTAAGGACGCTTTTGAAGTGGCCAGTGTACTTTCTACCAGCGGCGCGCCTAAATGGAAAGATCACGTTCCCAAAGCGAACGCTAAGCCCGTTCAAAAACTGGTGGATGCTGGCGCCATCATATTTGGAAAAACCAATGTACCTCTATATTCCTCTGATTGGCAGGCCTTCAATGACATATATGGCACAACAAACAATCCATGGAATGTAACCAAAACACCGGGGGGATCTTCCGGTGGATCGGCTGCTGCTGTTGCAGTTGGTATATCCCCTGTAGAATTGGGGAGTGATATTGGCGGTTCTATCCGCACCCCAGCCCATTTTTGCGGCGTTTATGGCCACAAACCCAGCCATGGCATTGTCCCTATGAACGGCCACTTACCGCCACCGCCGGGAGCCACCGCTGGGCAGGATACATTGTCGGTGGTTGGTCCACTTGCCCGTTCGGCAGATGACCTTGAATTGATGATGAATGTTTTAGCTGGGCCCGTTAAAAATGAATCCAAAGCCTGGCGTTTGGAACTGCCGGCGGCGCCCCAAAAAAAATTATCGGATTATCGGGTTGGCCTCTGGCTGGATGATCCTCATTGTCCCGTGGATACAGAAACGGTTGATTTTATTCAAAACACAGCCGACCAATTGGCGAAATCAGGGGCAACCGTAAAAGAAACGCAACCGGATTTTTCTCTGGAATTCAATAATAATATTTTTGGCCAACTTTTGGCACCGGTAATTGCCACGGGTTTCCCGAAAAAAGTAATCAAATATATGAAATCTGAACTGGAAACCCTCGATCCAGAAGACCGATCTCCACGGGCAAACCAAATTCGAAATTCTCTCCTTCCCCATTCTGAATGGCTTTCCGCCAATGGGAAGCGCCAAAAGATCAAACAAAAGTGGGAAGCTTACTTCAACGATTTTGATGTGATCCTTTGTCCCACGGCGTTATGTCCCGCCTTTGATCATGACCATCAGCCCGATTTTCATTCCCGGCTATTACAGGTGAATGGTGAGGATCGCAATTATACCGATATTTATATCTGGGCGGGGCTGGCCAGTTGCGCTCAACTTCCCGCAACCAATATACCTATCGGCATTTCGAATGTGGGACTTCCCATAAGCATCCAAGTGATGGGCTCTTACCTTGAGGACAAAACGACGATAGAGTTTGCCAAACTGGTTTCAGAGATTACCGGTGGGTTTGTTGCGCCCCCGGATTAGATGTCAGCCTTGACACACCCATAAGACCACCCCTATCTTCGCCCTCTTATATGGCAACATTAAAACGCGACCTCGGTAAATTTTCCGGTTATGCCACTATCATTGGTATTTTAGTCGGTGCCGGTATTTTCCGTGTTACCGGTGAGGCCGGGGCCGTGGCGGGATCGGCCGTCCCCTGGGCTTACCTCTTGTTTGCGCCTATTGTTCTCAGCACCGCTCTGGCTTACAGTGTTTTTATTTCTACACCTTTAGGTATGCGCCCCGGCGGCGCCTACATCCACATCTCCCGCACCTTCGGGAATTACTACTTGGGCTTCATCGCCATGTGGATGAAACTGCTAGCTTTCATCGGCGCCATTTCATTCATGTCCACCAGTCTGGGGGAATATATGACTTTTTTTCTCCCCGGCTCCGACCCTCGCATCTGGGCCTCCACTACAATGATATTTTTTTATGGCGTAAACCTCTTTGGCGTGCGCCATTACGGTCACATCCAGACTGCCATGCTGGTGGTGCTCATGGTCAGCATTTTGGTTCTTGTTATCCCGGGTCTGTTCGCCGTTGATCTAAAATATTATGATCCCCCTCTTCCTAAAGGATTTAGTGGATTGCTGGCGGCCATGCCCATGCTTTTTTTCAGCTATGCAGGATTTGAAACGTTGGCCCAAGTGGCGGGGGAAACCAAAGATCCCACACGTACACTGCCCATGATTTTTGTCAAAGGTGTCTTGGCGTCCGTATTCATTTTCTTTTTCATGGCCTTTGTGGCCTTTGGTGTTTTACCGGCGGAAACATTGGCCCAATCACAGTCTGCCATGGCCGATGCGGCCGGCGTTTATCTTCCCCCCTGGGGCGCAAATATTGTAGCTATCGGCGCCATGAGTGCCTTCCTAACCAGTATCAATGGATCAATCTTGGTCCCTTCTCGGATGTTGTTTGTGTTCAGTGAGGATCGACTTTTGCCCCCTTTCCTGGCGGCGGTACATCCCAAATGGCGGACGCCCCATGTGAGCCTGATCATCAGCGGAACCATCTGTACCGGGTTAGTGTGGACTAAATCTGCCTATTTTCTCATGAGCACCGGGCTAATCGGTATTTTCATCATTTACATTATGCAGGGATTGGCATTGATCTTTTTACCCACTATCAATAAGCCATTATACGAATCAGCGGGATTTAGACCGCCTGTTTGGGTACTCTATTTATTGGGAAGCATTACAGTCATCACCATGGGATTTTTCATGGCCCAGATCATTGCTGACGTATTTTTATGGACAGTGGGTGGACTGGTACTTGGTACTCTCATTTATCTTTTGGGAAGAAGAGCCGGTAAAAAGGAAGGCTTTGATTATGAAGCACGTATGGAACAAGATTACCATCTTTTGGATCAATAAATGGCTTACATCAAAACAATAGAAATTGACAAAGCGGAAGGCATCGTAAAGCAGGAATATGAAAAGGGCATTCGCCGTTCGGGTCGCGTGTTCAATATTCTCAAGATCATGAGCCGCAGTCCGGGAGCCTTACAGGATGCCATGCAGATGTATTTGACTATTATGTACAGCAGATCGAAATTATCCAGAGCCCAGCGGGAAATGCTGGCGACAGTAGTATCCAAAGTGAATCATTGCTATTACTGAGTCGAAGCCCATGGGGATGACTTCCGGGATGAAGTCAAGGATGAAGAACTGGCTGAGCATATCAAGCATGATTGGCGAAAAGCGAATCTATCTGATGCAGATAAGGCTCTTTGTGGATGGGCGGAGAAACTCACAAAGACGCCTGGAAAAATGTCTGAAACTGATGTGAAAGATTTGGAAGAATCCGGCTTTTCCCAAGAAGCAATCAGTGACGCGGCTCAAGTGGTGGGTTATTTCAATTATATCAACAGAATTGCAGACGGTTTGGGTGTTGATTTGGAACCGGAAATGGAGAAATAGATTTCTATGGACTCCTGTATAGACGCATTGCAATGCGTCTATACATATTGTTAATGATGGCAGGAAATCATTTCTAAACTTCCGCGCCGCAACAATTCATCCATGATAATCCTTGCGAAGGATTTAATTTAGCCGGGAGTGTGATGTCTCTACTGAAAAAAATAAAATGAAAAACACTGATCAATTAAAAAAGGGAATCAAATCCCAAAACCAAGAATTCCAACGCTATGAACAGGTGCAAAAGGATCAAAATTACTACCTGTCTGAACAGCCGGACCAGGAGAAATTTGATAACGATTTTGCAATGAAGACGGTTGATTTTTCATTATTTCGAGATGATAACACCCGATTCGTGGCCGAGCTCGGTTCAGCCCTGGAAGAAATTGGTTTCGCTATTATATCCAATCACGGCATCGCTCAAAATTTGTTTTACCAATGTGAACAAAAAATAATCGAATTCTTTGAGTCCACTACATTAGATGAGCGAATGAAATACAAAGCCAGGCGCTTTGGATCTGTCAACCAGGGGTATTTCCCAATGAAGGAAACAACAATTATTCATCCTGATTTGGTAGAAGGTTGGGTTTTTTGCCGCCGTGCTTTTAATCTGGACGATGACCAGAATTTTAATGAAGCTGATTGTTGGCCCATCCCGGGGTTCGAACCGTTTTTCCGTCAAATCGTCTTGAATCATGAAAAGCTGATCCTGCCCCTAATGCAAAGTATGCTCATATACTTGGGTGCCAATTCAGCCATCTATGATGAAAAACTTACCAAAACGAATTTCGGATTCAGGTTGAACTATTACCCACCATTGACTCAAAACCAGCTCGTTTCTGGCGGCGGCCGAATGTTGGGTCATGAGGATATTGATCTATTTACTATTTTGCCGGCCCAGAGTGTGGCTGGCCTACAGGTGCTCAATCGAAAAAATAGTAAATGGATCAGGCTGAATCCAAAGTTTGGCGATATTATTCTCAATACAGGGGATTATATGCAGCGTATCAGTAACGATATTTTCCCTTCGACTACCCACCGGGTAAGTTCGCCAATTGATCCGGAATTGAAAAATAACGCACGTGTATCCTTCCCCATGGCAATTTACGTTTGGGAAGATGAAATATTAGAAGTGTTGCCAAACCTTGAAAATCCCAAATACGAACCCATCCGGGCGGAAAAGTTTCACACTAGCATTACCAGTAAATATTATGGGGATGAATATTCAAAAGATGTAAAGTAGCAAAGAGCAAATCATTCTTTCGGGGAAATTACAAGGCCGAGAATTTAGTGTGGATTGCATGGGAGGAAACAATTAATATTCCTGTCCTATGAAAAGTTCTCCTGCCCAATACATCAATTTGGATTCATTCCCCTTAATCCCTAGAGGTACTTCGGCTTGGCAATCTCTTGTGGATACCCACAAATCCGAATTGGAAGCAAGGGGCGCTTCTATCATGAAGGGTGTAATAAAGCAGGATATATTGAAGCGCATGACCGCTGAAGCAGATGCGGTAGTTCCTGACTCCTTTGCCTGCCGGGATTCTCATACCCCATTCCTAGACAAGGACGATATTACCCTATCAGAAAATCACCCGCGAAGGCAAAAACAGGCTACTTCACTCAATTCAATCCCATATGATATTATATCTCCTTCCCATGCACTTCATCAATTGTATAATTGGGAACCATTAAAGGATTTTCTTTCCGCTGTCCTGGGTCATAAACTCTATAAAATGGCAGACTCCATGGCGGCCCTGACCATAAATGTAATGAATGAAGATCAGAACCATGGATGGCATTATGATGAATCCCAAGTCACCATCACGCTCATGGTACAGAAGCCAGAATCGGGGGGTACTTTTGAATGTGTCCCCAACCTACGCAATGAAGATGATAATCAATATTCAAAATTGGGTGCAATTCTGGACGGAGATCAAAATGGTATTTTATCCCTTTCCGTTGAACCGGGAGATATTTTAATCTTCGCAGGTTATTATTCACTCCATAGAGTTACTCCTGTAGAGGGCAACAAAACACGGTATGTGGCTACCCTCTGTTTTAAGGATCGCCCTGGGGTGATGAACAGTCCGGAAGTTCAGCAAATATTTTATGGCCGGGTGAACCAGAGATGATCAGCCAAGCCCAAATTGATGAATTTCAGCAGAATGGAGCTATTTGCCTCCGGGGGATTTTTGATCAAAAATGGCTGGATTTATTAGCAATCGGAATTGAGAAAAACAGGAAAGATCCGGGCCCCTTTGCCTGCCAATATACACCTGAAGGTCAACAGGGAGATTTCTATGACGACTATTGCAATTGGAATCGCATTGAGGAATACAAAGATTTTTTAACCCACTCCCCTGCGTCTGAAATTGCTGGCCGCGTTACTGAATCAACACGGATGCGATTATTCCATGAACATGTTTTGGTGAAAGAACCGAAAACTTCGGACCCGACTCCCTGGCACCATGACCAACCCTATTACTGTGTGGATGGTGAACAAAATTGCAGTATTTGGCTGCCTTTGGATCCAGTGCTAAAAAAATCCGGATTAGAATTTGTCGCCGGTTCCCATACCTTAGGAAAAATGTTCATGCCCATTAAATTCTTAACATTAATCGAATACGAATATTCTCCCGGAAGTTTTGAATCAATTCCTAATGTTGACGCAGATAGAGAAAAATATGATATTCTTTCCTGGAATATGGAATTAGGAGATTGTATTGTGTTCCATTTCAAAACGTTACATTCTGGAAAAGGGAATTTGGATCATACAATGCGCAGGCGTGCTTTTTCATCCCGCTGGATCGGTGACGATGCTGTTTTTGCGGATCGCCCGGGAGAAACATCACCACCATTTCCTGAATTAAATGGATACAAACAGGGCGATGTGCTTGATCATTCCCTGTTTCCTGTGTGCTGGGAAAGGTGACTAGTCACCAGGGTGATTTCTATCACGGGCATTTAAGCCTATTTATGCTTAATCTGGACCAAATTGACTTAAGGGGACACTTCTCGTGAAAAAACTAATCATCTTTTTTGGAACACTCACTTTATCCTTCAGTCTATTTTCTTGCGAAAAAAAGACTACCGTTGAAGACGAACTTATAGGCACCTGGTATATGCCCCAGACATTGAACCGCCATACGGCGGGGAAATCTGTGGATGATGTTGCGGGCCATAGTTTGAACGCATGGAATTGGTCCATGGTGGTGACCACCAATTCGAACCAGAAACTAATCGACCGCATGGCTGATTCTGAAGGGTCCGTCACCATTTCTGGCATGGTGGATGATGAAATAAAATTTATGCACGGCTGGATGGATAAAGGATCCGGTCAAGCAGGCGTCTCTCTGTCCAATTACAACTGGTATGATTTTGGCAACCGAATGGATAAGCCTATGATCTCTGCCTATATGGATAATTTTTCCCATCAATACTCAGATTCGATCCAGATATTCTGGAATGACAGCACTGGTACTTACGATACTTTTTATGGATATTGGTATTCAGACTACATTGGTGTTTACTATGATAATGGCAAATATTTCGAGGTCCGGAATGAAATAGATTTTACTTTTGATGGTAAATCCCTAAATATCCCCAATCAAACATTTTCCGTTGATGACAGCACATCCCTTTCCATGGGAGGTACATTAACCCATGCGACCATAGATATCCCCTCCAATACACCCACAGAAATCTTTAGCTATAAAGGCGATACATCCTTTGATTATGGATCCTGGGCTATTCATATTGAAGAGGATGGCCGATGGGTTGAAATCTATACATGGGAAGATCCTTATGATTCCTCAGGCTGGGCCCATACGTATACGGATTCAACAGTTGCTGAATGGGAACTTGAAGATGATACCTTATTCGTCACTTACAGCTATGAAGATGTTTGGGTCGATGCAGGAGACCCGGGGATTGGACAAGGCACATGGTTATACCAAGTGGCTTATACCTATAAAATTGAAGGCGATAGCCTAGTACTCACAAACGAATTTGATATGTGCCAGGGAGAGCAATATTGCATGGAATGGTTTGAATATGAATATGGATTAGATCACGGCAGTTTAGAGGAATTCAAGATGGTGTGGGAACTGGAGTTCTCCAAATCACCCGCTGCAAGATCGAGAGAATTTCGTGGACCGTTCCGAACGGTTATCGGGAGGTTTCCACCATATAGTTTAATGAAATAATATGGTGTAGGGGGCAGTTATAACTACCCCCTACAATCAAATAATTTGTTTTGTGGTTATTTATAAACCACACCGCCTTTCATAACGAAATTAACATCACTCATGATGGATATATCTTCCAGCGGATTTCCCGGAACAGCCACAATGTCCGCCTGCATCCCTTTTTTGTTCTGACCAATATCATCTGCGCCTAATGCTTCAGCGGCAACGCTTCCTGCAGAATTAATAGCATCTATTGGTTTCATCCCCGCTTCTACCATAAACCTAAATTCTTCAGCATTATCCCCATGGGGCGACACTCCAGAGTCTGTTCCAAAAGCAATCTTGACGCCCATTTTGTAAGCCATTATTAACTTCGGTAATTTTCTCTTTGAAAAGGCTAACATTTTTTAAAAGATGCTTTTTGGGATTTGCCATCAAGTATGGTACCGGCGTGAATTATGGTTTGCTTGCCAAGCAGCCACAGGGGTATCAACATAGTCAGACTGATCAGGGTTCTTATCATTTTCCCTCCTCATGGAATTATGATTGATAAAATTGTCTAGAAAGGTAAAACAATACTTGTGAATTTACCATTCTGGATTTAGCGTGGATGAGACTGGAAAAAATAATTGCATTTTCTATCAAGAAATATTTCCTTAATTTATTAAAATCATTTTCTTTGTCTCCGTCAATGGGCCTAACTCCGCCCGATAAAAATAAACACCGGGTGCCACGAGACTTCCATTTATATCTTTGCCATCCCAATTGATTCGTTTATACCCATAGTGTTGTTCTTCATTAACCAGTTGAATAACCTCACGCCCCAATATATCAAAAATGGTTATTCGGACATGGCCTGTTTCCGGCATGTCGTAGTGCAAGGTGGTTGTAGCATTAAAAGGATTCGGGAAATTTTGAAACAGGGCATAGCGTGTGGGTTGTTCGCCGTATTGAATGAATAAAACAATATCTGCTTTCATTTGTGGAATCATTGGCCACACATTATCTCCCGGGCAGGCTGTGGTGCCAAAATAATCACGATGGCCTTTCAATACATTGGGATCAACATCGTAAGAATCAGCGATCCAGGAATAAAGATGGATCAGTACCTTTTCTGTTTCATAGGTCATTTCATCAAGACAGGTCCAGTTTGTTTCGGGTGGATGGTAACAACCTAAAATACACACGCCGATATTTCCTGTATTGGCGCCGCCCACATGAGCACCCAATACAGTCTCCGGCCTTCCCTGGTAAATATTGCCCCCCATATCTACTACAAAATGGTAACCAATATCACTCCACCCGCGACCGTCCTGGTGAAATTCTTGAATGGATTTCACGGCAGCCTTTCCTTCTTCCAATGTTCGTGCAGCCCATCCTGCTGCATGGTGTAAGGTCAGTTTATTAAAATAGGGGTGATTGGAATAATCATATTTGGGAGGACGGGCTCCCCACTCATCCCGGGAAATCACCTTTGGTTTTTCAACGCCGGACCTTTTGGGCTTGAGCGCCGGAAATTTCAAATCGGTTTCCGATTCTCCAACTCGTTTGTCAAAAACGCCACCCGTTAAAAATATGATATCCCTAGATGAATGGACCTCATATCGAATGGCTATGGTCAATTCTGTACCCGGATCCAATACGGAAGCGATAAATCGATCGCTATTGGGTTCGGCAAAGATCTTTGCCTGTTTTTTCTCTGACCAATGGCCCTCTGCCCCCATAAACTGGAACCAAACTATCGCATCCTTATCTCCTGAAAACCGAATGGCTACCCCTTCAATCGATAGGTCATCCGGTATATAAAATGCGCTCCCGGATAATTGATAACCTGAAGTTGTTTTCAACCGTTGGCCTGGTCCATCAAAAGAAATTTCCTTTACCGCATCCAGGAATTGTGCTTGAAGACCAGACAGAACTAAAACGGTTAGTAAAAAGATTCGATAATATTTATTCATGTTACAGGATTGAATTTAACTTGGATGAGCTTACCCTTCGAAATGAAGATTTTAAACACAAAAAAAGCCCCGTATTGCTACGAGGCTTTTTTGTCACGCAAGTGGATCGTTCATTTCATGAACGTCATCTGTTTGGTCTTTATGAAGTTACCAAATCTCATTGAATAGAAATAGGTGCCACTGGCCACCTGATTTCCACTTTTATCCAATCCATTCCAGGTCACCTGATAAGTTCCGGCAGGTTTATCCTGAGAACGGATTAATGTAGCCACTTCCTGTCCCATCACATTATATATAGTGATTGTAATCTTATTTGCAATTGGCAAGGTGTATTCAATTGTCGTCGTTGGGTTAAAAGGATTCGGATAATTCTGGCTTAGTTTATAATCCTCCGGCGTGATTAAAACCACATCCCTAACGGCTAAATCAGAGCTTTTTCCAGTCCATTCAAGAACTCTTACGAATGTCCTGTGTGGATTTGCTTTCGCAGTATCAGTACCTGCATGAAGACTGTCAGTTACACTTTGGTAAGAAATTAAAACCTCACCAAAGCCATCACGGTCTATGTTAGCACCAGCATATAACTTTGTGGCTGCACCTGTCTGAGTAGCATCTCCCGTAATTACAGTTCTTGTCCAGTTCTTTTCGTCTAAGACATCTGTTCCACTGAAATCATATTTTGAAAAACCAGTGCCGTGCGCAACAAAAACTGCTGGTTCACCAAAAGCATTGTTGCTGGCAGCAGCTCCGTATGCATATACATTACCTTTACCATTTGATGCCCAGGATGTCCCAAGACTATCAATTGCTGCATATTCAGTAGATAGAAATGTGGTTGCATCACCGTCTTTATCAGCAATGGCATATACAATTCCCGTATACCAACCGGGAATATATATTTCATCCTTTCCATCTTTATCAACATCAGCCACTGCTGGAGCCAGTGTCCACTCATCTCTAAGAGTTACCATTTTATATCCTGTATCTGATACAGCG
>JAYEFG010000119.1:0-7573 GCA_034658595.1 Fidelibacterota bacterium | reverse complement strand
AGACCAAATTTCGTCCGAAAATAAATTAATGGGTTTGGGATTATATAATGGCAAACATGCGATTCTTACTGATAAAAAAATCATTAAATACAAAAAAATTATAATGGAAAGCAAAAATGAGTGGAAATACACTTATGCTTCACCAGATCGTTCCCGTTCATTAATGATTGAAAAAACTGTAGTGCCAGAAACTTTTATAATGGATCAAGACCAATCCTATGCCTATCCCAATCCAAGTTATGGTGAAGACGTTATTTTTCGCTTTCAAGTTGGTACTGCTGATTTAATATCGATTTATATATTTGATATTGCCGGATTTCCTATTGAAACCATTAAAAAAGATTATCAATTAGATAATTTTACATCTACAAAGTACACGTTTAGTGGAACAATTGAAATTCCGTGGGACATTTCGAATATCCATTCTGGTGTTTACTTGGCAAGAGTCGTTGTAAGTAGGGATAGTAAATCAGAAGAAAAGCTCATCAAAGTGGGCGTTATTAAATAATGCGCTTATTCCTTAACAGACAATTTTGGCTGAAGCCCAAATTTTTGGGAACGTATTACCCCACGCTAAAGCATGGGGTAATTATTTTTTATAATTGCCGGACTAAAAATATTTTAAGTGATACCATAAATCCATTACGCCGTCCTTTAGGACAGTGGTCAATACCTCACAAAAAAGTACGGGGTTTTAACCCCTTAAGTAAGTAGGCTGAATAATGAAACCCCGCTTCCTGTTTTTGATCTCTTTCGCTTTCTCACAGGTGAATTATAACCATCCAGAATTGGATTGGCAGACGATAGAGACAAGCCATTTTCGCATCCATTTTTATACCGAGACGGAACAGTCTGCTCGGGAAGGGGCAACCGTGGCAGAGTGTATTTATCCTTTTGTTACGGATTTGTATCAATACGAGCCATTCGATAAGACCGATATTGTGTTTACCGATGTGGATGATATCTCCAACGGTGCCGCCTATTTTTACGACAACAAAATTGTAATCTGGACCAGCCCTTTAGACTTTGAACTCCGCGGCTCCCACCGATGGCTTCAGAATGTGATCACCCATGAATTCACCCATATTGTGTCCATCCAGCGGGCCCAGAAGTTTGGGAAGTCCATCCCCGGGGGATACGTTCAATGGATCGGCTACGAGAAGGAAAAACGTCCGGATGTGCTTTATGGATACCCCAAAACGCTGGTGAGTTATCCACTCCCGGGGACGGCCGTACCACCCTGGTTGGCTGAGGGGGTTGCACAGTATATGTATCCCAGTGCGGACTGGGATAACTGGGACAGCATTCGTGATATGATTCTCCGTGATAGAATATTGAACAAAAACATGCTATCGTGGCGGGAGATGAATACATTTGGCAAAAGCGGGATCGGAAACGAATCGGTCTATAACGCCGGATTTGCCTTGTCCCGATATTTGTCCGTGAAGTACGGTCCTGAATCGTTGAAGAAGATTATGACATCTTTGAGTAAACCTATGAATTATTCTATCAATAAAAGCATCAAGGATGCCACAGAAAAAGAGGGTAAAAGTGTTTACAATGATTTTGTAACTGTTCTTAATACGAGATATGAAACATTGACAAAATCCGTTCTGGAAAATGAAGTAAAAGGGCACATTATTCAGGATAAGGGAACGGCCAATTTATTCCCCACATGGAATAATGATGGATCCAAGATTGCTTTTTTATCGAACAAGGATCACGACTATTTCGGCAGCACTGATTTATTCATCTACGACATGAATACTAAGTTATCGGCAAAGATCGCCAAGGGTGTATATTCAAAACCCGCATGGAATGGAAAAGTAATTTATTATTCAAAAAAAGCGAAACGGCCCAATAAAGTGGGATCGAAGTATTATGATCTTTATGAATACAATTTTGATTCCAAAAAGGAATTTAAGATTACCACCGACGCACGTGCCTTTTCGCCCGTATTTAGTTTAAAAGACAGTGCTTTGTTTTATTTAGCCACGAAGGATGGTACCCAAAATATTTTCATGATTAATCTCAATTCAAAATCAACAGAAAAAATAACCGATTTTAATAACCAGGAAATTATCAGTGGTGTGAACTATGACTCAGGGAACGATCGACTGATTTATGATATTGTAACCCATCATTTTAAGGATATTCATTATTTAAGTCTCAAAGACAGTTCAACCGGGAGTATAACGGCAAATGGTTTGTGGGATGAACGACAGTCTGATTTTACATCAAAAGGGATGGTTTACAGTGATGACCGGTCCGGTATTTTTAATCTTTATTTTATTGGCAAGGAAAACCAAGGTTATTTAACCAATGTAACCGGCGGTGCTTTTATGGCGGATATCCATGAAAATGGAAAAATTGCCTATTCACTGTTTGATAATGGCCAATATAAAATTGCCCTATTGGATTCTGTTAAAATGATGGATGATTCCCACATAGGATACACACCCTTATATTTTCAGCGGAATAAGGATTTGTCTCCGCCCATCACTGAAATGATTCGTAAAAAACCAACAAAATATAAAGACCATTTTCCACCCATGTTCACCATGCCTCGTGTCACCATGGATTATGGTACATTCAAACCGGGATTCTATTTTTATTCATCAGAAATTTTAGACAAAGTGGCTGTCACCGGTGGCGCTTCCGTTAATAAATCTAAAGATTTAGATCTTTTTTTCCTGTTTGAGTATAAACACCTTTTTCCAACCCTTTTTATAGAGATGTTTTACCTTACGCGCAATACAGAGGAACGGACGGCTTATTCTGTTTACAAGTTGGATAATAATCTAAAATTCAGGCTAATCGAATTTCAAGGTGGATTGCGGATTCCATTTTATGGGTCCAATTTTGAATTATTTGGGAATTGGGCCCAATACCGTGCATCAATAAAGGAACAGGTGGTGGGAAAGCCCCAGCTCCAGTCCGGTTTCGGCTATGATTATTTTAAGGGTAAAAAAGCGGGACTGAAATGGTCACTGAGGCAGTTTAAACGGCGCGTTGATCAGAATATTAATCCTGTGGGTTATCGCATCAATTTGAATGTGGCCAAGGAGTGGAATAAATTTATCGATGGATTGGATTTATCTGAATCAGGTACATTAATTTCCAATTTCAATGACCACGATTTGGTGCGGACAGAATTAAGTGGTGAATATTTATGGGAAATTCCCAAAACAAACCGCTGGACAATTTCCATCGGTGGCCAAGCGGGTTGGATATCAAACACATCTGCTGATTCGTTCTTCCACTTTTTTGCCGGGGGTATGCCCGGGTTGAAAGGATATCCATTTTACAGTATTGAAGGGACTAATATGGCCATGGGCGAAATGGGGCTGCGGATGCCACTCTTCAGGGAAAGGCATATTTCCTTGGGATTCTTTACTCTTCAGCATAGCACAATCGGGGTGATTTTCCAAATCGGCGATGCATGGAATCGAAAATTCTCTTCATTTAGTGCCAAACAATCGGCAGGGATAGAATGGAGATTGGCGGGCTATTCCTTTTATAATTATCCCACGGCGATTGGGTTTGAGTACCATCATGGTTTGGATACATTCGAAATGGATATTGGGGATGGAAAACCGATTAGTTATGGACAGGAAAACCGTTTCTATTTTACCGTGTTATTCGGATTTTGAAGTGCAGAAAATTGGTTCAATATTATTCATGCTTTCAATTGGATTCGCCCAAATGAATCCAATGGATATTTCAAATTATTCTTTTCAGAAGGATTCGGCGGCCATATCCGCTCCGGTCAAAGCTATGTTTAAATCGTTTTTGATCCCGGGGTGGGGGCAGATGCACAATAAGGATCCATGGTGGAAGCCCGTCCTTTTTGCCGGTGTGGAGACAATTGGTTGGTTATCTTCCAGTCGTTATGGCAATCGTGCTGAGGATATTCGTAGAGATTTTGAAGCATATGGTGATATACACTGGGGTTTAGAACGATGGTATAATACAACTCAAACTATTTTCCCCTATAAATGGATCCATATTATTATCGGCGGGACCCATAAGCTCGAATTAAAAGTAGATGGTAATTATTATTATACTGATCAACTGACAGAATTGTTAATGCGTTATTCATGGTCGGAGATATCGGTCATTCGAGACAGAGACTTTTACGAAAATATCGGGAAATATGATCAGTTTGTGGGTGGTTGGGATGATGCGTATGATGATCCCTTTGATTCGGTGGGAAATTGGTTTACGGTGAAAAAAGGAGATGTGGAGTCCATAATTTTAACCAAAAGGAAAGATTATTACCGCGATCTCCGGCACAAAAGCAATTTATTGAAACATTATTCCCGTTATGCCGTAACGGTGGTGATGTTTAACCATCTTGCCAGCGGATTGGAAGCAGGATGGACGGCAAAGAAAAAGGTCATAAATTTCCCTGAATTCAGCTTGGATTACAATCCTCTGAATAAGTGGGGAGTTGGGGGTGTTCGAATCACCTATACGTGGTAAATTCTCCGCTCAAAAATTGATAGAAAGAAGCCAGTTAATGCGTGTAGCAGCAGCTATTTTATTGTGTACGGTAATGATAATATCAGGATGTGCCGGCAATAAAGTCATTCAAGATATTGACTATAATGCAGAATTTGAAAAAGGAAAAACTGCATTAGTTAAAAAGAAATTTACAAAAGCACAGGCCCGTTTTAATAACGTAGTAATCGGTGCGTCCCATACTGAACTGGGCGACGACGCACTGTTTTATCTTGGGGAATCATTTTATTTTTCCAAAGAATATATATTGGCAATTGCAGAATATGATCGTCTGATTCGCAGGATGCCCTTTAGTCCATATGTGGAACAAGCTCGGTATCGTATTTGTCAGTCTTATGTAACTCTTTCGCCAAAATATTTCCGCGATCAAACCTATTCGGAAAAAGCCCTGGGGAAACTCCAGGAGTTCATAGATGATTTTCCCAATTCCAATCACCAGGAAGAAGCCCAGACTGATATTAAAACATTGAGAAATAAGTTGTCTCATAAATCATATGAGTCTGCTGTTCTTTATATGAAAATGGAAGAATACAAGGCTGCTTTATTGGCATTACAGAAAGTTACAAACTTATATTATGATACAGATTATATTGATCTGGCCCATTTAAAAAAAATTGAGTGTTATATTCATCGCGGCGAAATGGATAAAGCACGGGAGCAATTTGATACTAAACGAAAACATATTGAGAACCTGAAAATGGCAGATTTTGTTGAAGAATGGTTTGTTCAGGGTCGTGTAATGAGCCGGATTGAGGTCGAGTGAATACCTGTCTTTTCGGTGGCACCTTTGATCCACCACATTTTGGGCACTTAATCGTTGCCCAGACCATATTCGAGGCGGAACATTTCGATAAAATTGTTTTTATCCCGGCCCATATTCCACCGCATAAAAAAGAACGAAAATTATCCTCTGTGGATCTTCGTCTCGAAATGCTCAATATTGCCACCAAGGATAATCCTAATTTTGAAATATCCGATATTGAAATTAAGCGCGGCGGCATTTCCTACTCTCTTGATACCATTCGCGCCTACAAAGAACAGACCGGTTTATCCAAAAATGATTTATATTATTTGATTGGGAGTGATTCCCTGAAACAGTTTCATACCTGGCAAAAACCTGAATGCATTTTAAAGGAATGTCAATTAATTGTGGCGATCCGTCCCGGTTTTCGCCCCAGTGATATTCCAAACTGGATCCTGGCAAAAATTCAGTTTGCCAATATTTCCCGGATTGAAATTTCTTCAACGCAAATACGGCGCAGATGGGTGGAAGATAAAACAATTCGTTATATGGTAACCCAGCCCGTCTGGGAATTTATTAACAAACATAACTTATATTGATTCCATGTTGATGAATCTTTCGTTTTTGGCAGCCGGTTCTATAATGCTGTATTACGGCGCTGATTGGATAGTAAAAGGCGGTGTCAGTATTGCCCGGCGCCTGGGGATTCCCACTTTGGTTATAGGATTAACGATCGTTGCTTTTGGAACTTCTCTGCCGGAATTGGTCGTCAGTATCATCGCCGCCTTGGAAGGGAGTTCGTCCATCGCTATTGGCAATGTTGTGGGATCCAATATAGCCAACGTAGGTTTGGTCCTAGGAATCAGTGCACTCATTTTTCCCATATCAGTCCATTATGGGAATTTAAAGCGGGATTTATTCATTTACCTGGGTGTGTGTGCATTATTCGTTCTTTTTGCCTTTGACGGGCGGCTGAGCCGCTTTGAGGGGATGGTATTATTCATCAGCCTCATTTTTTATATATTCTTGTGCATTAAAAATCCTAAGGGGGAAGTACCACAGGAAAAGGATGAATCTGAAGGATCAATCGAAAAATTGGTATTATATATTGTCGCCGGAATTATTTTTTTAGGATTCGGTGCCAATCTATTTGTGGATGGGGCCATTTTCTTGGCACGCTTTTTAGGGGTTTCGGAAGTTGTCATCGGTATGAGTGTGGTTGCATTTGGGACATCCCTTCCGGAATTGGCTACTTCGGCCATAGCAGCATTTCGTAAGGAAAGCGCCATTTCTGTCGGTAATATTATCGGCTCGAACATTTTTAATATTTTATTGGTATTAGGCTTTGCATCCATGATTCAACCGCTCGATTCTCCCAAAACAATTATGGGGTTAGAAGTTCCTTTTATGATCGGTTACGGTGTTGCCATGGTTTTCATTGCCAAAATTCATCAGCCGATTCACCGTATTGTCTCCGCCATTATATTAATGGGCTATTTTGTTTTTCTTTATCTCCTGTTTTAACCTGGATGAAATCAGATTAGATTAATCCCATGATTCAACTTGATAACGTATCTTATTCTTACGGAAAAGGCGGCGGTGTTTCCAATGTGAATCTGAGTATCGCTGATGATGAATTTGCATTTCTCATCGGCCCTACCGGTTCTGGGAAGACCACAATCATGCGCCTGGTTTATATGGAACTAATGCCCCAAGTTGGTAAAGTGGTAGTGGATAAATTTCATTCAGATAAAATAAAACAACGAAAAATTCCATACTTACGGAGAAAAATCGGTATGGTTTTTCAGGATTATCATTTATTGAATGATCGCAATTTGTTTGAAAATACGGCCTTACCATTGCATGTAGTCGGGCGTGATCAGGAAGAAATTGTAGATCGTGTAACCGAATCATTGGAAGAAGTAGGACTGGACGGAAAAGAAGATCATTTTCCGCAAGAATTATCTGGGGGTGAGCAACAGCGCGCCTGTGTAGCCCGTGCCCTTGTTAAAGATCCGGATATTATTTTAGCAGATGAACCCACGGGCAATCTTGATCCGGTGACATCCTTTGAACTGATAAAATTATTGGAAGAAATTAATAGGGAGGGAACCACTATTTTGATGGCTTCCCATAACTATAATTTGATTAAGGGGCGGGGACATCGCATCATTGAAATCGAGAATGGCAGTGTAAGGCAATCCTGATGGATAAAATGATATTCCTATTGTCTGAGGGGATAAAGAATCTCTGGCGTCATAAATTCACAGCATTTACGGCTATTTTTTCCGCATTTTTAACATTGGC
>JAYEFG010000118.1:0-2072 GCA_034658595.1 Fidelibacterota bacterium | reverse complement strand
TACTGGGACGGAAGAGATGAATATGGCGGGCTCCTGGCCAATGGCGTATATTTATATAAATTGACCGCTGGGGATGGATCCCAAAAAATTAATCATATTGGCCGCTTGGCTGTATTTCGATGAAACAAATGAATACCTATCCAATCATTCTTGCTTCCGGCTCCCCCCGCAGAAAGCAGCTATTGGAACAAATCAATTTGGATTTTGAAGTAATTCCCAGCAATATTCATGAAGATTTTTCCATTGCCCTTTCTCCACCCGATTTTGTTGAACACTATGCAGAGAAAAAAGCCGGAGATGTAGCTAAAGACCATCCGGATAAATGGGTCATTGGCGCCGATACAGTTGTAGTTTTTGAATCAGAAATTCTTGGCAAACCAAAAGATCGTGATGACAGTTTCCAGATGCTGAAGCGGCTTTCGGGAAATACCCACCAAGTCTATACCGGTGTTTCGATTCAAAACATAAACTTGGGCATCAGGGAGACGTTTCATGCCACTACAAATGTTACATTTAATACTTTAAATAATAATGATATATGTTATTATATTGATACTTATAAACCATTTGATAAAGCAGGAAGTTATGGGATTCAGGATTGGTTTTCTGTGTATGTAAAAAAGGTAGACGGCTGCTTTTATAATGTAATGGGGTTTCCCCTTTCCCTATTTTATTTACACTTTTCTGCACTGGCATCCCCAGACAATGAAGCAGGATCAAGCTAAAAACAATTATCATATAAAAATGGTTTTCCTGCAGGGAATCGATCATGTAACTTTTCCGCCCTTATGTCTGAGTTTTACAGAGATTTAAAAGCACTCCGCCAGGAGCAAGGTATTGATCTTGAGGAAATACATAAACGTACTAAAATCAGCCTCACCTACCTGAATGCCATTGAAGATGGCCGGTTTGATCAACTCCCCCACACCTACGTGCGTCTATTCATCCGCGCTTATGCCACTGAAATTGGCGCTGATTCTGATGAGATCTTGAATAATCTGGAAAAAATTTTGGGGGAAAAAACTTCACCGACAAAACCAAAAAAAGAAATCGAACCTCAAAAAGAAGAAAAAACACAATTGAGTGAAGAGGATAATGCTGTTTTATCCCAGACGCGTTCAGCGAAGAATATTCGCACGGATATGTTCAAAGGGATTGTCCTGGTGAGCATACTGATTTTTGCCATATACATTATTCGTATAATTAATGCTGAAGAAGCTGCGAAAGCGCCCATTGAATATTTTAGTGAATTTATGGAAGAAGGGCCCATAACCGAGCAGGACCTGCAAAACGATTTTGATATATTTACCAAATCGGTACAAATACTTGAAGCGGAACCGCCATACACTCTCAAATTGGCCACGGCTGAACGGGTATGGTACCGGTCTAAAACTGACACGCTTAATGCCCATGAAGACGTCCTGCCATCAGGTGATAACCGGTTATATGAATTCAACCAAACAATTGAAATTCTCTTTAAGCAAACCAGAGGCTTAAACCTCTACTTGAATGGATCTACCATAAATTCCTTTGAATCATCCTCTAATCCAGTCCGTATTTCCCTCTCAGCCGTTGACAAAACGGTGACCATTCAGCACTTCGTACCGAAGAGCTAACACCCAAAATTTAAAGTAATCGTTTATACGATCCCCACAACTGCCGTGGGGACTGTATAATTTTTTTATAATATATATTGACATCTGTGGGGAATAATGAATAGATTGTGGGTAGTTGTGGGTAATTATCCCTGACTTTTTTGGGCATGACTATAAATCAAAATACATTTACTGGAGAATTTTCATATTCATTAGATGCTAAGGGCCGCGTCAATATTCCGGCTAAATTCCGGAATGTGCTCACAGCGGATAATGATCAATCCTTTGTGATTACCCGGGGAATGGATCCCTGCGTTTGGGTATATCCGGCGACGGTCTGGCAAACCATTGAGGATGAACTGCGCAAACTTTCCTCCCTCTCACGTATTAACCGTTCTTTTGTACGCAGCACAGTCCGTTATGCCTCTTCTGTTCAATATGATAAGCAGGGCCGAATTGCCATCACACCAAACCTGA
>JAYEFG010000117.1:0-2076 GCA_034658595.1 Fidelibacterota bacterium | reverse complement strand
AGATGCGATTGAAAATCTTAAAACTGCTAATTCCGGTTCCAATAAAGATGATATTCAGGGAGCCATGGATGCTTTGAACAGTGAGTGGAATAATCTGGCGTCTAAAATGTATGAAGCCAGTAAAGATGCTGAACAGACAGATACTGAATCTCCTCCAAATGGCGCTGCAAAGAAGAAAAAAGAAGAAGGCGAGATCGAAGACGCTGACTTTGAAGTTGTAGACTAATACACTTCAACAATTATATCTAAAAAAAGCGTTCCGGTTGGAACGCTTTTTTTGTATTTGGAACCCTATACCCGTATATTCGTATTGTCGGGTATCCGACTCTAAAAACATGACACGCACTCAATCCATTATCCTTGGGGTTATTTTCCTGATTATAGTGGCTGTAAATATCTTTTTACAGTCTGCTTCCTGGCGTCAACCTATTGAGATTTACGTGAATAAAATGTTAGATGATGATGCTGGATGGCATGTAAGTATTCCAGTATTAGAAGGTAATTTATTAGGGACAGTTCAAGGGAAGGGAATGAAGTTCAGCCATAAGAATGGTTCAATTGTCATTTTTGGTGATTTTGCAATTAAAGTGAACTACTTGCGAAGCATAATTTCTAAACCAACATTATCTCTCTTAAAAGTTGAAGACATCTTTGTATCGCCAGTAATAATAACTGATTCGTTACAGTTTGATACAGATTCTGATAGTTTCAAAATAGATGTGTTTGCTGATTTGAATTTTATAATCGAGGACTTGCGATTAGGTGGGATTATTGAAATTCCCATTAATGAAAATGTAAAAACAGTACAATTACAATTGAACAGCCGTCTGGAAGTAAATCCTGAACAAAAGGAATTTTATATAAATGAATTCTCATTTACACTAAATGATACATCGGGATATGCAATATTAAGAAATACATCGCTTACATTATTAGAATCCAGTGCACATTTTTCACCTGCGAGCGGTGTAGTAAATGGACTCCCTTTTGAGGGCGAGATCCATTATGACTGGACGGTATTACCAGATTTGACAGGTGACATTCATATAGAACATTATGAATTTCCAGAGCGAATCTTTGAAAATCTGCCATTAAAACCCAAATTTTCATCTTTGGAAACATTTATTCATTTTGAATCTGACTTGGTTCATTATTTTGGCGATGTGACTGTCAAGAATCCATTGGGGCTTTTTATGAAAGGTGAACTTTCATTAACACGTCATGATGGATATTTTTCATTAAATCGATTAGGGTTGGACAGTGAAGATACCAATTTATCTTTTTCCGGTATCTATGAAGATAATGGTCGTGTAAGTGGAAATGTATTATTAACTCAATTTGATTTGAGTAAATGGATCACTAATCAACAGTCTACGAATGTCAACGGCACTGTTATGCTTGAAGGCACAATTCAAAATAATAATATCAATGATATTTCGGTAACGATGGAAGTGAACGAATCTGAACTTTACGGTGATAGGAATATTTCTATTTCGGGAACCTTTTCGTACAATAATCAATTATTCTCGATTGATTCGCCATTATCCTTTGCGGTTGGTCCCAGTTCTATTACACTTAAGGGATTCACAAATCTTCAGGATAAAACACTGGATATGGATATGAGGCTCAATGATGCCAGTATTTTCTTGATAAATAATTTTTGGAGTGATTCATTAAATAGTGGGTCAGCCACAGGTGATTTACGAGTATCTGGAAGCATTGAAAATCCATCAATTCGGGCTGAATTGGAGTGCAAAAATTTGGGATATCATGAAACATTTCTGGATCAAATAACAATGAATGCCCATTGGATTCCACAACAGAACGGAGGCGATGGTTATTTTCGAGGGAAAATTGGTCGGGGTTCCTGGAGGAAATACGCTTTTGATAACGGTTTGGTTGATATTGCTTTCTCTCAAAACGGAATCGATATACAAAGTGCAGAATTCAAACAATCTAAAAATTATTTACAGATTTCCGGACTTTTAACCCCTGATAGTATGCTAACATTAGATCGCATGCAGTTGGCTTTTGAGGATCATTATTTTATTAATTCCAAACCACTGGTGATTGAGT
>JAYEFG010000116.1:0-7595 GCA_034658595.1 Fidelibacterota bacterium | reverse complement strand
ATTCTATCCACACCGTCTATTGTTTTATGTAATGAATTCCAGTCTAACATGATGTTTTTAAGACCGAGAATTTAGGTATATTATTTAGATTTTAACCAATGATAGAGTTCTAAATATTAATTAATTATCCCGCTTCCAAAGGGTTTCAACTTCTCCTTTATTTTGGGAGGTGAATCGTGCCAAAACAAAAAAATAATCACTAAGTCGGTTAAGGTAGGTCAGCCAGTTTTTCACCTCCACACCACTATTCATTAATGTTACGCAGGATCGCTCCACCCTTCGGCAAACAGTCCGGACCACATGGATCCGTGCGGAAAATTCGTCCCCGCCCGGCAAAATGAATTCTTTTAATGGGGGTAGAGATTCATTCATTTTTTCTAAAGCCGATTCTAAAATATTTATTCGGTCTTCACTAAATAATTCCATTTCTGTTCCGGGCATAGATGCTTCACCGCCCATATTGAATAAATCCTGTTGGATGGATTTTAATTCCTCGACCAATTCCTGGTCTTCACAGGCAATAACCGCTAAGCCTAGGAAGGAGTTCAGTTCATCAATATCCCCAAGGAAAACTATATTAGGATGGTTTTTTGAAACGCGCTTCCCGTCCCCGAGCCCTGTATCGCCCTTATCCCCTGTTTTGGTGACAACCTTAGAAATTCGCATGGATCAGAAAAATAGAAAACTAACGAGAATGAACAATGGGATTAAGATAGGTAAGGACCATTTAAACAAGTATCCGAAAAAGGACGGCATCTCGATCCCGGAAGATTCGGAAATGGACTTTACCATAAAGTTGGGCGCATTGCCGATATAGGTATTGGCACCCATGAATACAGCACCGGCGGATATGGCCAGCAACGTTTGACTTAAATCTCCCATAAGCAATGAGGGATCTCCACCGGCCGTATTGAAGAATACCAAGTACGTAGGTGCATTGTCCAGAAAACTGGAAAGGACCCCCGTGGCCCAGAAATACATATAATTAACCGGTCCAGCTTCATTGGAAACAGAATTGATCACCGAAGCGAGGGCGCCATCTGTTCCTGCCTTCAATATGGCAATGGCAGGAATGATTGTGATAAATATTCCGGCAAAAAGTTTGGCCACTTCTACAATGGGGAACCAAGTATATTCATTGGCTTCCCGAATGGATTGACTCGTCATTTGCCAACTGGCATAGGTCAATCCTAGCAAGAGTAAATCCCGAACAATATTTTGCAATTCCATGTGAACATGGAAAACCTCAAATGAAATATGGGGGTGCCAAAATCCACTCAACAAAACGCCACCGATGACACCAACCAATAATAAAAGGTTTAAGGAACCTTTGATACCCAGCTTCTCAGTCGAATTGGGAACGATGTGGGATTCTTCCCGATTGTATAGAAATGTATCCAAAGCAAAAAAGATGGCTAAAAGACAAACGGCCATAAAGAGCATGGGCACAAACATGGCTGAGGTGGTCCAAAAGAAATCTACTCCTTTTAAAAACCCCAGGAATAGGGGCGGATCACCCAGGGGTGTCAGTGAGCCCCCAATATTGGCTACTAAAAAGATAAAGAAAACAATCACATGGACTTTGTTTTGCCGGTCCTTATTGGCACGAATGAGTGGTCGAATAAGGAGCATGGCGGCACCGGTAGTTCCCATCCAACTGGCCAGGATTGTACCGATCAGAATCACCCCCGTATTGACGATAGGTTTCCCCACCAAGGTGCCTGTTAACTGCACCCCGCCAGAGATGGTAAATAAGGCTAATAAAAGAATGATGAATGGAATGTATTCCAGCAAACCCACATGAAGGAGTTCATATAGGGTTATTGAAAATCCTGTTTTAAATAAAAATGGAACTATCAGCAGGACAGACCAAAAGGCACATATCTTGCCAAAATTGTGATGCCAGAAATGGGACGCCAATAATGGGAATACAGCAATGGATAAAAGAATCCCTGCAAAAGGGATCACCCAAAAAATAGACAGGTCAGCCCCATTCAAATGGGGGGCAGCACCATGAACGTCGCCAGAAGCAAAAGCAAAACCAGTGGCCATAGACAAAGTGAGAATTGTTTTTTGTATTATATTTTTCAATTTGATTAATTATATCAGTAGTTCAACAAGCATGGAAATTAAACGGTTCAGAATTTTCATCCTAATTATTGATTTAATCCCCCAATTCAATTTTCTCCTTAAATTCTCTCATGCAATTTTTTCTCGCAATCCTTGTTATCGGTATTGCCATTCTCGGTATGTCTATTGGCGTTATTTTTAACCGAAAGCCATTGCAGGGCTCCTGCGGTGGTGTGGCCAGTAATTGTGTCTGTTTGACTGGTGGTACTTGCGATGATCCATCCCAAAAACCGGAGGTTCAGTCATGAATGAGCACACCAAATAGGAAAAAGCCGGGGGCGTATGAAAAATAAAATCAGGAGGTAAAGTTTGCCGCTTCAGCTGTGATTTCCAAAAGGAAACCCGGTGTAATTCCGAGTATGATCATCATTGCCGCCATTATCCATATTAAGCCGATTACAATTATATTAAAAGACGATATCAAAGCATTTTCTTCCTCTTTCATATACATATTGATCACCAATCGAAGATAATAATAGACTGAAATCAATGTATTTAGAACGGCAATTACCACAAGCCATATATAGCCTTCCGCAATCGCCGCAGAAAAAAGACCATACTTGGCCACAAACCCGGCTGTTGGCGGAAATCCGGCCAGGGATATCATAAATATGGTCATGGCAGCGGACAGCCAGGGATACCGTAGCGCTAATCCACGGTAATCCTTAAACTTTAATCCATTTTCTTCTCTCTCCACTATTGAAACAATTGCGAAAGAACCCAGATTGATCACTGAGTAGGTAACCAGGTAAAAGAGAACTGCTGAAATACTGCTTACATTGAGCACTAATATTCCCATGACCAAAAATCCAGCATGGGAAATACTGGAAAAAGCCAGCATCCGCTTCACATTGGATTGAACCAGTGCGGTTACGTTCCCCACGGTCATGGTTAAAACAGCTAAAAGCCAAAAAATGTCGTGCCATTGATAATGGATATCCGCCAGCGGATTATTGAACAAAATTAACAATGCCCCAAAACCAGCAGCCTTGGGTGCCGTACATAGAAATCCGGTTACTGTAGTGGGTGCTCCCTGATATACATCAGGAGACCACATATGGAAAGGTACCAACGCAACCTTGAATGCAAAACCAATAAGCAATAATCCGATACCCAGTACCAGATAGACTTTAGATAGGATATTATCATTTGTGATCGCCAAAACAATTCCATCATAGTTTGTTGTACCGGTTGCCCCATAGGTAAGTGCTGCACCAAATAGAAAAAATCCGGTGGCAAAAGCGCCCAGTAACAAATACTTTAAACCCGATTCATTACTGAGATAATCATTGCGCAGGAATCCAACCAATACGTAAAGTGAGAGTGAAAGGAGTTCTAACCCAAGGAAAACGATTACCAAGTCATTAGCGCGGGTCATCAACATCATCCCAATAACTGCAAAGAGAATGAGGGCGGGGTACTCTCCCCGGGATTTACTCCCTCTTTTTTCCAAATATCCTTGTGAGAAAATCAATGTAATGAGCCCGATAGAAATATAGAGCATATCAAAAAATAACGAAATTCGATTGAGTTTCAGCATTCCTCCGAAAAGAATCTGATTATTACCGCTGGTAATAAAAGCGGCTGCGGCCGACAAAAGTAACCCGAGCACTGCAACCGATAAAATAATCCAGGGGCGCGAAACACGGGCCATTTCCAACGTTAAAACGGATAATGCAGTAACAGTCAGAATTGTTTCAGGAACAATTCCGATGAAATCAGCCGTTGTAAAGAATTGACTTAAATCCACTAAATCGACTGGGGAGGGTTAAGCATAATGTAGTACTTGAAAAAAAATCTATTTAAGCAGTCTATACCCATTTAAACAATGCCTTTATGTACTGAGCGATTGATTCGACAGATTCGTCAAAAAGAACACTTTGAGGATGCAAAGCGTTATGAAGTTGTTCAAGCAGGTGTTCGACTGAAACATGCATATAACTCAAAAGTAAATCCGGTTGAACGCCGATTAATAATACAAGTAAAACAAGGGGTACAAGTGTTGCAGTTTCTCTCCAATCCAGATCAAAAATTGCGGATTGTGATGCGGAGTTTATTTCATTAAGCACAACCCGGTAATACAACCAAACCATGTAGGTCACGCCCAGGATAACACCAAGAATCGAAAAAACCGCAATGATCATATTGGCCTTGAATGCACCACTAATGATTAGGAATTCTCCAATAAAAGCATTCATACCCGGAAGACCTATCGCCGCAAGTGTAAATACCGTAAAAAACACTGTAAACACTGGAACAGTTTTTGAAAGTCCACCATAGTCTTCTATCATCCTTGAATGTGTTCTTTCGTAAAGCATCCCGATGCAGAGAAAAAGGGCGCCCGTTATAATACCATGATTTATCATTTGGAGGATTCCACCTTCGATACCATTCTGGTTTAAGGTGAAAAGACCAAGCGTCACAAAACCCATATGACTTACACTAGAGTAGGCAATCAGTTTTTTCATATCCTTCTGCATCAAAGTGACATAGGCACCGTAAATAATTGCAGTAACCGATAAAATTAGCAGTGGGATAAAAAGTACCTTCACTGCATAGGGAAACATGGGAAAGGAAAACCTTAAAAAACCATACGCGCCCATTTTCAGCAGCACTCCTGCAAGTATAACGCTTCCGGCTGTAGGCGCTTCTGTATGGGCATCGGGCAGACAAGTATGAATTGGGAACATGGGCATTTTGACTGCGAATGCTGCAAAAAAGGCCAGGAACAGCCATAATTGAAGTTTTGCGGGATAAATAACTCTGGACAATTCCAATAAATCAAATGTCCTACCGCCAGCGTAGTAAAGGACAATTATTCCCACCAGCATAATCACGCTTCCAGCCAGCATAAATAAGACAAATTTAACTGCTGCATATATTCTGTTCTGACCGCCCCAAATACCTATCAGAAGAAACATGGGTATGAGTGTGAGTTCCCAGAAAAGGTAGAAAAGAAAAATATTCAGTGAGACAAAAATCCCAATCATTGCTGTTTCCATTATCAAAAGTGATATATAAAACGCCTTTATTTTTGTTTGTATTGCCTTCCAGGAAACTGTTACACACAGAATACTTAAAACGGCTACAAGAATTATAAATAAAACACTGATACCATCCACGCCAACTTTGTAGTCAATATTCCATGCAGGTATCCATGAATGGATTTCTACAAACTGCATTTTGAAAGTCGTTTTATCAAAATGCTTGTAAATAGGCAATGAAACAATAAATGTAGCAACTGTCGTCCCAAGTGCAAGCCATCTAATGAGTGAATCGCTTCTCATGAAAATTATAATGAGGGCCCCTGCCAGCGGTAGGAATGCGCATACCGTCAGTACAGGATAATCAAGATTATTAATGATAATTCCTTCCATCTCTCAACTATTTATGAAAGCACCATCACAAATATAACCAAGGCTATGAATCCTGCTACCATAAGCATGGCATAATGTTGAATCTGACCACTTTGAGTTTTCTGCATTTTCCTGCTCAATGTTAAGGTCAATTGCCCCAGCCCGTTAAAAGCACCATCAACGATTACCGTATCGATTGTTTTAAAAATCTTAGCGACACCCATGATTGGCTTCTGAATGATATATTCATATATCTCACCAATAAATTTGTACTCAAGATTTGCAAGTGGCTTTGTAAACCGCATGAACACTTTTACCCCTTTGCGGGGAAACCAATCTGTATCCACACTAATCGTATCTTTACACCAGAGCTTTTTCAGCAACAGGAAAAAGCCCAGCTGAGTGAAAAGCAACACCTGCAAAGTCTCCCAGGTATGATAAGCTGTATAGGGTTCAAAATGAAGGGGATATGGAAGCAATGCATAAAGTGGTTGATAAAATATTCCAAGCCCTATGCAGAAAAGTGAGCAAATTACCATAGCGAGTTCCATATTCCACGGTGGTTCTTTGGCTTTAATTCCCTGGTCTTTACCAAACCAGATAAAATAGGGAATCTTGAGACCGGTATGGAGAAATGTCCCTGCAGAAGCGAGCATCAGCGCCAAAAAGGCCCAAGTCAAATGTGCTTCTCCGAAAGCAGCAACGGTAATGGATTTACTCACAAAACCGCTGAAAAGTGGAAAGGCCGATATGGAAAGACCACCGATTATTGTATATATCATCGTTCTTGGCATTGTTTTATATAGACCACCGAGTTGAGTCAATTTTGCTGTACCAGTTACATACAAAACAGAACCGGTACCCATGAATAACAAGGACTTGTAAAGAATATGGCAAAAGGCATGGGCGACAACACCATTAATGGCCATTTGGGTTCCAAGACCAACGCCAGCCACCATATACCCGACCTGGCTGATAATATGATATGCAAGAAGCCTACGGGCGTCATTCTCAAGTACTGCATAAACGACACCGTAGATCGCCATGATTACACCCAGAATAATTAACATTTCTGATCCAGCACTGACCCTAATAAGTGCATAAACGGCAGTTTTCGTCGTGAATGCGCTCATGAAGACAGCACCAGTAACCGTGGCGGCGGGATAAGCATCAGGGAGCCATGCACCTAAGGGAGGCACGGCTGCATTAACAATAAATCCAATTATAATAAGGTATGAAGCCAGGCTTTGAAGGTCAGTTGGCCACCAACCGTGAAAAGGCAAATACTGGATGGATAAATCACCACTTACCGAGTACTGTAATATTATTCCAGCCAACAATATCAGGCCGCCAGCGACATGCCATAAAAGATATCTAAATCCGGAATCAACGGAAGATGGCGACTTTCGAAACCATACCAAGAATACCGAAGAAAAAGCCATCATTTCCCAAAATAGGAATAAAGAGAGAAAATCACCGGCGAATGTTACGCCCAGGGATCCCCCAACATAATAAAAGGCAGCAAAATGTTCACCGTCACGCTTTACATGGATAGAATAGATTACCCCTATTATACCCATGATGGTGAATATATAAGCAAAAACTTTACTCAGTTTATCAACTTCTCCAAATGTCAACTTCCAACTGAGAAATTCATATAAACCGTAGGTACCATAGGGCATATTGACTACTGCAATAAAGGCCAAAACTGAAACGACAACCATAAAAGCCTGCTTCACCTTACCCCTTAAAACTGGAATCAATAATCCGCCCAGAATATAAAATATCGACGGATGAAAAAATTGTATGTTAAAAATTTCACTTATCATAATAATTCTCATCCTGCATAAGGCCCCCGCCTATCCATTTGGACACGATAATAATCAAAACACATGCAATAAAACCGAAAATAGACCAGAATCCGGGAATTTTATCTCCAAAAAAATGGACTTCGTGGCGCGGAATAATTAAATCTAAAACAATGAGTAAAACCAGAGTACCATAAGTAAGTTTTTTAGTTACTTTTGTTTTAATCGTTTCTATCAACTTTAATAATTTCATTTGACCACCATTTCAGCTAATCGCACGACAAAGTCGGGATATAGACCC
>JAYEFG010000115.1:0-7599 GCA_034658595.1 Fidelibacterota bacterium | reverse complement strand
GCTTTCCTCCCCAAAAATGTCATTTTGATTCTTGAAAGAAGCATGCCATCCATTAGGCGGTGAGAGGGAGAGCAGGAGGTGGTTTCTTCAATAAATTAACTTAATTTTAAGAATTATGAAACCACCCAAATATTCCTTTTGGCTTTTACCGGGCAAGGAGGATAAAGCCTATTTATCCAAGACCATTCAGTCCTTAGGGAAAGAATACAATGCACCCGTTTTTGATCCCCATTGTACATTATTCAGTCCTGTTTCGGATTTTGAATCAGCCAAAACAATTATTAATCAACTCAATTTCAAACCATTTGAAGTGACAATGAGTGGTTTACATCAATCGGAAATCATCTGGAAAACAGTTTTCATTGAACTGGAGATCAACCCTTATTTAATCCTTTTGAATTACTTGTTTCAACAGGCATTTGACATGGACTACAACTTCCAGCCCCATATCAGTTTGATCTATAAAGAAATGAACATGGAAACAAAAATGATCATTATTGAAAAACTCATTGTAAAAAATTCCTACAGAATGAGCAGGATAGCCATTGTTGATACGACGGGCCCTGTGGAAGGTTGGGAAAGTGTTTATGAAATTCTGTTGAATTCCCAATAGATTTCATGCGCTCATTAAAATAACGGCTATTTTTATTGACAATAGATTAGCTAAATCTTGACCATTTTAAGTAGAAAATATTATTTGTTATGACACTTTTAATGATTCAATTATATTAACGATTGATTTTATGTCTGAAATAAAATGGAATAGAAATCACACGGAATGAAGGCTATCTTTATCTATCGAGATATTCTGGTTTGAAGTTTGTAAGAAAAAGAAAAATCAGAAAGCTTTGCAAAACCTAGAGGAGAAAACATGGCAAGAATAGCAGGCATTACCCAAGGGGGCTCCCTTAAAGCGCGGCTGGCGTTCCTTTATTCAAAGTGGAAGTTTGGCAAAGTCACTACTCCTTTGCGTATTACGGCAATCCATTCCAAACTTTTCTCTGGTTATGGGCAAATGGAATGGGCGCAGTCACGAGCCAAGCAAGTATCATGGGTCATAAAATCACTGGCGGAAGTCCGGGTTGCCACCCGCATCGGCTGTCCCTTCTGAATTGACATGGGCTCTGCCGTGAGCAGAGAGCACGGTGTTACTCAAGCACAATTGGAAAACATCCACCAGTACGAATCATCTGAATTGTTTTCGACAGTGGAAAAAGCGGCCCTCCGCTACGCCGACGCCATGACCGCCACTCCGGCGGAAGTTCCCGACGAGGTATTTCAGCAAGTCAAGGAACACTTCAATGATGAACAAATTGTTGAACTGACCTCCACCATCGCCTGGGAGAACTACCGGGCGCGCTTCGACCACGCCTTGAAAATCGAATCCCAGGAATTCACCGCAGGCGCATTCTGTCCCCTGCCCATTAAAGACCGTTATGCCAATAGGAAATTTTGAAAAGACTGGAACATAAACAAGGCCTGAACCTATCGGAAGGTCATTGCGCGTTATTCTTGGCGCTCTTTTGCTTTACTTTTTTATTGATGTATTCAGTAGTTATAACGGTATTGTCAATCCAAGAATACCGACCGACCCTTTATTCTGGATTGGTTTTGGAAACAATTTTGGCCGATGGCCTCGGCTGATTTCTATTTCACTCCTGTTCACTGCCGGCGTTTTGGTTTATTACGGTATGGATAGTTTAAGTGACTTCCTGGATCTGTGGGAATCAATTTGAAGAAAACAATGACACTTAAAGGGTTTTTTTATCAAAAAATCCAAAAAATCATCTATTTGGAACTTATTAGAATTTAATTTGTAAATTCCCGTATGCTTAAGCGCACCATATCTATTGGATTGGTTTTGATTATGGCTTTCGCCATGGCAGCGCCGATTCTTCATATCGACTGTGATATGTCCTGTTGCGAGGTGAAAGTAAAAGCCTGTTGTGAGAAAGCAAAGACTGCAGAAGCCTTAAATGAAAGTTCTATGCGGAAGCAACAATGTGAACATTCACAATTTATTCCTATCGTTTCCGGACCCAAATCAGACAAAAAATCCGGCAAAGTTGACTTAGGTAAACCTACCTGTTCCATGAAAACAGAATCATTGGAATGCCTATGGTCCGCCAATTCTAAAACATCCAGCCAAGCGCTTAATTCCACTGCAAAATTCTTAGTCCCACTCCGTTTATAATATTATCCTGACCTAGGACGAATCCGTCCATTTTACGGACCCGTACGTATCGGATCTGTTGATACTATTCAACAATTAGGATAATCATGAAACTTTTCACTCATTACATTTTTAATAAAAAACACACAGTATTGGCATCTATGCTTTTGATAGGTTGTTCCGCTGTCCCACGGTTGGGTACCTGGAACGATTTTAAGGAAGAAATTGCGGTTAAAACGCAGTACCTGGTGGAAAAAGATGCTGAACAAATTCAGGTCCTACAGGATACAATCAGTTCCCTGTTAGGGGAACCACTTACCGTTGACTCAGCCGTACAAATAGCTTTGCTCAATAATCCAAGCCTCCAGGTTGTTTTTGAGGAATTGGGTATTGCCCAGTCGGACTTGCTTCAGGCGGGATTACTCGCAAACCCGAAGTTAAAAGCCCAGGTCCTTTCCGGTGGAGGGGATGTAAAAACAGAGTTGGGTATAGAACAGGATTTCATGGGGATTTTCCTCCGCCCGCTGCGCATCAAACTTGGGGAGGCCCAGTATCAGGCGGTCAAGTACCGTGTCGGGCATGAAGTTTTCGCATTAATTGCCCATGTTCGGGAATCCTATTATATGCTCCAGGGTGATAAACAACTGCTTACACTCCTACGGTCTGTCGTGGAAGCGGCTGAAGCGGCAAAAGAATTGGCACAAAGACAATACAATGCCGGCAATATCAGCATGCTGGATTTGTCCCGATATCAGGCGAACTATCATCAGGTTAAACTCGCCCTGATTCAGAATGAAATTCAGGTTGAAATTGAACAGGATGTATTAAACCGAAAAATGGGACTGACTTCCACACCATTATGGAAGATCAAAGGGGTTCTTTCCCAATTCTCCGAGGATGAGCCCGTCCTGTTGGAGTTAGTCTCACGGGCAACTGAGAATCGAATGGATCTCCAGGCATTGGAAGCTGAAATCAAGGGTTTGGAAGAAGCACTGTCCTGGGCGCGATTCAACCAGATCGCAGAAGGAGAATTAGGATTTGGGCAGGAGAAAAAACAGGTATTGTCGTCAGGCCCGGAACTGAAAATAGCCGTGCCCATTTTCGACTTGGGGCAGGCAGAAGCAGCCAAAAAGAAAGCTGAACTGCGGCAAAAGAAAAAGCAAATGAAAGCCCTAAGGCAAGAAATCCATACGGAGGTGGGAATCCTGTACAAAGATATGGTGGTTAACAGGAAAACAGTCGATTATTTTCAAAAAACAATCATTCCGGTCAATCAACAAATTGTTGAATCTGCGCAAAAACACTACAATTTCATGCTTCAGGGCGTATATACACTTTTGGAATCCAAACAGGATGAAATCAATGCTCACCGGGATTACATAGAGGCGCTAAAGAGCTATTGGATAACAAGGTCTAAACTGGATTTTGCAATCGGTGGGGGATTGGAATTTCCCCTTTCCGGCGAGGAACATGATTTGCAAGAAAGCATGCAAAATTAAAATAGGTCGAATATTAAATATGATTACAATGGAGAAAATTATGAACAATCAATCAGCAAGAGTTCAAATCAGCAAGATCACAGGATTGGTGCTTACAGTCGTTCTATCCGTGATAAACATTCAGTTATCCGGTGGATCTCTGCCAAAAGATGCAGCTTATACACCTGTCATTACTCCCAATGGTTCTACCCTCCCTTGGAAAATGGTGGATGGGGTCAAGGAATTTCGTTTGGTTGTGGAAGAAATTGAATGGGAAATGGCTCCAGGTATGGTCATAAAAGCATGGGGGTATAATGGTCAAACACCGGGCCCGACCATTGAGGCAGTAGAGGGAGATAGAGTACGAATCTATGTCACCAATAAGCTCCCGGAATCTACGGCAGTCCACTGGCACGGTGTTATTCTTCCCAGCGGTATGGATGGTGTCTCGGGTCTGACACAGGCGGGAATTCAACCGGGGGAAACATTCATCTACGAATTTGACCTGAAGCAGCATGGTACTCAAATGTATCATTCCCATGGTGATGAAATGACTCAGATTGGACTGGGATCCATGGGCTTTTTTATCATCCACCCGCGAAAACGGGAAAATCATATTGATCGGGATTATGCTATTTTTCTGAATGAGTGGTTTGTGGATCCGGGGACGAGTACGCCTGATGCAAATGTGATGACTGATTTCAATATTTTTACATTTAACGGCCGAGCCTTTCCGGGAACAGCACCGCTGGTTGGGAAAACAGGTGAGCGCATTCGAATTCGAATTGCCAATGTTGCTCAAGAATCCCATCCCATCCACCTACATGGACATTCTTTCAAAGTAGTTGCCACGGATGGCGGGGATATACCCGAATCCGCCCAATGGCCGGAGACGACTGTTTTAGTTGCGCCGGGCCAAACGAGAGACTTCGAGTTTATTGCCAATCCAGGGGACTGGGCCCTTCATTGTCATCGGCGTCATCATCCAATGAATGCCATGGGACATGATATTCCCAACGTTTTGGGTGTGAATCAGGATGGTGTGGAAGAAAAAATAAGAAAATTATTGCCGAATTATATGGCCATGGGCGAAAAAGGGATGCATGAAATGGCGGAAATGAATATGGAAGGCCCTCCCAACACGCTGCCCATGATGGGCGGTGATGGACCGTTTGGAACAGTGGCCATGGGCGGCATGTTTACCATCCTGAAAATTCGCAACAACCTGGTTGACGGTGGAGATCCGGGGTGGTATCCAAACCCAAAGGGGACTGTTGCCTCGACGGTTAAACCCACATTACCAGTTAAAAAGGAATCCCAATCAATATTCGTTTGTCCCATGCATCCAGAAATAACCCTGTCCTATAAGGGACGGTGTTCCAAATGTGGAATGTATTTGGTTGAGGAAAATAAAAAATGAAGGATTTAAGAATGAAGAAACTAATCATGCTAATTTTTACACTAATGTTGATTGGATGTGAAAATAAAACTGCAGATCACAATGAAGCATTAATAGAAAATATTATGGAAGATATCCGCCTGGGATGGGAGAATGGCGATGGCGCAGCTTTTCGCAAACACTTCCTGGATTGGGACGGCGCCCGGTATTTTGAAGGTGGCGGACAAAATGTGGGACTAGAAGATTTAATTGTCCATCATGTTGAGCCGGAAGCTGAACTTGGTTTGCATCTGGGTTTCACCGATATCCAGACGCACTTTGAAGGCAATTTTGCCTGGGCAGTGGTGGATACAGAAATAAAGTTGACCTTAAAAAGTGGCCGCAAGATCCATAATAAAGGACACGGGACTTATTTACTTAGATGGGTTGATGGTGTGTGGAAAGTTGTCCATACCCAATCTGCCAGTAAACCGGTAAAATGATCAATGAATTAATAAATGAATCGAAAGAAAAAAAACATGCAAAAGGTTAAGTTAATTCACCTCAGGAAATTCCTATTTAGGATTCTCAATATTCGAATAATCCCAGTGTTGGGTATTATGCTTCTGCTCCAGGCGCCACTTTGGGGCCAATGACCCCTCTGAACGAATCCAAGCCTCCCGGTCGGGACGGCCAATTCAGGTGTTGGTTTAGATAAGGGAAATCTTATCATCGGTGCGAATACGATGTTTCAGAATATTGAATGGTGGCACAGCGAACTGGAAGCATCCGGGGGCGACCACAAAGGAAATCTGAATTCAAGTTTGGCAGAAATCAATGCAACCTATGGCCTATCCGATAACTGGAACCTGAGTGTTGATGTCATGATGGGAAACAGATCCATGGATTTTTATCGTGTCGCGAATATTCATCACCGTGATGAGAATAAAATTGGCTTCGGCGATACACGATTTACTCTCAAATATTTGATGGAGAATACAACTTTCGGTCCCGGTCAGCGGGTTTTTATCGGGGGCGGACTCGTTATTCCCTCGAGAAATACTCTGACTGAAAATCCCTTTAAACTTGGTAAAGCCGGAACGGAGCATACGCATTTTAATTTGAGTGAAGGCGTTGTCAAAGGTCATGGGGAATTTCAGTACTTCAGACGGACTGACGGTTCCATATTTCCGGGTGGCGTGTTGAAAGTGGATGTACCATTGGAAACGAATGAATACGGATTCAAGCCGGGAGTACAATTCTCAGGAGCGGCGCTGGTATATTTCCAAACCAAATCATTTTGGGGTGGAATTCCATTCTTTCAAATGCTGGGGCAATATCGCAACCCGGCTATTTGGGATGGAGAAGAGGCACCCAATTCCGGCGGAAGTGTGTTGCAACTTGGGGGAGGACTAACCTTTACAACAAACGGATATTTGTTGACTGTTTCGGCGCGCAAACCGATATACTTTAAGGCAAGTGTAGCCGGCCAGGAAGAGATTGAAGTGACGAGTAAAACTGATGTATGGGGACTGTCATTGAGTATTCGCAAATCATTCGAACTCTTTAAAATGAAGTCAGAGGAAGAGGGCGAACATTTTGAACATGATGATTCTCAACATTAAATCCTTTTTGACTAAGGATTAATTGTGTTTGTACCTTCCCATTTAGCTACTGGATATTTACTAAGCAAAGCAATAAAACCATCGTTATGGACAGTATTCCCGTTCATGCCCGTTTTGATTATTGCTGCCCTCTTTCCTGATGTAGATGGCATATTTTCAGAAACAGTGGCAGGGCATCATTCTGTGCTCCATACACCGATTTTGTGGATATCATTATTTGGTCTAATGATCTTTGTGGATAGAATCACTAATAGTGATAAAATAAAACCTATAGCCTTGGGTATTCTGCTGGGTACAAGCTCGCATCTTTTTACGGATTGGTTTACGGCGCGTACGGTAGGGATACAATGGTTTTACCCATTAAGTAAAATAGATTATTTCCTTTACCAAATTCAGCCAGATCGAGGACAAGTGACTGTCTGGGAAATGATTCAAAATCCTTATTTTTCATTCTATATGGAAAATGGATTATTATTTTGGACAGAAATAGGATTGCTTGTTTTTACTGTTATCATTTTTTGTTACGAACAAATGGGTGGATTCAAAAAGTGATAAATATTGTAACGCTAGGTTTAAATATTCATCGGGAATATATTTTTATTCCTTAAAGATGAATGGGGAATCTCGAACTCGAAAAACGGTTTTAATGCGGTAAAAATTGACAAAAATTAAATTTTGAATTAATAGGAAAAGTATGAGACATTTAAAAAAGAACATTGTTTGGGCATTAATGCTGATGCCCATTGTTCTATTCGCTCATGGCGTTACAACAGGAGATGCAGGGTATATTCAAGAAATTACTGGAATAAATTTTGTACCATTCATGTATCTGGGCGCAAAGCATATGGTAACTGGATACGATCATTTACTCTTTCTCGTAGGTGTTATCTTTTTTCTATATAAACTTAAAGATATTGGTATTTATGTCAGCCTTTTTGCTGTGGG
>JAYEFG010000114.1:0-7651 GCA_034658595.1 Fidelibacterota bacterium | reverse complement strand
AAGTCGAATTTCTCATGTGAGTTGGTCTCCCAATGGAAAAAAAATTGCCATGGCAGTTACCAATGGGAATTCCATAAATATTTATGTTGCAGATGTAAAAACGGGACGGGCAAAATTATTATTGAATTCACCATTGAATGCCATTTATGGCTCTCCATATTATTGGTTATCTGATAGTAAAGGGCTAATTGCAAAAACGATTCTTGAAAATCGAGGTGACCCACCCCAGAAAGCACAAGTACCTAAGGGGCCTGTAGTCCAGGAAAACTTGGGGGAAAAGTCACCGGTACGAACTTACCAGGACTTATTGACCAATGCCCATGATGAGGCACTGTTTGAATTTTATTTAAATGCCCAGGTGGTTCATGTTACTCTAAAAGGAAAAACCAGAAAGATTGGCAAACCGGGGATCATTCGCCGAACGGAACCATCGCCCAATGGCCAATATATATTGATGGAAACTATTCATCGGCCCTTTTCGTATCTTGTCCCGGTTTATCGATTTCCTACCCTGGTTGAAATTATGGATCTAAAGGGGAATGTTGTATCCCAATTAAGAGATCTGCCCTTGGCAGAATCCCTGCCAAAAGGATTTGGTGCGGTGATTACCGGCCCACGATCCTATGGTTGGCGAAGTGATAAGGGATCGATTATTTTTTATTTAGAAGCATTGGATGGAGGAGACCCAAAGGCAAAAGCAGACCATCGGGATGAGGTATTTACCCTTGAAACACCTTTTTCTGGAAATCCTCAATCATTAATAAAATTAGATCTCCGTTATGCTGGCGTTCGCTGGGGATCTGAAAATATTGCCTTGTTTTCAACACGGGAGTGGTCAACCCGCCGTACAACTACGTGGATGGTGAATCCATCTAGATCAGGGGCGAAGCCCAAAAAGACTATTGATCGATTATATGAAGATCGGTATAGCGATCCCGGCTCACCTATGTTGACGCCTAACCAATTTGGACGAAATGTCCTTCTTTTTGGCGAAAGTGGTGAAACAATATTTATGTCCGGTAACGGTGCCTCGTCAGAAGGAGACCACCCATTTGTAGATGAGTATAATCTAATGAGCGGGAAATCAAAAAGATTGTGGCGATCGGAACCTCCTTTTTATGAACGCCCCATTAGGATGGTAGATGTTTCAAGAAATCTTGTGCTTACAAGTCGTGAATCAAAAGAAGAACAGGTGAATTATTATTTTAGGAATATGAATGATGATTCCTTAATTCCTATTACACAATTTCCCCATCCGTATCCCCATATGAAGGGTGTTTATAAAGAAATGATTACTTATAAGCGAAATGATAATGTGGATCTGTCAGCCACATTATATTTACCCCCGGGACGACAGCCGGGGGACGGGCCATTACCATTGCTCATGTGGGCTTATCCAAGGGAGTTTAAAACAGCCAAAGCGGCATCTCAAGTGGTGGGTTCACCTCATCGATTTGTGAGAATAAGTCCTACATCTTCATTAATCATGTTGTCCTATGGTTATGCGGTCCTGTCAGGGCCCACAATGCCCATCATCGGTGAAGGGGACCAGGAACCGAATGATTCCTATGTGAAACAATTGGTATCCAGCGCCCAAGCGGCTGCGGATGAAATGATCAGAAGAGGTATCACAACCAAAGATCAAATGGCAATCGGCGGCCATTCCTATGGTGCATTTATGACAGCAAATCTCCTGGCCCATTCGGATATATACCAGGCCGGGATCGCAAGAAGCGGTGCCTATAACCGCTCCCTGACACCCTTTGGATTCCAGGCGGAAGAACGGACATTCTGGGAAGCACCGGAAGTGTATTTTGCCATGTCGCCATTCATGCATACCCAAAAAGTGAATGAACCAATTTTATTAATCCATGGCGAGGCCGATAACAATTCGGGTACGTTTCCTGTACAGAGTAAACGTTACTACCATGCACTAAAAGGCCATGGTGCAACGGCTAAATTGGTGATGCTGCCCCATGAAAGTCATGGGTATCGCGCCCGGGAATCGGTTATGCATATGTTATGGGAGACAGCCAACTGGTTGGATACTTATGTGAAAAAAGAAGTAAAGGATTAGATTGATGGCAAAAAAAGAACTATCATTTGACACCAAGGTCATCCATGCCGGTGAACCGGATCCCCGCATTGAAGGCGCTGTAAGTATTCCTATTTTTCAAAGTTCCACATTTGAATACGCAGGACAGACATCTTACGATAAGCTGAAATATATTCGGCTGAACAATACACCCAACCATATTGCCCTTCATAAAAAACTGGCTGTATTAGAAGGGGCCGAGGCGGCCTTAGTAACATCCAGCGGTATGAGCGCAATTACTACCTCACTTCTCACCTTTTTGGGATCGGGGGATCACCTGTTAGCCCACAATACACTTTACGGTGGTACGGCTGATTATGTGAAACACGATTTGCCTAAATATGGGATTGAATTCGACTTTTTCGATGCCACTAAAACTGGAGATTGGGGATCAAAACTGAAACCCAATACGAAAGTCATTTATGTAGAAACCATTACAAACCCGTTGATGGACGTTCCGGAATTGGGGGCTATTGTGAAATTTGCCAAAAAACACAACTTGATTTCTATGATTGATAATACATTTGCCAGTCCGGTTTTGTATTGTCCTGGTACGCAGGGATTTGACATTTCGCTTCATTCAGCCACGAAGTATTTAAACGGCCATACGGATATTGTTGCCGGTGTGGTTATCGGGAATGAGCCCTACGTTTCAAAGATAAAATCCAAGTTGAATCATCTCGGTGGTTCGCTGGATCCTCATGCCTGTTTTTTACTTCATCGCGGGATGAAAACATTATCTTTAAGAATGGAAAGGCAATGTCAGAGTGCCAAAACTATCGCACGCTTTTTAGAAAATCATCGGAAAGTATCCCAAGTTAATTTTCCCGGGTTAGAATCCAACCCAAGCCACGAACGGGCTAAAGAATTCCTCTGTGGATTTGGGGCCATGGTCAGTTTTATAGTTGAGGGCGGAATTGAAGAAGCGGATGCGGTCATGGGCCGACTCCAAATCCCCATCTGCACTGCAAGTTTGGGTGGTGTTGAATCATTGGTGACCCGGCCGGTACAAACATCTCATTCCTTAATGAGTGATGAAGAGTTGGGGGATGCGGGCATTTCAAAATCACTCATCCGTTACTCTGTTGGGATTGAATCCGTTGACGATCTTATCGCTGATTTGAAGCAGGCCCTGGACGGATAATTATCGATTGAATTTCTTTTCTCCTTTTAAAAAATATTAATTAACACAGGATTAATCATGAAACGATTCCCCTTCATTTCAATTACTTTATTAATATTAGTTGGATGCGCTCAATACGATGTGGTCATCCGTAACGGCAATGTATACGATGGCACTGGCACTCAACCAGTGGTGGCTGATGTGGCTATCAAGGGCGACAGGATTGTCAGGATTGCGAAAAATTTTCCAGGGAGAGGAAAATCAGAAATTGATGCAGAAGGATTAGCTGTTACACCCGGATTTATTAATATGCTCAGTTGGGCGACTACTTCTCTCATCGCCGATGGTCGTTCTTTAAGTGATATAAAACAAGGTGTAACATTGGAAGTTTTTGGGGAAGGCTGGTCCATGGGGCCGTTGAATGATAAAATGAAAGCACAGCAATTTGCGGACATGGGTGAATTCAAGTATGATATTGATTGGACAACCCTGAGTGAATATTTGGCCTCACTGGAACGACGCGGCATCGCCACCAATGTAGCTTCCTTTGTGGGGGCCACCACACTCCGCATCCATGAAATAGGGTTTGAAGACAGGCCTCCGACAGATGGAGAACTGAAGAATATGAAGGCATTAGTTCGTAATGCAATGGAGGAAGGTGCATTGGGTGTGGGCTCTTCCCTTATTTATGCACCGGCTTTTTACTCTTCCACGGAAGAATTGATTGAACTTTGTAAAGTTGCGGCGGAATATGACGGGATGTATATCTCTCACTTGCGCAGTGAAAGCAATCGCTTCCTGGAAGCTTTGGATGAATTGATAACGATTGCTGAAAAAGCGAACATTCCCGCAGAAGTATATCACTTGAAAGCGGGCGGTCTGCCGAATCATTATAAAATGGATCTGGCCATTTCTAAAATAAATGAAGCACGAGAGCGTGGTTTAGACATTACAACTGATATGTATCTCTATGTGGCGGGGGCCACCGGGTTGGATGCCCATATGCCGCCCTGGGTCCAGGAAGGGGGCTATGAAAAATGGGTGGAACGCCTGAAGAATCCTGAAATCCGCGCGAAAGTCAAACAGGAAATGATTACAGATACGGATAATTGGGAAAACCTGGGATTCTTAGCCGGGCCCGATGGCGTCCTTTTCTCAGGATTTAAAAATCCTGATTTGAGAAAATATATCGGTAAAACATTGAAAGAAGTGGCCGATGAACTGGGGAAACATTACGCAGACGTGGCGATTGATTTTGTCATTAACGATGGGAGTCGTGTGGATGTGGTTTATTTCCTCATGTCAGAAGAAAATATCAAAAAACAGATTCAATTGCCTTACATAAGTTTTGGCTCCGACGCTGGGTCTTTAGCGCCTGAAGGGGATTTTTTAAAGTACAATCCACATCCGAGAGCATATGGAAATTTCGCCCGACTCCTGGGGAAATATGTCCGTGATGAAAAGGTAATTCCTCTGGAAAATGCGATTCATAAATTGACCGGCCTTTCCGCTGAAAAGCTGAAAATCAAAAACAGAGGCTATCTGAAAAAAGGCTATTTTGCAGACGTAGTGATTTTCGATCCAGAGACGATTCAGGATCATGCCACCTTTGCAAAACCCCATCAGCTGGCTACGGGTGTCCATCATGTATTGGTGAATGGTGAATTAGTTTTAAATGATGGCGAACATACAGGCGCAACTCCGGGCAAAGTTGTTCGGGGGCCCGGGTATAAGCAAAATAATTGATATTCATCCGCTAAACATTCCCCTTTTCAAACCATTTAGCGATGTATGTGTAGGTGGAAGAAATCAATAAAATGAAATTAAATGCACCTTATTTGATTCTGATTGGTGCCGAAAAAGATTCAACCTACGCAAAAACAGGATTTGGACTTGTCCAATGGAGACCTGAATTGGTTGCGGGTCAATTACGATTCTCTGGTTGTCGATTGGATTTAGGTGTTCCAGATATGACTGTGGAAGAAGCGGTCTCCCAGGGGGTTCGTAGTTTAATTATTGGTGTGGCACCTATTGGAGGAATAATTCCTGACAATTGGTGGGACGTCATTATAGATGCAGCTCATCAAGAACTTGATATTGTTAATGGTCTGCACATAAAACTTAAAGATCATCCAAAAGTTGTTGCTGCTGCAAGTCAATCCGGTTCACGATTAATTGACATTCGCGTACCACCACAAAACTTGCCCGTAGGTACGGGCATAAAACGTTCAGGTAAGCGCCTTTTAACTGTGGCAACAGATTGTGCGTGTGGTAAAAAATATACTGCCTTGGCAATTGATAAAGCCATGGGTGAAGCAGGTATGAATTCTACCTTTCGCGCTACTGGACAGACCGGTATTATGATCGCAGGAGAAGGCATCCCCATTGATGCGATAAAAGCAGATTTTATTTCAGGTGCGGCAGAAACGCTTTCTCCCGATAATTCCCCGGATCACTGGGATGTAATAGAGGGCCAAGGATCCCTATTCCATCCGGGGTATGCCGGTGTAAGTCTTGGATTGTTACATGGTTCGCAACCTGATGCCTTCGTCGTATGCCACGATGCTACCCGAAAAGTTATATCCGGTTGGGAGCATTATTCACTTCCATCCATTCGTGAATGTATCGATTTACATTTACGGGCAGGCAGGCGTACTAACCCTGATTTGACTTGTGTGGGAGTTAGTATTAATACTTCCGGTTTGGCTACTGATATGCGTGAAAACTACCTTAATAAGCTGCAAGAGGAAACAGGCTTACCTTGCATTGACCCATTGATCGAAGGATGTGGTAGCATTATAGAAACAATGAGAAATAAGTTCAATGAATAGTACATTTTTTCAAAAATACCTTTTGCCGGGATTCATTTTTCAATCCCTGATTATTGGCGGTGGATATGGCACGGGTCGGGAATTGGTTGAATTTTTTCTCACCACCGGCCCAGTGGCTGGACTTGTGAATATGGGTGTTGCCACAATTATTTGGAGTATTGTGTTGGCCATTTGTTTTGAATTATCCCGAAAAGAAAGACATTATGAATATCGATCTTTCATCCAGGGATTATTGGGGAAGGCCTGGATCAGTTATGAAGTACTTTACCTAGTTGGGTTAATTTTGGTTGTGTCTGTTATGGGGTCCGCTTCCGGTGAAATCATCCATGAAATGTTTGGTATTCCCGATCTAACGGGAATTATCATCATGATGGCATTGGTTGGTTTGATTGTTTTTTTCGGAACTGCCTTAATTGAAAAAGTTCTCTCTTTTTGGTCTATTATTTTATATGGTGTTTTTGCAATTATGTTTGTAGCTGTGTTTTATCAATTTGGTGATGCCATTGGGGAAAGTTTTAGTAAACAACCCAGTGGCGCCAGTTGGACCATGGGGGGAATAAAATATGCCGCCTATAATATTGGGCTTGCACCGGCCATCCTATTTTGTGTCCGCCATATTGAAACCCGCAAAGAGGCAATCATTTCAGGGGTTGTTGCCGGCGCCATTGGTATGATCCCGGCCGTTTTCATGTTCATAGCCATGCTGAGCCAATATCCGCATGTATTGGAATCATCCGTACCTGTGAATACAATATTAGATCACCTGGGCTGGAATGTTTTTAAACTCATTTTTCAAATCGTTTTATTTGGGACGTTTATCGAAACTGGAGTAGGTTTGATCCACGGTTTCAATGAGAGAATTGCCGCTGTCTATCCAGGGTTTACAAACAAGTGGCGTTCCGGAATCGGAATTGGTCTGCTGATCATTTCAATATTTCTCGCCAATGCAGTAGGACTCGTGGGCTTGATTGCCAAAGGGTATGGGGCGTTGACCTGGGGATATTGGATTGTGTTTGTCATCCCTGTTTTAACCATTGGAATATGGAGAGTATCAAAAAGTGAAATCACTCATTCATGATTTAAAAGAATATGCCCGACAGGATTTCCCTGTCCCTGAAATTTCTGATTATTTATCCCGATACGAATTGCCGCAAAATGCAATGAAGGGCTACGTAAAATTCAATGAGGACAAATACACTCGTCATTTGGTTTATAAGGATGAAGATTTCGAGATTCTATTCGTTTGCTGGCAGCCAGGACAAAAAGCACCCATCCATGGACATGAAGGTGAAAAATGCTGGATGCGGGTGGAATCGGGATCGCTCCAAGTGTGTAATTACCAATTGGATTCTGTCGAACCTTTGGCGCTTACAATGACTGACTTAGTCCAAGGAGAAAGAGGTTATTTGGATGGGCCTGCTGAAATTCATTCGGTAGAAAATGTTTTTGATCAGCCCGCAGTCAGCTTACATATTTACGCCAAACCATTTTTCGAGTGTGATATTTATTGTCTTGATGTGGGGCGGATTGAGCGGGTGGCGCTGGTATACGACAGTATTAATAAAGAACTCTGTTAAGAACCTAGAAATCCCAATTTTTTTG
>JAYEFG010000113.1:0-2102 GCA_034658595.1 Fidelibacterota bacterium | reverse complement strand
CCAAAAGGCGAAGAACCTTATGCCAACAATATGGAAACCATTATTCATGCAGATATTATTCTGCTGGATGTGGAAACAGGGCAAACATTAAATACATTTCCAATTGGAGCAATGCATACCGGGGGGAGTCGCGGTAAATCATTGTCAAAGGCATTGAGTATAATTCGCATGAATGTATCTCGTTCATTACGGGAATTATATACAATCACATCAGAAGTTCTGGATGTTCAGGGCAGTGAAGTGACAATGTATCTTGGGTCTGACCTTGGCGTAAAAAGAGGTATAGTGTATGAAATTTCCCGTCTGGATAAAAAGAAAAAACTTCGCGATCGGGACGTTACGATTCCGGGAAGATCCGTTGGGCTCGTTAGGATTGACCGCGTTAGCGATGATGCCAGCATGGGTACAATCGTACGAAAATGGGGCCGGGTAAAAGAGGGCTATAAAGCCACAGAAATGATCAACCCGCCACAAGGAGGTTTTGGCTTTTATTTTACGTACAATAATGAACGGGAAGCTATTGATCGAGGCGGTATCGCTTTTCAGATCAAGCCATTCAGTCGCTGGGGCGGCCATTTCCATTTTGGCGGAGGATCCATGATCGACAGCCGCGGGGATCGTGACGCTATGTTCTCGTTTGGAGGTGGTTTTATATATCGTTTTCTTTATACGCCAAAATTCAACTTGAGCGCTGTGGTTGATTTTCCTTTAGATTTTGTTTCAAGGAATGATGATTATGACCACAACGTTTCCACACTTTTATTTGCGCCTCAAATAGGACTACAAACTGAGGTTATGATCAATCGGAAGGTGGATTTGATAGTCCGTGCCGGCTACAGCCGGGCCAAGGCGAATGGGAAATGGACGTATAATGAAGGGGAAGGTGATGATACAAAAAGCATTGATGCAAAATGGGACGAACGGGGTGAACCTACCCTTGATGCAGCCGGGATGTATGTGAATATTAGTCTACGGTTTTTAGCTATCGATTAATCTTTTAGCAGATCTCTTACTTTTTCTAACTTTCCGTCAATGTTTTCATTGGGGGTAAGTCCTAAAATTTCCGCTATCAGCGGATAGATGTGTATATTTTCAAATGTAGGTTTTGAATAGCCGTCCTTGAACGCCGGGCCGTCTGCCAAAAATATAGCATGCATGCTGCGCAATTCATTATCATAGCCATGAGTACCGCCTCGCAGAAATTTCAATTTAAATATATCAGCTCCATGGTATTTTTTATCCAATATAAACCAGCCTTCATCTGCCACTAATAATACATCTTTAATACGGTAGTGATTTTTATAATGATACCGATCAGGAATTTCCTCTTTTTTATAGACACTCAAATGGGGCACTCGTTTTAATTTTTTTACAATGGTGTTTAATTTCTGATTATTCTCCCCATACAGCATTGCAAACGGACCGGACCCTTCTTGTTTAATTTCCGTTAAATTAACATAATCAAATAAATCAATCGTCCTTTCGGGGCTGATAGCCGCCATACCATGATCTGCAACTGCAATGATATTCAAATTTGGAAATATTTCCAACGATTCCATTGCGTTCATAATGTTACCCATGATTGAATCCATTGAGTCAACCATGGCTTCTGTTTCTACTGATTTAGGACCATAGCGATGTCCGGTATCATCCGGTTCATGGAAATACAGCATGATCAAGTGTGGACGTTTTTCCTCGGGGAAACTAAACCATTTTACCACTGAATCGATGCGGGCATTGAAAGGAAAATCATGATCATATTTTTTCCAGATACTGGATTGAACACTACCAACAGGGGCTTCGGTACCGGCCCAAAAATATGATGCAGTTTTTACTCCCTGTTTTTCTGCAGTAACCCAAATGGGTTCACCGCCATAAAAGCGGGAATCTTCTACTTTCGAACGGTCAGAAAGCGTGAAATACTCGTCCAGTTTTTTATCGTAAAAATGATTTGCAATTAACCCATGATTTTCAATATACATGCCAGTGGCAATGCTATAATGATTTGGAAATGTCTTGGATACAAAAACAGGTTTTAAGCCATCCGTTCTTACGCCATGTTCGGCAAAACGGTCAAAGTTGGGTGTGTCGTACCAATTCAG
>JAYEFG010000112.1:0-28444 GCA_034658595.1 Fidelibacterota bacterium | reverse complement strand
AAGAAAAAACGCTGGTGTTCTTTTCGCTCTCAACATCTATGAATATATTTTTCATAAAATCAGGACGATAGTTTGCTAAATAAAAATTCAGATCATCATTTTTTATATATTCCGCAGCAATTTCACCGTCATTATATAAAGGTATAGTTTAAAAAATTAAAATAGTATTCTTCTTTAGCAGTATTTTCGAATTTTATCCCTGCTTTTTCTGACTGTATTAATTAAAACGGTTTGGGATGGTAATGCTGCATCTAATTCTTCAATTATTCCTTATAAAAGATGTAAAATCCCGCTCCAATTTTGGATAAATTAGAATGATTTTAATCCTTGCAATTGTGGCCCTGTTTATCGTTGTCATCTTATTCATCATAGATGCTGGCCGCGAACAGGTGATTACCAGCCAAGTATCAACATATCTTCGGCCGTTCGCAGCAGAAACAATTGTAAAGCATGAGTTTTCAGCCCGAGGTGACCTCGTTTGGAGTACCTTAACGCGCCTGTCCAATTATAATTTTTGGTTCCCAGGGATTTTACGCATTTTACCCGTAGTTGAATCCAATCGTTTTGTTCACCGTTATTCTTTTGACAAATTTCATTTTGCTCCAGGATCTTTCATCCGCCTGCGCCCTTTCGGTCTTTCCCCCTCTTTCAAGGGTAGAATTATGGCGGTTGTAGAAAAAAAACAGTTGGCGATGGAAATGAGATTTAACCCTGTTCACAAAGAAACTGTTGTTTTTGATCTCAATGCCACACCCGGAGGGACAACCGTTACCTGCCGGCGTACCAGCCGCGGCCTTTTTTCTTGGATGACCTTGTGGGGTTTTTCTAACAGCAAATCAAAAATTTTAGATAATTTAGGATATTTTATACCCGAAGAAACGGTTGATGAAAAAGACGATGGCGTTGCCACCCAAGATATCGGCCCTCAATATAGCCGCGAAGCAATCATCGCCCGCGCGGTGCAAGGAGGGCTCGATGGTGATATGGACTTAGTCAACGCTATTCCAGATAAACCCACCCGCGGTATGGCAAAAGCAATCTTAATACAGTCCAAGCGAAGGGGGGGCATCATGCCGGATAAGTATGTTAAAGCCCTTTCAGAAGAACCGGCCGGCAGTGTGCCCCCAACCGCATCCCGGGCTCTGGTTGCTGGTGAGGGCCTGCCGGCTTTTGCCGGCCCAGACGACCTAATTGCCTATGTTGTTAATAAAGCGCTTGATGGAGACAATGAACCCGTAAATGCGATTACAGATAAGCCTACACGGGGCAAAGCCAAGGCGATGCTGGTGAAAATTAAACGTGGTTCCATTGATCGCCCTACTATGCCAGACATCCCAACAGCTATTCCTGCCCCTGTTATAAGTAAGACAGTTGAAGCGACCGGGGAATCGGAGGAAAAAATGATTTCGAGGCTGGTTGAAGCGGGGGTTAGTGGTAATATGGACGAAATCAATTCTTTAGACAACAAAGCTCTCCGGGGAAAAATTAAAGCTGCAATTATAAAAGCAAAACGCAGCAAGCCTTCGTAATTTAAATATACACAATAAAAACCTGCGCAAATCCAATATAAAAGCAGGGGTTTTTTATTAATCCACTGCTTAATTCTATATCACATCAGGTATTATAACAATTATCACGGATAATACGATATTGAACCTGAAAAATGCCGCTTTTTTTCCTTACGGGGATCATTGTTTCAAAGATTAAATCCATTTCATCGATGGTACCAGAAAACAGTGGAATTCCCGCGCCAAACAGAATGGGGTGCGGTGTTAAATAAATATGAGTTAAAAAGGGTGAAAAGCGGGCGTTTGTTTTTCCGCCGCCGGCAATAAAACATTTTTCAGCATTTAAATTGGTTAATATTTTCTCAGGATCATTATGTCTGTGGACAACGATTATATCTCTTCCTTCCAACTCCTTTTGCAAACAATTGAAAGTATTGGAGCCCATAATAACCGGCCAACCCATAGTCTGTTTCCTGAATAGGTGGAAGTCTTTTGACCAAGTAACGCTTTCGTGGGCATGACGGGCTATAAATCCATCTTGGGTGACAGCAGCAATGAGAATTACATCCACTAAGCTTTACTTAACGTGCCTGCGGCAATTACCGTCAACTTCTCTGGATCAACATATTGTCTAATGGCGTTGTTTACTTGTTCCAGCTTAAGGCTTCGAATAATATCCGGATATTGATCCAAATGCTCTATGGTTTTCCCTCTTTCAGCATTTGACAAAATTTTTGCTGTGAGCCCGCCGGTAGAATCCATGCTAACCTGATATGAGCCTGTTATTGTTGTTTTTTTTGCTTCCAGTTCTTGCAATGTAACACCATCGTTATACCACTTTAATATTTGCTCCAAAGCTGCCTTTTTACCCTTATCCAAAAGATCCGGCGAAAATGTACCCCAAGTGCTCCAATAGCCGTCATTGCCAAAACTAGCGCCCGCTACGGAGGACCCGATTCCGTAGGTAAGTCCCTGTTGGTCTCTAACCGTATGCATAAGGCGCGCTGAAAAATTCCCACCCAGAATGTATATTGCCATCATCAACGGATAATAATCTTTATGATCCCGATCTATTCCAATCGGTTGGCCGAGATACACATCTGCGCTTGTTTTATCAGGAATGTGGATATTCTTTTCTTTACCCTTGGCTGGATTTGCGCACAGTTTCGGTAGATCAAGAAAGATAGTCTGATTTTTCCAGCCGCCAAATTGTTTTTTCAGGAGTGTGTTTATTTGTTTTTGGTCAACATCTCCTACGGCTGTGAAATTCAACTCTCCCAAGCCGTAAACGTCGTGGTGAAATGCTTTCAGTTCTTTCTTTCTCACGGATGAAATTTTGTCTATTTCCTCATCTGTCGTTGTTCGGTAATTTGGGTGGCCTTTCGGATAAAGGTTTCTCAATAATTCTATAAGGGCTTGTTTTTTGGTGTCTTCTTTGGATTGTTTGAGGCTACCAATTAACCTTGTTTTCAGGGTAGATAATTCATTCCTTGGGAAGGCTGGTGTGCGGAGTTGTTCTGCCAGCAGTTTAATAACAACCTCAATATTAACTCTCAAACAGTGGCCAGTGAATTGAACGTGGTGCCGTGTACTGGAAAAACTAAGTTCTGACCCGGTGGATTCCAAGATATCACTGATGGTATATTTATCTTTTGACTCGGTTCCTTTATCCAGCATCAACGCAGTTATGGCAGCAATTTTTTGATTCCCTTCAAGGCTAAACAAGGATCCGCCTAAAAAACTGCCGGCGAAAGTAATGACATCTTTAACGCCCGTTGGCAGAATCATTGATGAAAGCCCGTCCAAAGGTTTGTTTACTTTAACCCGATTCCTAAATAATCCCATCTCTAAGTGCTTTCCTCTTTTTTCGGGATAAACCAACCAGTGGTGCTTTTTTCATCCAACAAATATTTTTTTGCCACACAATGAATATCTTCCAGCAACACATTGTCAATACGGTCCATATAGGTTGTATAAAATGTCCAATCCCCTATCGCAATTGCTTCGTTGAGTGCGCTGGCCACCGCATATGACCCATCCCGGCTAAACGCAACACTGGCTCGTGTTTGTGCTTTGGCGCGTTCGAGCTCCTGAGTCGAAACGCCCCCTTCAATAATTTCCTTATATTCATTTAATACGATATCTTCCACAGATTGATGATTCGTATCTGGGGTTAGAAATACATAAGTAATAAACATTCCGTTATCCCGAAAGGGGAAATCATACATGAATAAAGATGTGGCCATTCCTGGATCAATAATTCTCCGATAGAGACGGCTTGTTTTTCCTTCCGTTAAAATTTTTCCCAATAGTTGAAGTGCATAGGTGTCGTTATTCAGCCCTTCTGGTGTTTTATGCCCAACGCCGATAACACCTGTTTGTCCCGTTCGTGTTACAATTGTCCTGCGGGCGCCTTCTTGTTCTGGCTCTTGGGTATACATGTCCGGAATGTCATTTTTGCTTGATTGATGTTCCCCAAAATATTTTCTGATTAAGGCTAACGCGTCCTTTTTATCAAAATCTCCAATTGCAGTTGCCGTGGCATTATTTGGCCAATAGTATGTATTATAAAATTCTTGCAGTCTATCGGTGGAAACATTTTCAATATCCGATCGCCAACCGATTGTAGAATGATGATATGGATGTGCTTGATACGCTGTGGCCCAAATGTTTTTATCCAACGCATCAAAAGGACTGTTTTCTCCCCGTTCAAATTCATTCCGCACAACGGTCATTTCCGGCTGTCGGTCTTCATCGTTTAAAAAAGCAAACCGCATACGGTCTGCTTCAATTGCAATTGCCCTTTCCAGGTGTTCGCTTGGTACAACCTCAAAATAATTGGTGCGGTCATTCCACGTTGTTGCATTAATCTGGGCCCCGATGTTCTGAAGTTCTGTCCAAATTGCTGTTCCTTTTTCCTTATTAAAATTTCTGGACCCTTTAAACATAAGGTGTTCAAGTAGGTGGGTCGCACCAGTATGACCAATGGCTTCATTTCTGGAACCAACATGATAGGTTACCATAAACGTGGCTACGGGGGCGGAATGATTTTCTAAAACAAGGATTGTCAGGTCATTTGATTTGAGAGTATACTCTTCAATTCCGCCTGAGGATTTGATAAATTCGAATCCATCAAATAATTTGCTATTTCTGGGGGACATATAAATCTGTAATAGTGCCTGCAAATGTTTCTGCCGCCAGGGCAAATGTTTCTGCCAGCGTTGGGTGGGGATGAACTGTGAGTCCAATATCTTCCGCATCGGCACCCATTTCAATGGCCAGTACCCCCTCAGAAATTAGATCGCCCGCTCCATGGCCGACAATCCCCACACCAATAACTTGTCTGGTTTCAGGATCAAACAGGATTTTTGTTTTGCCTTGGTTGGCACCCATGGCGATAGCCTTCCCGCTGGCAGCCCAGGGAAATTCTCCTTTTTCGTACGGAATTCTTTTTTCTATTGCTTCTATTTCTGTAAGACCGGCCCAAGCCACTTCAGGGTCGGTATAGACAACTGATGGAATGGCGCGAACATCGAATGCCGCTGGATGGCCTGCGGCCACTTCTGCTGCAACCTTCCCTTCGTGGGTCGCCTTGTGAGCCAGCATGGGATCACCGATAATATCACCAATAGCAAAAATATTTTTTACAGAAGTACGCTGATACACATCCACACTGATAAAACCACGATCATCCACATCAACATCCGTGACTTCTATATTTAACAAACCAGTGTTTGGCTTTCGGCCCACCGCTATCAATACCTTATTATAAATTTCTGTGGTGTTGCCTTTATCATTTTTAATGGTAACGTTAAGTGTTCCATCATCTTTGGGTTCCACGGCTGTGACTTTAGAAGAAACCTGAATAGATTCGAATTGTTTTTTCAGTTTCCGCTGAAGCGGTTTCACAATGTCCTGGTCTATGCCGGGAAGCAAGTTAGGTAAAAATTCAACCACGGAAACATTGGATCCCAAGACAGCATAAACTTGCCCCAATTCCAACCCGATGACGCCTCCTCCAATGACCAAAAATCTTTCCGGAATATCCACTAAATCCAGTGCAGTTCTGGATGAAAGAACCGATGGATGATTTGGTGGCACACCGGGAATCGTTGCAGATATCGATCCGGCGGCGATGATGCATTTATCAAAAGAAATAAAAATATTGCCTTTTTCAGTCACAACTTTTACTTCTGAATTTGATGTAAAGGTGGCTATGCCCTGAATCGATTCCACTTTGCGGGCTTTTGCCATTTGGGCAATACCACCGTTCAATTGGGAAACAATCCTATTTTTATGTTCCCTAATAGTATCCAGGTCAATTTCAGGTTCGCTATAGGTCACGCCCATTTTAGATAAATTTTCCGCTTCATCCATAACCTTCGAAATGTAGAGCAATGCTTTGGATGGAATACATCCCCTGTTTAAACAAACACCACCCAAGGTGGGGTCTTTGTCGATCAGGATAACCTGTTTCCCAAGATCGGCAGCGCGGAAAGCCGCTGCATATCCACCGGGGCCGGCACCAATAACAACAATTTCTGCGTGTTTTGATTCACCCATTAATTAACCTTTAAAAAGGATAAGTCAGAAAGGACAGCTACAAGCCGGGAGGTGAATGCTGCCGCGGCGGCGCCATCAATCACACGGTGATCATAGGATAATGAAAATGGCATCACAAATCGTGCCTGAAATTCTCCAGAATCTTTATCAAACACTTGTTTCCACGCGCTTCGGGACACTCCCAGAATGGCTACTTCGGGCGGATTAACAATAGGTGAAAATCCGGTTCCCCCAATTCCGCCCAGGCTTGAGATCGTGAATGTACCCCCTTTCATTTCATCTGGATTCAGTTTTTTATCCCTGGCGCGGGTGCTTAAATCCATGAGTTCTTCAGATAGGTCAAAAATCGATTTTTGATCCGCATTTCGCACAACAGGAACAGTGAGCCCGCTTGGTGTGTCCACGGCGATTCCTAAATGATAATAATTTTTCAAAATCAAGTTTTGGTCTGTATAATCTAAAGAACTATTGAATTCCGGCATTTCTTTTAAAACAATTGCGGCTGCTTTCATTAGGAACGGGAGAAATGTAACTTTGATGCCTTTTTCGTTCCCTTTTGTTTTTACTTCTTTCCGGTAGGCGTCTATATCCGTGATATCCGCTTCGTCAAATTGAGTTACGTGGGGAATGGATTGCCACGCCCTTTGAAGTCGTTCGCCCGTTATTCTTTTAATTCTAGTGAGTTTCTGGATTTCAACGTCGCCCCACTGTGAAAAATCGATTTCCTGTTTTGGCGTTGGGAGGCTCCCGGATGACATGGCCATTTGCAACTTAATATAGCCATTGAGGTCATCCTTGGTGATGCGCCCTTTTGGACCGGAGCCTTTGATAATCTGGAGATTGATGCTCAGTTCCCTTGCAAGACGGCGAACGCCGGGGGATGCAAAAACATTGTCTGAAGAGCTTGGGTCCGCAAAAACCGGTTTATGTTGGGGCTGTTCCTGTTCTATTGACTTATCTTTTTGTAAGGGTGATGAATCCTCTTCGGTTGGGGGTTCATCCTCCAGGGTGTCGGCAGAGACTTTGATCTTCATTAACATCTGCCCCGTTTTTAACTCATCTCCCGCGCTAACTAATATTTCTGCAATTGTTCCGTGTTCTTCGGAGGGAATTTCCATAGACGCTTTATCCGACTCCAAAACAAGAATTGTGTCATTCCGCGTAACTATGTCACCTACAGAAACGGATACTTCGCTCACTTCTGCGCCTTCAATGCCTTCTCCTAAATCTGGTAATATAATATCTTTAATCATTATTTCTCTTAAACCGTGATGGGGCTTGGTTTTTCCGGGTCTATATTATATTTCTTCATGACTTCATCTGCTTTGCACATGTCCATTTTTCCATCCAGCGCCAATGCGCGAACAGCGGTCAGGACAATGTAATAGCGGTCCACCTCAAAGAAATGCCGCAAGTTTTCCCGGGTTTCACTTCGGCCAAACCCATCAGTGCCTAATGAATAATAGGGGCCAGGAACATAGGGGCCAATTTGTTCTGACACCATTTTAACATAATCCGATGCGGTAACTGTTGGAACGCGATGTTTCCTCAGGCGCTGTTCCAAGTGTGATTGTTTTGGTTCTTCGTCGGGATGAATTAGATTCCATCTTTCCACTTCTTCCGCTTCTCTTCTGAGCTCACTGAAACTTGTTACATTCCATATCCCCGGTTCAATGCCCCAATCTTTTTTCAGAAGTTTTGCTGCCTCGAGGACCTCCCCCATAAGAGGGCCGCTACCGAGTAAGCGGATTGTTGGTTTTTCGGTTGAATGCATTTTATACAACCCTTTAATAATATCATCGGCGACATTACCCGGCATGGGTGGGTGAGTATAGTTTTCATTTTCAAGTGTGAGATAATAAATCACGTCTTTTTCTTTCTGGACCATTTCTTTCATACCGTGATGCACGACGATTGCAATTTCATAGGCGTAGGCAAGGTCATACGCTTTAATGTTTGGTGTCGCCGCCGCGGCCAAGTGACTGTGGCCGTCTTGATGCTGAAGCCCTTCTCCATTCAATGTTGTTCTACCGGCTGTTCCACCCAACAAGAATCCGCGGGTACGCATATCCCCGGCAGCCCAAATAAAATCCCATACGCGCTGAAAACCAAACATAGAATAATAAATATAGAACGGAATCATGTGAATGCCGTAATTGCTGTAGCTCGTTCCCGCAGCAATAAATGACGAGATCGCACCAGCTTCATTGATCCCCTCCTCTAAGATTTGACCATTTTTAGCTTCTTTGTAATACAAAAATTGATCAGAATCCACCGGATCATAAAGCTGTCCTTTATGAGCATAGATTCCCAATTGTCTAAAAAGTGGATCCATCCCAAAAGTCCGTGCTTCGTCCGGTATAATGGGGACAATATTTTTACCGATTGTTTTATCTTTTGTCAGCAACGTCAATAGCCGAACGTAAGCCATTGTAGTTGATATTTCACGTGTGCCGGTTCCCTCAATCAATTCCTTAAAAATTGAAATATTTGGAACGTCTATTGGTGGGGATTTTTTAGTTCGTTTGGGCAATGGGCCCCCTAATGACTCCCGTCTTTCTTTCAAATATTTGTATTCTTCACTGTTTTCTCCAAAGCGATAAAATGGCGCTTTAATTGCTTCCTCATCAGATAGGGGAACATTAAACCTGTTTTTGAAATAAATCAGTTCCTCTTCATTCAGTTTTTTCTGATTATGAGTAATATTGCGGCCTTCGCCCGCCTCTCCAAGGCCATAGCCCTTGATTGTTCTTGCCAGAATTACTGTGGGTTTACCTTTATATTTCACGGCTTCATTATAAGCGGCATATACTTTTACAGGATCATGACCTCCAACTCGCATTTCTTCAAGTTCCTTATCAGAAATGTTTTCTACCATCTTGATGAGTTCCGGATAGGCCCCAAAAAAATGATTCCGAATGTAAGCACCCCCCTCAACAACATATTTTAAAAGATCGCCGTCAACTATTTCTTCAAGTCTTTTATGCAACAAACCACTACGATCTCCCTCCAACAAGTCGTCCCAGTCTGATCCCCATATAACTTTGATCACATTCCATCCGGCGCCCCTGAATGCCCCCTCAAGTTCTTGAATTATCTTTGAATTTCCACGAACTGGGCCATCCAGCCTTTGAAGATTGCAGTTAACAACAAAAACCAGGTTGTCCAAATCTTCCCTAGAAGCCAAGGTCGTGGCACCCAAAGATTCTGGCTCATCCATTTCTCCGTCACCAAGAAAAGCAAAAACCTTTCTATCGGTATCTTCTATGAACCCGCGATCAATCATATACCTCATAAAGCGGGCCTGATATATTGCCATAATAGGACCAAGCCCCATTGATACGGTTGCGAACTGCCAGAAGTCCGGCATAAGGTAGGGGTGAGGATAAGATGATAGACCGCCTTCTTTTGAAAGCTCTCTTCGAAAATTGTGGAGTTTTTCTTTACCCAATCGTCCTTCCATATATGCCCTGGAGTACATTCCCGGTGACGCATGGCCTTGGAAAAAAATCAAATCTTGACCATTGGGATTATTGTCGCCTTTAAAAAAATGATTGAAGGCAACTTCATATAGTGTGGCCGCGGACGCAAATGTCGAAATGTGACCACCAATGCCCGGCGCTTCTTTGTTTGCCTTTGTAACCATTGCCATTGCGTTCCACCGAACGACGGATTTTATTTTTCTCTCCAAATTGCGGTCTCCGGGATATTTTGGCTGCTGTCCGGGTAAAATAGTATTTACAAATGATGTATTGGTATTAAACGGGAGCCGCGCCCCTTTTGATTGAGCATAATCAATTAGAGTGTCCAGTAAAAAGCGGGTTCGCTCATACCCGTGTTCTTCTAATGCGTCCTCAATAGAGTCAATCCATTCTTGCGTTTCTTGAGGATCTGAATCTCTAAAACTTTCCGCCATTTCTCGAATTATCTTTCCAAAATAGATTTAGAAATTACATTTATTTCTTCACAAAGCATGTCGGATTAATCCACCCGTTTCTCAATGCTTTGTATCAATAAGTTTTCTTTTTTTCAAAAATTAATATTATTAATAGAAATTCCAGCGTTATTAATAAATGCTCTTGTTTTGCTACAGATGGGGGCGGTGATTTTAACGCTAACGCTTTTGATTTCTTTTGCTTTTATCTTTGCATTTGAATTTCCGCTATCCAATAAGAGACAATTAACCTCTTCTGAAAGCTTTATTGTTTCTGCCACACTCTTTTCATCAATTACATGAATTACTTGAATTACTTGAACTAATTTAATGTTCGGAAGGCCTTGGTTGGGAGGGCGCCTTACCAATCCATGGAGAATACGTGTGGCGAACGAGGTTAATAATCACGTTTCAAAACCGCCGCATTGGGTATTTATCTACGAGGGTAGGTGCGGTTGGTAAGATCGAAAAACGGGAAAACATTAATCTCTCTTTTTAATAACCCCACATCCAATTCTTGCTCCTGCTGCGCCAGATGGCTGTGATTCCATGTCGTCCATTCCTGCGTGGACAACAATTGCTTTTCCTATAATATCCGTTTCTGGAGAGCCGCCAATTGACCAGCGGCCAAAGTGATCGACAAGGGTTATTTTTCCTTTTCCGTTTTTATCAACCCAAAGGTTACCCACATCGCCACTATGAAACGGTGGTTTTCCCCACTCGCCGTGGGCCTCGTCTGTCGGGTTCCAGTGTCCTCCGGAAGATTTCCCATCACCAGAGCTACAGTCTCCAATGCTGTGAATATGGATTGCGATCGGGCCTGTTCCGGCTCCAATTATCTCTGCTTCAATTCTTACGGCCCCCGCCTTTTCTTTAAAGGTTGCTTTTCCCGTAATACTGCTTCCACTTCTGGAATAAATTACTGCGGTTGCTTTTTTGTTTTTTGGGCCTAGGCAGGCAATAATAAAGAACATCATAAGAACCGTTAAAATATCTCTCATTTTAGTTAATCTTTTCAATCTCTTTGATTAATTGTGGGGCGCTTGTGATTTTACTTCCACACCCAATTGCATCCACGTTCGTCCCGATATAATACAATATTACTGTAATGGGTGCAATTGTTTCAGATAAAATTTTCATCTCATTTGTTTCGTTTTTACCGAGCTGGTTTGAAATTATAATTATGTTCCTCACTGTTAGCGCCCGATCAATAACATATAATTTTTTTGTTTTTAATCGCTCTTTTACCGCACAGAGCGGCCTAGGTGATATACATGAATCGTTAAGCGTATCCGGCCAGAGGAGGGTTGTACCGTCAATTGAATTAACCCTGTGGTCAAAAAAAGATTCTTTGCTGTGTATGTTTATTTGCCGCGCAAGAGCATAGCTACACAAATAAACGGGGGTTTTCATTTTTTTCTAGGGCCCAGAAGTGCAGTGCCAATTCTCACCATTGTGCTGCCCTCTTCTACCCCAATTTCATAGTCGCCGCTCATTCCCATAGATAGATCAATCAGATTTGGTTGGTTAAGCGCCCGGTTGATTGAATCTTTTAATTTCCGTAATTGAATAAAAGAATCTCGGATTTTTTCTTTATCGGCTGTTCTGGGCCCAAGTGTCATAAGGCCTGTAACAATCAGATTTGATTCATCAATACAGCACAACATTTCATCCATTTTTTCCATCGTAAAGCCGTGCTTTTGGGTCTCACCAGACGTATTGATTTCTAACAATACTGGTATCTTTTTTCCTAAATACTCTGCTCGAGCGTTTATCCTTCTTGCCAATTTAAACGAATCCACTGAATCTATTGTATCAAACATATCCAAACATTTATTTACTTTGTTTGACTGAAGTTTGCCAATAAACCGTTTTTTCAAATTCGGCATTAAATCTAAGGACCTGAATTTTTGAGATGATTCCTGGATTCTATTTTCACCAATACTGGTTATACCAATTTTATAACAATCTTCTATTGTTGAAAATGGGTGCGTTTTTGTGACAGCCACAAGCTGAACGGGGTGGTCAAAGCCACCCCGTTTCTGAGCATAGTCAATTCGAGATTGAATTCTTTCTAATGTTTTTTTAAGGCTCATGCCTTTCCGGCGGGGGCAAAACAGCATTAAATGTGATTTGGTTTTGATAGGATTTTTCTTCCCCCGTTGCAGCTTCTTCGCTAATAACTCGCGTTATGGATGAAATGCTGGTTCCTTCGTCTAATTTAACCAGTTTCACACCCTGCGTAACCCTGCCAATCGTACGGATGGCTCCAATTGGCTGTCTCATCAAAACGCCCGAATCGGTGATAATGATCAGGTCGTCTGAATCAACAACCTCCATGATGTTTACCATTTTGCCCGTTTTTTCTGTACAGCGCATGGTCATGACACCTTTTCCGCCGCGGTTTTGAGCTCTGTATTGAATAACGTCGGTCCGTTTCCCCATTCCTTTTTCGGTTGCCACAAGAATTGTTCCCTCTCTTCTAACCACAAGCATGCCCACAACACGGTCTTCTTTTGAGCTTAGTTTGATACCTTTTACGCCCATGGTTTTTCTGCCGCTTGGACGAATGTTCTTTTCTGAAAAACGAATGGATTTGCCCTCATATGTTCCCAATAAAATGTCATGTTCACCATTTGTAATCCTTGCTTCAATGAGCTTGTCGCCCTCGCGAATATCGATAGCAAAAATCCCGCCCTTTCGCGGTTTGCCATAGGCTGACAAAACGGTTTTTTTCACAATACCGTTCTTTGTGGCCATAACAATATAGTGGTTATCGTCAAACTCTTTCACGCTGACGAATGCTTCTACTTTTTCGCCTGATTCACACCCAATTAAATTCACTATAGCCCGACCGCGAGTAGCTCGGCCTCCTTGGGGAACATCATAAACTTTCAGCCAATGACACTTTCCTTTATCTGTGAAAAAAAGCATATAATTGTGTGTGTTGGCAATAAAAAGATGTTCAACAAAATCATCATCTTTGCTCATGGCGCCCTGTACGCCTCTTCCGCCCCGGCGTTGTGTCCGGTAGGTGTTTAGCGCTGTTCTTTTGATATAACCCTGATGTGTAATCGTTAAAACTACTTCTTCTTCAGCGATCATGTCTTCCATGGAAAAGTCTGTTGAAACTGGAATAATTTCTGTTCTTCGCTCATCTCCGTATTGATCACGAATTTGCAGAAGTTCTGATTTAATAATTTCCATTCGCTGTATTTTACTTTCCAGGATGCCTTTTAAATGGGCAATTATTTTAATCGTTTCTTTGTATTCTGCTACCACTTTATCAACCTCAAGCCCTGTTAGCTTCTGAAGTCTCATATCCAAAATCGCCCGGGATTGAATCTCGGATAGGCTGAAAACATTCATCAAGCCTTCTTTTGCTTGTAACGGGTCTTTACTTCCGCGGATAATTATAATGACTTCATCAATATTATCCAGAGCGGTTTTAAATCCCTCCAGAATATGTGCCCTAGCTTCGGCTTCTTTAAGCTCAAATTCTGTTCGGCGAACAACAACCTCATGGCGAAAGTTCACAAAATGCGTTAATATTTCTTTTATTGGCATAATTTTCGGTACGCCATTTACCAGCGCCAGAAGAATAATGCCGAATGTATCTTGAAGCTGGGTGTGTTTATACAGTTGATTTAGGATAACCTCTGGCACAGCGTCCCTTTTGGTTTCAATCACTACCCGAACACCGTCTTTATCCGACTCGTCTCTAAGGTCCGAAATACCCGTCACTTTTTTATCCCGAACCAGATCTGCTATTTTTTCAACCAAATTTGCTTTATTTGTCTGGTAGGTCACCTCGGTGATCACGATACTGTTTTTACCGCTTTTGTTTGTTTCAATATGGGCACGGGCACGCATTTTGATTTTTCCACGACCGGTTTCATATGCTTGTTTTAAACCGTCAATTCCCATAATAAGCCCGGCAGTAGGAAAATCCGGACCCTTGATGTGGGTCATTATTTCATCGGTGGTAATATCTCCGTTTTCAATCAATTCAATTAAGCCGTTGACAGTTTCTGTCAAGTTGTGGGGTGGAATCTTAGTGGCCATTCCAACTGCAATTCCTTCCGAACCATTCACTAACAGGGTGGGAATTGCGGATGGCAGCACCGATGGTTCTTGTAGTGTTTCATCAAAATTGAGGGCCCAGTCTACCGTATCTTTGTCCAGATCTTTCAACATTTCGCTGGACATTTTTGTCATGCGGGATTCGGTATAACGCATGGCCGCGGCATTATCACCATCTATAGAGCCAAAATTTCCTTGGCCGTCAACCAGTTCATAGCGCATTGAAAAACCCTGTGCCATGCGGACCAATGCGTCATAAACGGAACTATCGCCGTGAGGGTGATATTTACCCAACACATCACCCACTATGCGGGCTGATTTTTTGTAGGGCCTGTTCCAACTGGAGCCCAGCTCGCTCATGCCGTAAAGTATCCTGCGGTGAACTGGTTTAAGCCCATCTCTCACGTCCGGCAGGGCTCTAGATACAATAACAGACATCGAGTAATTAAGATAGCTTTCCCGCATTTCATCTACAATATCGCGGGGAAGTATGTTGTCTCTGTTAAAATCAACCATGAATGTTTCCTAAAGTTTTATACGTCGAGATTGACGACAAATTTTGCGTTTTTTTCTATGAATGTTCGGCGCGCTTCCACGTCGCTTCCCATAAGATTTTGGAATGTTTTTACTGCTTCTTCCGCACTTTCTACCGTGACCTGTAAAAGTGTCCGGCGTTCTGGATCCATTGTGGTTTCCCAAAGCTGTCCCGGATTCATTTCACCCAAGCCCTTATATCTCTGAATTCCTACCTTTGTCTTTTTATTGTCTTTTTTCATCCTCTCTATTAAAAAGTCTCTTTCATTATCGTCATAGGCATAAGCCTCCTTTTTTCCTTGTGATAGGCGATATAACGGGGGTAGAGCAAGATAAAGATATCCACCATCTATTACTTCCTTCATTTTTCTATAAAAGAACGTTAAAAGAAGCGTGCGAATGTGAGACCCATCTACGTCAGCATCGGTCATAATAATGATTTTATGGTAACGAAGTTTATCAACATTGAAATCGCCAGCAAATTTTTCTCCACTTTCGTCTTCAGACCCACCAAAGCCGGCCCCCAGAGCTGTGATCATGGATTGTACCTCATTATTGGAAAGAAGTTTATCGATCCGTGCCTTTTCAGAATTTATCACCTTGCCCCGGAGGGGAAGAATTGCTTGTGTTCGTCTGTCCCGACCTTGTTTTGCCGAGCCTCCGGCAGAGTCTCCCTCGACCAGGTAAAGTTCACAGAAAATGGGGTCCCGGTTGGAACAATCCGCGAGTTTCCCGGGAAGAGAAGAGCCCCCAAGTGCGCTTTTCCGTCGAATTAGCTCCCGGGCCTTTCTAGCGGCGCTTCTGCTTCTTGCGGCTAAAAGCGCCTTTTCGATTATCCTTCGTCCAATCGACGGGTTTTGTTCTAAAAAGTCCAAAATTCCTTCATATACAGCTGTATCAACAATTCCTTTTACGTCGCCATTTCCAAGTTTTGTCTTTGTTTGTCCTTCAAACTGCGGCTCTGCAACTTTTATACTAAGAATTGCTGTTAACCCCTCTCTAAAGTCTTCTCCGGATAGGAAAATCTTTTCGTTTTTCTTTGCCTTAATCAGGTTGTTTTTTGCGGCGTGGTTGTTCATGGCCCGGGTTAATGCCGAGCGAAAACCAGAAAGGTGGGTTCCTCCCTCAATTGTATTAATATTATTCACAAATGTTAGGATGTTATCATTATATGTGTTGCTATAACGCATTGCAACATCCACCGGGACTTCGCCGGCGTCTTTATTAACCGTAATTATTTTATTGTGAAGTGGGTTGTTGTGTTCATCCAAGTATTTTACAAAATCACTTAGTCCACCCTTAAACCTGAAGGTATCTTTTTCTCCGTCTTCCGTTCGTTTGTCTTGCAACAAAATCTCCAAGCCGCGGTTCAAATAAGCAAGTTCACGTAACCGTTCAGCAATAATACTGTACTCAAAATCAATTGCTTTAAAAATGTTGCTGTCGGGGTAAAAACAAACCTTTGTGCCTGTTTTCTTGGTTGTTCCGATTGCCTTAAGCTTGTTCTGAGGATCGCCCCTTTTATAATTCTGTCGGTGTATTTTTCCTTCCCGCTTAATCTCCACCCACAGCCATTCAGAGAGGGCGTTAACAACCGAAACTCCAACACCGTGAAGGCCCCCGGAGACCTTATATGATTCCTTATCAAATTTTCCCCCAGCATGAAGGAGGGTCATAACAACTTCCACGGCTGGTTTGTTTTCTTCCTTGTGCATCCCCACCGGAATTCCCCTACCATTGTCTTCTACCGTTACGGAACCATCATAATTAAACGTAACAACCACTTTTGTACAGTAACCAGCCAGCGCCTCGTCAATTGAATTGTCTACAACCTCATAAATCAGGTGGTGAAGGCCCCGTTTACCCACGTCACCAATATACATGGCGGGGCGCTTCCGAACCGCCTCGAGGCCCTCCAATACTTTAATGCTTTCAGCGCCATAGCTTGTAGCCGGCTGGGGTTCTTTCATATAAATTTTATTTCCCTTATTGTATTTTCACCAAGTTTTTTGTTCAATTTATTAACGATCTCTTGTTTTTTGAAGACAAGCTCTTGTCTCCAAGACGGGTTTTCCGCTTTTACAATTAGTATTCCATGCTCCACTTTCTCGGGCGTTGTGTTCTCTGCAATTTTTCTTCCCACAACCTCTTTCCAGACGAAAATGGCCCTATTTTGCTTCACGCCCTTCTCAAGCCCGGCTTTTTTTAAAAACATATCTATTGCTTTTTTCAATTGTTGCATGGGCGCTCTAAATGAAAGATTTCATTGTTTTAACTTTTTAGGTCTTTACTGCGATTTTTTCTTTTCATCCAACAGGGGTCTATTATATTTATCCGTGTATTTTTCTCTTGCGGTTTCAGCGCTACACTCGTTCCTTAAATATCCAGCATAGAAAATAAATGCATCAATTATGTGGCTTGGCTTTTTATGGTTTTGCGGTTTTGAAATAATATTGTTTTAATTTTATCAATCGGCATCACCGTCTCTGCCTCTTAAGGCAGGTTTAATGTGCTTGATGTTGTTTTTGATTGAATGTTTACTCAAGCCTTAGTCGTTTAAACGAATGGGCATTAGAAGCATTGTTAGGTTTGAGTTTTCTTTTTGGGTCCCAGGATAAAAAAGCGCAGCACTAATGGGCGTTTTTAACTTAATTATTGCTTTTTCTTCTTCAATATGAGAAAGAATATCCTTTAAATAAGATGCGTTGTACCCGATTACCAAATCTTCCCCACTAAATTCGCCGTTAATTTTCTCTTGTGCCCTCGATGATTTCTCCGGATCCTCGGTGGTAATTTGAATACTATTGTTTTTCACTCTTAGCGCTATTTGATGAGTCAATTTATTCGAAAAAATAGATACGCGCCTTACCGCGGACAGCAAAAGGCTTGGGTCTACCAAAAGCTCTTTATCGTTATCCTGTGGGATAACACTTTCAAAATCAGGAAAACGCTCATCAATAATTCGAGTAAAATAGGTGTCTTCACCAATTATTGCTGTTATGTGGTTATCGCCCATCCACATTTGGATAGCGTCTTGTCCGCCCAACACTACAGATAACATACTTAAAAATTTCCTCGGCACTATTACATCGCCAGTGTATTCTTCCGTAGCATAATCGCTACGAATATATCGTACCAATCTATGGCCGTCTGTTGCAACACCCGTTAACTCTCCTTTTCCAAACCGAAACAGAACACCCGTCAGTGCTGGTTTCAATTCATCTCGACTTACGGCAAAGGACGTTTTCGAAATTAAATCTTTTAATGCGTCCGCGGACATGCCCGTTGCCTTGCGATTATCAACTTCTGGTACAGCGGGAAATTCGTCAGCATGTTTACCCATAATATTATAAGATCCCACTTTCGTGATCATCTCTATTTTGTTGATTTCATTTGCTGTTATGGTAATGCGAGCATCTTCAGGAAGTTCGTTTGTAATATCTAATAATGTTTGTAAGGGAATGGCAACACTGCCTGGAGATTCAATGCTGGCCGCAAGATTAACAATAATCGTAATCTCTAAATCAGTTGTCCTTAGAACTGTGCCTTTTTCTTGAACATCAAAAAGAACACAGCTTAAAACAGGTAACGTAGATCGAGTTGGTACTGCTTTGGATAGCTTCTGAAGAGCTGATTGAAGTTCTATTTTTGAGGTAGAAAGTTTCATATTTGTTTCCAGATAATTTATATGGATTTAATCAAAAATTTGTTGGTTAAAAAATCAGATGACATTACCGAGTTTGATATGTTTTAACAAGTGATTTTCCACCAGAAAAGAGATGCTTATCTATTATTAGAGTGTGTTTAAATAAAGATAATACTTATAATATTGTGGATAATTAAGGGGAGTCCGGTAGAATAGTAATAAGAAAATAACTAAGACAGTGGTTTTGTGTATTTGTATCACCCAATACTTTATGTGGACAAGAGACAGAAAGCTGTGGATAACACTTTTATTTTCAACAATGACAATTATTATTGGTTGTCTTTGTTGCCGCTTTTTCGTTTTGTGGAAAACATATGTTGGAGCTGTGGAAACATCACTAATCGGCAATGTCGATAAAGAAGTTTTTTCTAGCCTCAACAACCCAATTAGAAAACCAGACGTTTTTCTTTTCGCCTAATGCAAGCTTTTCAATTTCATTCCAGTGGTGAGTCAAATTAGGCGCACCCCCGGGCTTCGTTGATTCTATCCACAACAAATGATATCCGAACGCTGTTCGGACGGGACCCGCACACTCATTGTGGTTAATTTTTTCAATTACTTTGCCAAACTCAGGGATGGGATAGTTTTTTGGATTGATCCACCCAAGACTTCCGCCGGTTGCTTTTGTTTGATCGTCTGCTGAATGAAATTTAATCATATTTATGAACTCTGGTAGCGTTGCTGAAGAGTCTTTTAAAAAAGTGGCCCTGTTGTATGCAATAATTTCGTCTTCATCTGTAATGGGTGGGCTCATTAAGATGTGACGAACTTTTATTTTGTCCCCACGAATTTCCTGTGTTTCGATAATATGATAACCAAACTCTGTTTTTACAGGAAGACTAATTTCACCGGGTTGAAGGGTAAAAGCGGCTGCCTCAAACTCTGTTACGAGATTTCCTCGCCTTACAAAGCCAAGAGAACCGCCGCTGTTTTTAGAACCGGGATCCTGGGTATATTGTGAAGCTATTTCCTCAAAGGAAAAAAGGCCGTCTAAAATATTTTGCCGGAGCTTTTTTAGAAGCTCAACCGTTTTGTTTACTTGGGTTTGGTTGGGGGTAATTTCTATAAGAAGGTGTCTTATTTTTACTGTGGTAGGAAAGGGGGGAATACTGTCTTTGTAGGTATTAAAAAATTTGTGTACGTCGCTTTTGTTAACAGTAATTTTACTTATAAGACCCTGCTGGTATTTTTGGGCAACCAGCATGTCTTTTATATCATACCAGTATTCCCGACGAAAAACGCGCAAGGGCTGGCCAATCGCTTTTTCTGCAGCCTTTTCACTGCCAGCCTGGGCAATAATATTGTTAAGCTGGCTTTCTAGGGCCCGATCAACCTCCTTGTCCTGTACAACGACAGAATCGAGTTCTGCCATGGCAAGAATAACCTTTCGATTGATAATAGAATTAGTAATCTCGTTTTTTAGTTGCCCTATTTCAGCCGTGTTTTGTTGTGGGTCCAAGCGTCTTTGGAAAATCGTCATGGCGAGTGTTTGGTTGATATCGCTTTTCAGGATGATTTTATCACCGACAATTGCTGCAAGACCATCAATGGCTTGAAGATGTTTCTTCTCCTTTATTGTTAAGGGTTCGTCGAAGGATGTGTTGGCCCCCTTTTCTTGGAGAAAAGCAAAAGCAGAAGAAAAAATAAGGGGAAGAACTATTTTAATTTGTTTCATGGAATTCTTTCACTGGTAATATTTATGGAATAGCGGGGTTGATTCAAACAGTTAAAACAGGGGAGAAACGCATTACAACCCCCATAAGCAGCAAGGCAGCCGAACACCCGGGAAAAACGTTTAATGGGCAAGAAGACCATTGTTAAAATTACACCGGTAATATTCTTGAAAACAATTCACCAAAACGTAGAGAAATAGAGCAAGAATCAGAAAACGACGAAGTCTTAAAAGAAACAAGAAAGGAGTCACCCCCCCTAGGATCAATTTGATAAGGATAACTACCAGTATCTAGGGCGTTTTTCAAAGATTTGAAAAAGATCCCGGGCCCACCATCCATAGGAAAAGCACCCAAAACAAAAGAAACGGATAAACGATTAATTGTGCATTTTGAGATGGGGTATTGATATAGTACACACTGTATTTCAGAAATCTGAAATAGATTTTCGGTTTCCGGGGGCATTGGACCAAAGCGGTCGCGCAGCTCCTCACGAATTTGATTAACCTGTTTAACGGTTTTTGTTTCAGATAATTTTTGATAGAAGTATAAACGGTCTTGTACGAGGGGCATATAATCACTACTGATTTGGGCAGAACCGGAATAAATAACAATCGGCTTCTCTTTTTCCGGGGCAAGGCAACCGCTAAGGTTTTCTTGAATTGATTGGGTTAATATTTTATTGTACAATTCGAAACCAACCCTAGAAATTTGACCGCTTTGCTCAAGCCCAAAAAGATTTCCCGCCCCACGGATTTCCAGATCTTTCATGGCAATATTATAACCAGAACCAAGAGCAGAGTAATGTTCAATAGCTTTGAGCCTTTGAAAGGCGTCTGGTTGTAGCTTTAAACCCCCGGGGATGCACAAATAGCAAAAGGCCTGTTTGTTTCCCCGGCCAACGCGCCCGCGAATTTGATATAATTGAGCAAGACCAAACATGTGGGCGTTGTTTATAATTAAGGTATTAGCGTTGGGAACATCTAAGCCAGATTCAACGATTGTTGTGCACAAAAGAACATCAATTTTTTTATCAAAAAAACATAAGATTGTTTTTTCAAGCTCGTAACTGGGCATCTGGCCATGTACAATAGCAACGCGAGAGAAAGGAAAGCTTTCCTGAACCCGGTCAAGATAAAAGGGAAGATCGTTTATATTATTATGTAAGAAATAAACTTGTCCGTCCCGGTCGAGCTCATTTTGAATTACCCTTTTTATAAAAAACCAATCAAGGCGCTTCACGTGTGTTTTAATTGCCAGGCGCCCTTGGGGAGGTGTTTCAATTTTGGACGTATCTTTTATACCCACCAACGACTGTTGAAGCGTCCTTGGAATGGGTGTTGCTGTAAGGGTTAAAACATCAACATGATTTTTTAATTTACGGATAGCCTCTTTGTGTTTAACCCCAAACCGGTGTTCTTCATCTATAATTAAAAGACCAAGGCTTGAGACCGGAACATCATCCCCCAAAAGACGGTGGGTGCCAATAAGGACATCGATTTTGTTATTATGAAGTTTTTCAATGATTAAAGACTGCTCCGCCTTTGTTCTGAATCGAGATAAAAGCGCCACATTAACACCAATTGGCGACAACCTGTTTTTGCAGGTAATATAGTGTTGGTCAGATAAAATTGTTGTCGGAGAAAGGAAAAACACACAACGTCCAGATAAAACAACACGCATTGCGGCACGGATTGCAACCTCTGTTTTACCAAAGCCAACATCCCCATAAATTAATCTGTCCATAGGGACGCTTTTGTCCAAATCATCGTTTACATCTTTGATTGCTTTTAATTGGTCCTCGGTTTCTTGAAAAGGAAAGCTCTCTTCTAGCTCTCGAAGTAAAGCACCACCCGGCGGATAACAAAACCCTTTTGGTTTTAATCGGGCATGATGCAATCGGGAAAGATATTCCACAACTGTTTGGGAGCTTTTTTTGGTAATTGCTTTCTGCTTTTCCCAAGCGCCGGACCCGAGACGGGACAGCTTTGGGCGCCCACCCCCAAGACCAATATATTTATGAACACGACTAAACCGAATTACAGGAACAAAGACAAAATCACCGTGGGCATATTCTATGCGAATATTTTCTTCTCGCTGGTCCTTAGTACCGACGGATTCTAAACCGCGGTAGATGCCGATGCCATAATCCCGGTGAACAAGATAATCGCCCCAGCTTAAAGCATGAAAAGAGGTGATTCTTTCTTGTTTTGAACCTCGATAAAAGGGTTTCCTTTTGTTGGGGGCGCGGGTATTGGCCCCTGGAGGCACAAAGCAAGTTATGCCCATAGACGGTATTGAAAAGCCGCCAGAAAGTGCCAATGGAATCTCGTTTATTTCTTCTGATCTATAAATAGAAACACCCGTGGGGTTAAATAAAAAAACAGAGCTAGGTTTTCTGTTTTTTAAAAATGGATCCATAATTTTTTTTTGTTTCTCCTTAGATAACCCACCCAGGCTAATGGGCTCTGCCAAAACAATTATTTGTTCTTCCCCGTTTAAAAACGTGAGGCCACCCCGCGTTATGTATAATATTGTTGGACAAGCGCTTTTGATAATTTCTATGAGTTTGGTCTGACTGGAATCCCCAAAAACAGTTGATGGAAAAAGCTTAAAGGCGGGTCTCTTCCCTTCTGATCGTTGGGTTAGAGGATTAAAAATACGAATGGAATCTATCCGGTCGCCAAAAAACTCAATTCGAACAGGATGCTTTGAATACATAGGAAAAACATCAAAAATGCAGCCCCGTATAGAAAACGTGTTTGGTGCAATTGAATGGTCAACCTGTTCATATCCCCAAATGTTGAGTTTTTTAAGAAGAGCGTCCCGCCGTACACGCGCGCCGACCAGAAAAGGAACGGAACCGGCAATGTTTTCTTCCGGTGCTTGTGTTTTTTGTTCCACAGCCTCACCGGAAGCAATATATAGAGCCATTGTTTGAGTTGAAAGCGCTTCGAAGGATTCAATAAACGAAATTCGTCCCTGGGATATAAAACCCGGCACAGAGGATTTGTCTTTCAAAATGCTAGGAAAAAAATAAACAGAATCATTCAATAAATTGGTGCAATTATCAAAAATTAGTTTAGCTATATTTTCATCATCACAGACAGCAGCAATAGGCTTTTGAATATCCTGGAAAAGGGCTGAGATAAAAAGAGACTGGGCAGACAATTGATCAAGTTCGAGGGTAAAACCAATTCGATTTTTTATATTGGTTTTAACGCGAAGAAACTCCGGGCACTGTGAAATGGCGTTAAAAAGATGAGAAAGCAAAACGCAGAGACATATTTTGTTTCACGTGGAACGGTTATTTTCCAGATAAAAAGACGGAGAGAACTGAAATATCCGCAGGTGTAACGCCCGATATGCGCATGGCCTGACCAAGCGTTTGAGGTCGAACGAGGTTCAGTTTTTCACGCGCCTCATTTGATAGACTAATAATATCTTTATATTTGAAATCCATTGGAATAGGAAGTTTCTCATGTTTATTAATTTTTTTGATTTGGTTGTATTGTCTTTTAATATAGCCCTCGTATTTAATTAGGGCCTCTGCTTCTGTAAAACATTCAAACAAAAAGGGAGATTGATTAAATGAAAGCGTTAGATTTGAAAATAATGATCGTGGCAGATTCTCTATTCGGACATTGGGTCGTTTCAATATATGTTTTGCCGGTGTATTTTGTTTTATTGGGCTCTCACAAAGGGCATTTAAAATATCATTAATTTTAACCGGAGAAAGAGAAAGGTTTAATGAAGCAACAATACCATGGAGCATTGTCTCAATGGATTTAATCTGTTTGACCGATTTTTTATCGAGCAAACAGAACTTCTCAGCCTTTTTTAAAAGGCGAGAGGGTGTATTCGAAAACCTTAAAAGTATTCTGTATTCAGCGCGGGAAGTAAACATTCTATAGGGCTCAAGAGTGTCTTTGGTAATTAAATCATCAATCAAAACCCCGATATAAGCCTCATCGCGCGAAAGCGTTAGGGGCCCTTGTTTATTAATGAATTGAACAGCATTAATTCCAGATATAAGTCCCTGGGCCGCAGCCTCCTCATAGCCGGAGGTGCCATTAATTTGACCCGCAAAAAAGAGGCCTGGGATATCTTTTGTTTCCAGCGAAGACTTAAGTTGTGCGGGTGAGAAGAAATCATATTCGATAGCATACCCGGGCCGGAAAAAACGAACAGATTCAAAACCCCTTATTGTACGAAGGGCTTGGAGTTGAATATGCTCCGGCAAACTGGTTGAAAAACCATTCAAGTATATTTGGTCTGAATCTATCCATTCCGGTTCGAGGAAAAGCGTATGTGTGTCACGGTTTGAAAAACGATGTATTTTGTCCTCAATTGACGGACAGTAGCGAGGGCCGACACCGTCAACATCCCCAGAAAACATCGGGCTTTGTGAGAGGTTTTCAGCTATTATCTCTTTACACGGAACACCGGTCTTAACATTATAACAAGGGATATTGGGCGGAGAAAATTGTTTTGTCTGATAAGAAAAAGGGGTGGGTGTTTTGTCCCCCAAGACCGGCGTAGCCTGAGCCCAATTTACAGAGCGCCGATCAAGGCGCGGCGGAGTACCAGTCTTGAGTCTGCCAGAAAGAAAACCGCGAGATTCAAGGGCTTCTGTAATGCCCTCTGCCCCCGATTCCCCCATTCTCCCGGCCCGCATCTTTTTTTGACCGACATGTATTAAACCGTTTAAAAAAGTTCCACAGGTTAAAATAACAGAACGGCAAGCAATTTTTGTCCCATCGCGCAAAACTACTCCGGAAACTGCCCCAGCTCTTTCAATAATATCCACAGCCTCACCTTCAATGAGTTGAATATTGCAGTGGTTAGAAACAAGGGACGAAACAATTCTTTCATAGTGGCGCTTGTCAACCTGGGCTCGTGGAGACCACACAGACTTTCCTTTTGATTTGTTTAATATTTTAAATTGAATACCGCTTTTATCCGTTGCCAAACCCATCACGCCGCCTAAAACATCTATTTCACGTACAATTTGGCCCTTTGCCAATCCGCCAATAGCCGGATTACAAGACATACGACCAAGCGCATTGGTGTTTAGTGTGACCAGTCCAACGGTCTTACCTCTTTTAGCGGCTATTAAAGATGCTTCTACGCCGGCGTGACCGCCCCCAACAACTATAATGTCAAATCGATTTATAACCTGTTTCACGTGAAACTATTTTCCTACACAAAGTGTGCCGAACACATGGTTCAAAATATCATCGGGCGAGGTTTTTCCCAAAATACTGTCAACCGCATCCAGGGCAATACGAAGCTCAAAAGCCAGGAGTTCTATATCAATATTTTTACATGAAGCAAGACCTTGGGCATCATTTAAGGCGGTTGCACAACGATTAATCGCATGATATTGGCGAGATGTGGATAAATACATGGCTTCTGTGGAAATCTTGTTTATGCCGAGGGCGCGGGAAACGGCCTTTTTAAGGACGCCAATCCCCGTATTTTCTTTGGATGATATATGTATAATGTTGCTATCGTTTTGTTTTTCAGCGTATAAATCACACTTGTTAAAAACCTTTAATAAGGGTTTTTTTGTTTGAATGAGGTGTTTGGAGCCCGGCTTATCTATCAGTGAGATAATGAGATCGGCATTCTCAACGCTTTTTAGCGCACGGCTGACACCTGCTTTTTCAACTGAGTTTTCAGCATTCCGAATTCCCGCCGTATCAACAAAAAGCACTGGAGCCCCCCCCATTAGAAGCTCTACTTCAATTGTGTCTCTTGTTGTGCCGGGCACATCGCTTACAATGGCTCTATTAGAACCAGCGAGGCAGTTTAGGAGGGTTGATTTACCCACATTAGGTTCCCCGGCTATAACAACAGTGGCACCGCGGTTTATGAGGCGACCGAGATAGAAAGTTTCTTTAAAAGTCTTAATAATAGATAATATTGTATTAATTTTTTTAGAAATTGTTTTGTTTTCCTCACCAGTTAAATCTTCCTCGGAAAGATCTAATTGATATTCAAGGCCAGAAAGAATATTAATCATTTTTCCCCGAAGATTGTTTAAAAGATTGGAAAGAGACCCTTGGAGAATTTTTTGTTGGCAGCGGGTATTTTCAACCGATTTGGAATGAATCAGGGAAGCGACAGCTTCAGCTTGGAGCAAATCCATTTTCCCATTAAAAAAGGCGCGTCGGGTAAATTCTCCGGCTTCTGCCAAGCGACTGCCGCAATCACAAGCCGCATCAACAATGTTTTCTATAATCGAAGGGTTGCCATGAGAGGAGATTTCAACAACATCCTCACCGGTGTAAGAATTTGGGCCGTTAAAAATTGTGGCTAAACACTGGTCAATTAAATAACCGCGCCTGTCTTTTAACCACAAAAGAGTAGCAAGGCGGTTTGCAAAATGTTTTTCCCCCGAAAGTTTTGTTAGAATCGGAAAGGCCTTGGGGCCGCTTATTCGAATTACAGCAATACCACTATAACCAAAGGGGGTTGCAGGAGCAACAATAGTGTCTCCTGCATTCATTTTTTCTTAGGTTCAGTTAGCGCAGGCTTAGGGGCTGCGGGGGTAAGGTATTTTTGTTGAACGATAGACAAAAGATTAAAAACAGAATAATACAAATTTAAACCCGAAGGGAAGGTGTAAAACAAAAACAAGAAAAAGACATTCATAAAATACATCATCATTTTTTGTTGGTTTCCCCCGCCTGGGGTGGCCATTAGTTTTTGCTGTAAAAACATCGTTATGCCCATTAAAAAAGGAAGGACATTGATAGGAAGCCCGGCAATTGTTGCTATTGTATCGGGAGAGCTAAGATCTGTTATCCAGGCGAAAAAAGGAGCGCCACGAAACTCAATCGTAGAGCGAAAAACAGTAAAGAACGAGATAAGAATCGGCATTTGCAACAAAAGAGGCAAACACCCACCCATCGGGTTAACTCCTTTTTCTTTAAAAAGCGCCATTTGTGCGCGATTTAATTTTTGCGGATCATTTTTATATTTTTCTTTTATGTTTTGAATTTGCGGTTGAAGCGCCTGCATTTTTTTTGTTGATTGAAATTGTTTTTTTGTCAAAGGGTTTAATAAAATTTTAACAAGAAAGGCAAAAACAATAACAACAACACCATAATTAGGAATTATGCCATACATTTTGGTCAAAGACCAGGTAACAAGCCGGCCAAGGGGGCGAAAAATAGTCCAGCCAAGATTCATTGTTTTTTCAAGGTCAACGCCGAGAGCGAGAATGCGCCCATACTCGAGGGGACCAAAGTACAGATCAAACTTATTTGTGCTGTTCACAGCTTGTCGAAGGCGTGTGTCGTAAAGCGGCCGTTTGTTTACGGTTTTACCGCGAACCTCTGCGCCAGAACCGGGAGACTGAGGAATAAGTGCGGAGATAAAATATTTTGTTTTAACAGCCGTCCAGCGAGTGTTTCCAGATTGCTTTTCAGAAGAACTTTGTTCGTTGGGCGCCCCGGGTTCTAAAAGCTCATCCCCCAGATACGCATATCCTTTAAAATAAGTGAATTCGTCTTTTATGTTCTTTTCTGTAGGTGCGATGCCACCCAACCATGAAACAACATATTCTCCCCTTGAAATATATTTTTCAGGACGATCAAATGTTAACGAAAGGCCAATTTTGTAGCTTTCGGGATAAAAAGAATAAGTTTTTCTTATTTTATACCCACGATATAGCGTTTCGAAGGAAACATTTTCCTGCTTTGACCTTACAGAAAAAGACTGGCGAGAAGAGAGCGGGCGCCAGTTGTTTTCTAGCCGAACATTTTCACCCTCCAAAGAAACAAAGCTTATAGCCATATTGTTTTTAGAGCGACCATCAATTAGGTTCACAAGGGTAGAGTCATAACGACCAAAGTTGTTCAAAACAAAAGAAGAAAAAGAGCCCCCATTATAAGAGCTAAGAGTTGCAGTATATAAACCGTTTTGTATTTGTATTTCTTTGTCTGGATAGGCAGGTTCAACGCGTCTCGTTTCTTCAAAATTTTGTGATTTATCTGTGTTTTCTGTAATCGGGATTTTAGGGTTTGATGGCGTAGAAGAAATTGGCCTATCTGCGGGTAGGTCGTCCGGAATTGGTGCCACAAAATCTAAATACCACGGCGTCAGTATTAACACGATAGCAATTAAACCAAAGGCGATTAATGTTCTTTTATCCATTTATCTAGGGATAGGATCAGTACCGCCCCTTGAAAAAGGGTGGCATTTAGAAATGCGTTTGAAGGTTAGTACCACAGCTCTTATCGTGGAAAATGCACGGAAAGCATCAATGCTATATTGTGAACACGTTGGTTCGAATCGGCAACTTTTACCAAAAACAGGCGACAGGATAATTTGATAGAGTCTAATTATGCCAACAAAAATTGAATTAATGTTTTTAATCAAAGCGCCCAGGAAGAGCCGAAAGTGAATATTTACGCGGAAAGGACCTTTCGCCCCC
>JAYEFG010000111.1:0-7748 GCA_034658595.1 Fidelibacterota bacterium | reverse complement strand
TACGAAAGCCTTAAAAAAGTTTTGAAAGAATATAAATAATGATAACAATGATAATAAATGCAGCATTTAGCTTATCTCTCTTCGTTTCTGGTGGTCATGTAATAGATACCAAGCTCGGTTTGCATCATTATAGTGATGAAGATTATAAAGAAATTTTTTTCCTAAAAAACAATAAATCAATTTCTAAGGAATGTATTAGGCATACTAAATTAGAAAATATTAAAAAATTGCATCGTTCTCGACCTGACGGTACTCAAGATACTATTTATAAAGTATCTGATCCATACCCAATACAAGATACACAACAACAAGATACTTTTAATATTCAAAGAAATAATGAATAAAGTTTAAAAAAGTGTAGAAAAAAGAAGAAAACTAAAACTTAATCAAATTATTTACTTAGGCTTGCGACTCCTGTTTCACGTGGGACGCCAGCCGGTATTGTATCAAAGGACTTACCTGTACCGATTATGCTTAGGAGGTTAGAACTTCGAACGTGCCCTTTTTATCCTTTATATATTTTAACCCAATCGGCAACTATATCCGATTAATTAGGGGTTTTGATTGCGAACGGCGTTTAATATTTTTTTATGGAGCCATTTTTTTCTAAATATGTTTAAAAAGGGAATCAACCTTAGCTTACCGGGGATATAGACTTTTTTCTTTTCGGATTTAATTGCTTTTATAATTCTATCCGTACATACTTCCAATTCGATCGCATGGTGATTATGGCTTTGGTATCCACCGCCAATTTTATTGCCATCAGCGCCAAATGCGTTTCCTCTCAGGTTTGTTCCATTGATCCATCCTAAATAGGCATTCATAAATTTGATAGAACCTTCAAGTTCAATATCCAATGTTTCTAAAAATCCATGGAGGGCATGCTTAGCAGCAGAATACCCAGCGTGATTGGGAAACCCCGTAATTGCCTGAGCGGTGGTGACTGCAACTATCTTTCCTTTTGATTTTTTCAATTCAGGCAGGGCCGAATGGACGCAATACACCGATCCCATATAATTAATATCCATGATGTCCTTAAAGAATGAAACATCATTAATTTCTTCAAATGGAGCCCACATACTGATACCGGCATTAAGGATCAGTATATCAATTCCACCAAAATTGTTTACGGCCTGTTGGGCCAAATTCTTACAGTCATCTTCTTTAGTGATGTCAGTAGATACGGCACATGCTAAACCACCATTCCCCTGAATATCTCCACAGATTTTCTCAAGTTTTTCACGCGTACGGGCCGCCAATACAATATTCGCACCTGCTGACCCCAGTTTTTTTGCAAGGGATTCACCGATACCGGAAGAAGCTCCGGTAATGATTATAGTTGATCCGGAAAGGGAAATGAATATATTCCTGAATTAATCGGCAAAAATGCCGTTACGGATGCCGAACATATTTCCGGCATCATGTGATTCTTTCATATCCCTGATCAGCTCCACGCTCGAATCAGACAGGGTGTCCCCCATGAAATCCTTACGGAGTTTCCCCACGCCATGGTGATGAGATATAGAACCACCGTGATCCATAATTGCCCGGCGGATCGCATGCTCAATTTTGCCAAACAAATCTTCTGAATGAGGAATCCCCTTCACACTCATTCCCAGCATAAAATAGATGCATACCCCCGTGTGGTAAATCTGTGGAATTCTATAAGAAATGTATGGCTTGCCGGGGATTCCGTGTTTTGAATGGAGTTCGAATAATGTGTCTTTGGCCGCCTGGCACACATCATGTATTTTACTCCACGGTACGGTGGTTTCCATTGTTTCTCCAATGATGTGAAAATTCGTCAGAAAATCCCTGACATAGGCAATGGCAAAGGTCAGCAAATATCCCCGTTGCCCGTTGCCCGGACCACCGACCAATCCACCATGCTGTTTGGCCAAAGTCAGTATATTTTTCTCCTGGTAGGCAACTTCGCCGGCAGTTCCTTCCATAACGAATGTGGTGGCACACATTTCATCGGCATTAAATCCTTTAACCTTGAGAACGAAAAACTTTTCAATATCAGCCTTGATCTTTTTTAACCCTTCCGGGGGGAGTTTGAGTGCCTGCCCGAAACGAAACTGAACATTATCCACAAGGCGGACACTGGACGGAATAAAATTGGTGCGAGATAAATCATATAGGAATTCCACGCCTGTTTCCCAATTTTTAAAAACTGCGGAATTATATTTTTTTACTTCCGGTTTTTCGTGAATCTTCAAGACAGCCCTTGTAATGATACCCAGGTTTCCCTCTGAGCCGAATAAAATATTCTGGGGTTTAAAACCGATTGATGCCCGTGTGAGAGGTTCCCTTTGTTCGATGATTCCCTTGGGCGTAATCATGGTTACATTTTCCACAATATCCTCAATGTTGCCGTACTTATTTTTTTTCATGCCGCTGGCATTAGTGGCAATCCAGCCGCCTAAAGTCGAGAGTTCAACGCTGTCCGGTTCATGGCCAACACAAAATCCGCGCTCTCCAAGCCAAGCTTCAAGATCTGAGCCTGTTATCCCGGCCTGAGCACAAATTCTTCGGTCTTTTTCGTTGATCCATTCCACCTGGTTCATCCTTCGTAAATCTACAGAAATAACCATTCGTGTTTCGCTTTCCGGAATTTTCAGTGCGCTGCTAACGCTGGTGCCGCCGCCAAAAGGAACCAAGCATACATCATATTCCGCCGCGATGTTGATCAATCGCTGGGTTTCGTCGTCCGATTCCACATAAAAAACCATATCCACTGTTCGGTCAATGCGGTTGTAAAGGATTTTGTACACTTCTTCCGATGTTGTCTGCCCATGACTATGTACCAATCGGTCCTCATCTTTTAATGAATAGCGATCCTCTGGAAAATCACTTTTTATTTTTGTCAAAAAAGGTGCATCAATATTGGGCAAGTTCACCGGTTTATCCCCAATCTCGCTCAAAGTGTCATCGGGATTAATCTCAACATCCAGCATTTCTTCAACATAAGGAATAAAATCCGGCATTTTTGAACCGCAGAGCTCATACCGATTCCCCGTCATTGTTACTGTTCGGTCATCATTTAGTATAAACTCCGTATCCTTGTAGCCCCATTTATGGCCCCATGTTTCGTGGTCATCGGCAAAAAATTTTTTATCCGTCATAAAAATGTTTTCCTTCCTCCCGGATTCGGTCCTCAAGTTCCTGGACAAAATGGATAATGGATGCTGAATTATCTTGATTATCTTCTGAAATGTATTCGCTTGGATACATAGGATCGAGGATATGAACCTGGATCCGTGTTGGGCGCATAAATATTTTTCCTCTTGGCCATGCTTTATGAGATCCATGAATAAAAACCGGGACAATGGGAACATTAAGCTCGCCGGAAAATTGGGCGGCTCCTTTGCGAAACGGCGTGATTTCACCGGGGATACCCCTCGATCCTTCAGGGAAAATGACTAAATTCCGTTGTCCCAAGTTCATAAATTCACGACATAGGGTAATTGTATCTTCAAACGCAAAACTGTCAGATTCATTTTTTGTCTTTCTGGCGATGGGGACAAGGTTCATTATAAAATTAACCAGTACACGTTTTATAGTGCTGTCAAACCAGTAATCTTTTGCCGCCAGCATTCCAAAATAATTAAAACTTTTACCCGTGGCAGCGCTGATTAGAGCTACATCCATATGGCTGTTATGATTACTGCAAAAAACAGCTGAAGAATCCGGCAGTTTTTCTCGCCCACGAACCTTGACCGGTGTATACCAAAGAAAAACAAATTTACAATAATAATAAAATGCCTTTTTCAAAATCTGGAAAAAGACAGGCTGATTATTCACCAGGTAAGAATACTTTGGATCCTCAAGAATGGATTTTTCAGCCATTCCCTATCGACCATATTTCATATGGGCTTTGGTAAATGTATTCGATGCAATTGCGGACATTAATGATATTTCAAGGGCGAGACTTGAAGCGCAAATAATTTCCGCAAGTTTTCGAGAGGCATATTTTCCTGTAGTGCATCTCAAGAGTTTAAGGTTTTGATTTTGAGGTAGTAATCTTGTGCCGCCCCCCACCGTTCCAACAGTAATGGAGGGAAGTGTTAACCTGAACTTCATTCCATGGTCTACCGGTTCAGTTTGATAATGTCCAATAGAATTTTCAGCAACACAAGCTGTATCCTGACCCGTAGCAAGATAAATGGCTGTCAGTGCATTAGAAACATGCAGGTGGCAGCCTTCGGTGCCGGCCATTCGGGTAATGGTAGGGCCAAGCTGCTGAAATTTTTCCACATCTGATATTTTTATGCCAAGGAATCTTCGCAACACTGAATTTGCAATGGTTGTCTCTGCGATAACATTGTGTCCTCTGCCCAGAATCATATTTCTTGCGGAGGCTTTTTTATCGCTGTTGAATCCGGATTCCAGAATAAAATTACTTCCTGTTTTTTCCTTAATAAGATCACAAGCGGCTTTGGCGGCGAGGGTTACCATATTCTGCCCGGCAGCATTTCCCGTATCTAAAATAAAATCCAGAACAACATAATTTTGAATGGGGTATTGATCAATCCGGATGAGTTTTCCATAGTTAGTTGTGGATTCAGCAGCTTTTTTAATGGATTTGAAATGTGTATCAACCCATTTCATAAATTCGGATGCTTCCGCCAGGTTATCAAAGATAAAAGCGGGTGCACGTGACAATTCCTGTTTAATGTGATTTACGTGAAATCCCCCGGACTGACTTGATGCCAACATCCCGCGGGTCATGGAAATTGCAAGGGTGCCTTCAAGGGTACATAGAGGAACATAAAATTCGCCTTTTGCATATTTCCCTTCAATAAGTAGAGGTCCCGCCACAGCCATGGGAATTTTCATAAAACCAATGTGGTTTTCAATGATTCCTTTTAAATCCTCGGGTTTGTTCTCGAGATTGTCATTGATTTCCACCCCGGTTTTTTCCTTGACCCATTCCAGGCGCCGAATTGTATCAGCATTGTCGTACCCGCTGGGGATAATTTTGTTATTCTTTGATTTTTTTACTGCCATCGTTCTAAAAATATAAGGTTTTTACTTAGAAATGCCTTTAAAAAAATTGACTTAATACTTGCATCGGAAAACTAGTCTAATCTCCCACTTGCCGGCTGGCAGTACAACGAAAAATTAATCTGCACATATTAAATTAGGAGTAGAGAACACCGGGCCGGATTACCCTTTATAAAGCCCTTTTACCCAATCCGCATCTACTTCTGACAGCGCTGACCCCAAATGTACTGCTGCTTTTACTTGTTCGACATTTCGCTGCCCTAATAACACACATCCTGTAGGAACATTCGTCAACAATGCGCCTACAAGACCATACATAACCGGCTGAGGATGATTCTTAAAGCGCTTCTCCAGTTTAGACTTGTTGGCTTGCATTTTATCAATTAATTGGTGGTTGGCAAATTCTTTGATCGTAGCACGAAAGTCTCCTGTTTCAAAGGTAGCTGGTTCAGTGTATTTACCGGTGAGAAGACCGTGTTTAATGGGTGAGAAAAAACAAACACCCAAATTATTTTTTTCAACATAATCCTTCAACCCGGTGGAAACAAAGGTATCATCCATCACATTGCGGTAGGGCTGTATTACGTCCGGGTTGCACTTATCAATGCATTTCATAATCTTTTCAGAAAACCAGTCGGACAGACCAATGAAGCGAATTTTTCCTTCTTCCTTATATCGGTGGACTGTTTCCAGGGCATCGTCAAAATATTGGTCTCCCTTGCCGAAATTGCAGTGATGGAAATACATTAAATCCACACAATCTGTTTTCATATTTTTTAAGGATCGTTCCATGTGAGTACGCATGTGATCGGGATGATAATAATAATTAAAGGGCCCCATATCCCAGCCCACCTTAGTTGCAATAAAAACATCCTTCCTGGGAATTTCATCCCAAATGGAACCGATAATTTGTTCTGATTTTCCATCGCCATAAACATCCGCTGTATCCCAATGGTTAATTCCCACCTCATAAGCTTTTCGCAGAGCTCCACGACTATCTTTATCATCCTGCCCTGCCCAACCAACAGGCACATTATTACCCACAACATTGGCACCGCCGTATGACCAGGTACCCAAACTGATGCGAGAGACTTTTTCTCCTGTTCGCCCTAAAGTTATATATTCCATTTTAATCCTTTTTTGAAGCAGGGAAGTTAGGGAAATTTTAGCAAGGGATGAAAAATTGGTGGTGGGTTTTTTATTCCGTTTTACAATACATCGGGGCGTATTAACACAATACAACCGATAATTTTACTTACCAAGGTGCTGTCGAACCACTATTTGGGTCCGCACAAATTTTCGGCATTGCTGCACATTATTTTTACCTATTACGGGCGGATTGTAAGCCTCTTTTTATTCTCAAACTCCCTATTCGTGACAATCATCACTCCTTCAGTTAAAATGGTATAGTCTTTGTACCAATTGCCCTAGTGCTCGAATTCCTTCCCTCCCATTAATTTTTACCTTTTTATTATATATTTAAAATTGAGGAAAACCCTCGCTTAGATTCGGAGAATCATATACATTAAATACGATTATTTCAACTGCACCGCGGTTTAATAATGTCCCATACCTTTCTTTTTTTGAAAGAGGGGCCTGGCTTGTCCGCCCACATCATTTATGAGGGATAAAAATAAAAAGATGAACCAATTTCCTAAAATTATAAAGGGTTGAAATGATGAACGCCATAAAATATAGTTTTTCTATTTTAAAATTTAATTGGAGCCGCACAAAACATTCCGCAAACTCGGGGTGTCAATGTTACATCTGTTTTCAATAACCAAAATGAATTTGAGTTTTCACATTATTGATATCGGCCACCGTGGATTTTCATTGGATCAAGCCCTTTCTGAACTGGAAACAACAGTTAGCAATTGTATATTTGACGGCCGGACCCGCGCCATCAAAATTATCCATGGGCATGGTACCGGCGCCCTAAAGCAGGGTGTCCGGGATTGGTGTGAAAGCCAAGCCGGGCGCTTCCAAGCGGTTATTTTTGGTGAAAACTATGACCTTTTCGATCCCGATTCGGCGGGGATGCGGACCGATTGCGGGTCTCCTCGAGATCATGATTTGGGAAATAAAAACGGTGCGATTACTTTTATCTGGCTTTGGTGATTTTATGCCGTGAGCATCCTTGCTCGCGGGTGTAATGAATATACGCTTCCATAGTGGATGATGTGGCACGAGAATCTTTCTCGGGCGCTTTTCACCTCCACGATTAGGGATGATCGTGGCACTTTAAGCATCCAAAGGGCTTTTAACTGCTAAAGGTCCTTTTTGCATAACATGCGTATAAATCATTGTGGTACGAACATCTTTATGCCCCAATAATTCCTGGACGGAACGAATATCATACCCATTCTCAAGCAAATGCGTGGCAAAAGAATGACGAAACGTATGGCAGCCGGCATGTTTACGGATACCTGCTTTTTGCACCGCCTTTTTTACAGCGCGCTGGATATTGGATTCATGGACGTGATGCCGGCGGATGATGTCCGTCATTGGATCTTTGCTTAACGATTTGCCCGGAAACATAAAATACCAGCCTAATTCTTTACCTACATTTGGATATTTTTTTTCTATTGAAAATGGAATAAATACACCAGGGACATTCTCTTTTTGATCCAATTCATGGAGATATACCACCCTATCGATCTGGTGTTTGAGCAATTCCTTTATTGAATCCGGCAGCATAGTTACACGGTCTTGCTCTCCCTTACCATCTCTCACCACGA
>JAYEFG010000110.1:0-2143 GCA_034658595.1 Fidelibacterota bacterium | reverse complement strand
GGCCTGTCCATTGACGAGCCCATATTTAATAAACCCTTTTTTCTGTCTTTTGGAGATACGTTTATATAGTCCTGCGTGCCCCAGGAACGGATGCCCGGAAGGTCTTCGCGCTGGATTGCCGCCGGCGTGTTGTCCTGACCCTTAAGGAAGCGGGCTTCTGCTTCTTCCAGGTTTTCTATGTTTTGGCCTTCAAAGGCGCCTTGAAGTTGATAATGTTTTGGAATTTCCTCGTTATCTACAGCATAGATAAAACTACTCCAAAGAACAAAAATGGATGTTAAAATAGTAGCTATACGACGCATAATCGTCTCCTTACGGTTTCTTTATTTTATACTTTAGGGCGAAAAGTTCACGGATTCTCCGTCCCTACCTCGGTACAAATCTGGTACAATATAGTACCAGATGGCTTATGTGTCAAGAATTTGGTAGCGATGAAATTTTTTGCCATTTTAAGCAATTTTCAGCGCCAGTCGCCGCTTTTTAATATTTCCTGATTAACCCCGTGATTTGACCAATTATCTTTTCCGGGCTGCCCGACCATGTACTTTTTCGAAGAGCAACCGTGCCTTTTTTCACCGCAACGATGAGTCGGCCGCCGCAGCGTTCCGCAACAAAAGGCTGGGCCACCAGCCTATCGCCCCGGGCGATTTGCTGCTTGGCTAAGGCGTCTGTATTAACGGACAAGACATAGCAGCGATTGTTGGGGGCAATATCCGGAGAAACTCCAACCAGGCTAAAAGGCGGCGGCTGCCAAAGGAGGTTGTTCTCCCGCCATTCTGCCTTTAACGGCAGCAGGCTGTCTGTGCGTTTTCCCCGGCTGGCCAGTTGAATTGAGCGTACGCGGTTCCACTCCTGGCGGAGCAAGCCTTTCAGTTTTAGCGCTTTAATGTGTTTGTATACAGTGCCCTTGGATTTATAATGGAAGCGGTGGGCTATTTCTTCAAAGGTTGGTGAAAAACCGTTTTCATCAATATAGTTTTTAATGTAATCAAAAACAGCTTTTTGCTTAGGGGTAGTAGCCATTGCGTACAAACATTGTACACCGGATTAGTATTTTAAATCAAGGAAAAGGTCAAGTCTTGCTGGAGGTTCCGTACAAGATAACTAACGCGTTTGTCAATTTTTATTTTCTTTTCAATATTTCGACAGGCATGTAATACTGTTGTATGGTCTCTTCCCCCAAAATGCATTCCAATGTCCATCAAGGATGAGCCCATTATTTCGCGGCATAAATAAATAGAGATTTGCCGTGCTTCAGCAATGGGCATTCTACGGCTACTGCCTATTATCTCTTTTTCACTGATTTTAGTAGATTCTGCAACTCTTTTTACTATATCATTTGCAGATATGTCAATTGGCGCTCCGTTGCCTAATCGCTCACGGATGACTTTTTTTACAAGACTAAAATCTATTTCACAGTTGGATAGCGATGAATACGCAAGCAATCTTATAATTGTACTTTCCAGCTCACGAACGCTGCTTTTTATATGAGTCGCCATAAACTCTACCATGTCATACGGCAGGCTCAAGCCGTTCTGTTCCGCCTTTTCCATTAAAATAGCAACGCGTGTTTCAAAATCTGGAGGCTGAACATCAACGACAAGCCCTGATTCAAACCGGGAGATCAGCCTGTCGGTTAAACCGTTCATCTCGCTCGGTAAACGATCTGACGTCATAACAATTTGTTTCCCCCGCTGGTATAAATCATTAAACGTGTGAAAGAATTGTTCTTGTGTTTGTTCTTTTTTCTGGAAAAACTGGATGTCGTCAATTAGCAGTGCGTCTGCTTTACGATAAGTTTTCGAAAAATCGATTGTTTTATTTTTTTGAATAGATGAAATGAAATCCAATGTGAATTTTTCACTTGATGCAATAACAATTTTAGCTCTTTCTTTTTCATCCAGAATAAAATTACCAATGGCGTGCAGCAGGTGGGTTTTTCCCAAACCAACTCCACCATAAATTAATAAAGGGTTAAATGATTGCTGGGCGGGTGATTTTGCTACTGACAATGCGGCTGCCCTGGCAAATTGATTATTAGAGCCTTCTATAAAATTTGCGAAGGTATATCTTTTGTTCAGGTTCGGCTTTGGGCCGCTCGCTTGTTTATGCTTAACCGCTGTAACATCATAATCAGGTAGAG
>JAYEFG010000109.1:0-7827 GCA_034658595.1 Fidelibacterota bacterium | reverse complement strand
AAGTTCAAGTTCGTTTTCTTTCCGTAATTGATCCAATTTTGGTTCAGACCAATTGTCTAATAAATGCTTTGTTCATTTAATGAAATGTCCCAGTGTCTTAACGGTAGGCAGGCTGATTACACCCTCAGGATTTTCGTTCACCCATTCTAAAAATCGAAGTGATGTTAACAATCCTAATTGTGGAAAATTATTAACAATGATATAAGGGACTTTTGTAGTAGGTGTAGGTGTTACACTTCGTTTTATAAAAGTAGATTCAACGGCTGACATTTGGTCTCATAATCTCCAATATTTTCTCTGTTATTAATACAATAACCAAATTAAAAGAAACGGAAATACCTATAAACCAAGTCCAGGCGACACCATACTGTTTCAGAACAAAAACAATCCCGAAGCTGGCCACAAGTCCAACGATTAGACTTTCAGAACGAAATGACCTTTTCATGCGGCTGAGAAGAAATAATCCCAGTAAACCACCATAAGTGAATGAGGCAATTTGCAATCCCACAATGACAATTGCAGAATCACTTTCATCAAATAAAAGCGCAATGGCAATTAATACCATTCCCCATATCAAACTGATCCATTGGGATTTTTTGATGGATTGTCCCCCACCTAACCAATCGGTCACGGTTGATGACGCCAGTGAATTGATGGATGAACTCAGGGTAGACATGGCTGCTGACAGGACACCGGCTAACAAAACACCTTTTAACCCTATGGGTAAATAATTCACTATAAAGGATGTGAATTCCCGATCCCGTTCCAATTCTACCCCACCCATTAAAAGATATATTAATGATCCTGCTAATAAAAATACGCTGAATTGGAGAAATACAAAAATTCCACTTCCCACCATGGCTTTTCGGGCAGAATCGAGATTTCGTGTTCCCAATACCCGTTGAACCATCATGTAATCCACGCCGTGGGATGAAAGAGAAAGCAATGCGCCACCCGCGATAGCACTTAAAAAATAATATGGCTCTTTGAAAAAATCGCCCTGCCAATTAAAAATATCCAACTTTCCTTCTGCAGCTAAAATAGAAATTGCCTCAAAAAAAGATTGATCAAGGAGATTCAATACAATCAAAATGGATGCGATTCCGCCAAATAAATAGAGGATGAATTGAATACTATCTACCCAAACAACTGTCCGAATACCGCCTGAAAGAGTATAAATCAACGTCACCGCCCCAATTAGCAAAACCGCCAGCGGCATGGACCATCCGGTAATGACCTGCACCACAACAGCCGTGGCCAGAAATCGAACACCATCCGCTAAAATGCGTGTGATTAAAAATACGCCTGAAGCTACTTTCTGTATTTCCGGCCCAAATTTATGTCCGATAATTTCGTAGATTGAGGTAATTCCCGATTTGAAATATTGGGGTAATAAAAAAAGACTACCCAGAATCCGACCTATAAAATATCCAATGGCCAATTGAAGAAAAAACCAATCGCCGCGGTAGGCCAAGCCCGGGACGCTGATAAAGGTGAGGACCGATGTTTCTGTGGCAACGATGGACAGCATAGCTACGGGCCAGGGTAAGTTTCGTCCACCTAAAAAATAATCTTCTGATGATGTATTTAATCGACTCTGGTAAATGCCATAGAGGGAAAATCCGGCAAGAAATATGATAATAATGGAAAGGTCTATCCAGTGCATTCTGTTATTCCCTTAATGGGTAAAATGAATAAAAAAGAGCGCCATCAAACAAGGGGCCGTCTTCCCTGAAATAGTAATCCAAAAAATCCATATTCACCGTTTTACCATATTCGGATGAAGCATGAATGATATTTTTCTGATCAATGATCATTCCTTCGTGAGCCACCACTAATCCCATTTTGAACCATTCTTTTTTAACAAATGCCACTCCGCAAACATCGGGAGTCTTTGATAATAATTCTTCATTTATCTGTTCATTTGGAACAAAAGAAACAGTAGTTTTCTTTTGCCAATCTAAATCTAAAAATTCACTGCCATCCTCTTTTTGGTTCAGGATAATATTCACTATTTCCAATTGCCTAACATCGACTAACTGATTTGTAATATTAACTGTGAAAGGATTTTCCTGAATTCGATTCGACGTATAATGCCATCGTGTTTTATATGAAGGATTCCCATCTTTATAATGGATGGCAATCATATTGTCCCGGGCCTCAGACCAGGTCTGGCTTTGAGAAAAAGCAAGGCTGGTGAGAACATGAACCGTGCAATCCGAAACATCCAGCCGAATAATGGGATCGGGATCCGGCTCAACCTCTTCTCCCAGTTTGAATATTTCGTAAGGCTTACCCACCTGCCATAAAGCGAAAGCTTTTAGCCGATTGTGGAAGTCAGGATATTTTTGGTGAAATTTTGGCAGAATTTCAGATATTGCTGATTCGGAAAGAGCCCATGGTTTTGGCAAATTGTTTACCCAATTATTCGAAGGCACGCACCCTGTAAATAGATAAACAAACAAGATAAGTATGTAATATTTTTTCATTTCTTATTTGGAATACATTGACTTTTTCAATGCAACGCTAACACAGTTAGCGTACTCCAAATCTCTCACCATTCTCTTCGCCATATCAAATTCGAATTTTTATTCGCAATCCCCACCACCTCATACACCGCCGAATGAACCCTTTGCCGCCAATCAAAATATTTTGGTTCTTTGTAAGACCGGTTCGGATGCACTGCATTCGTTAGCAAAATCACAAACATATCATTTTCAGGATCAATCCACAACGACGTTCCTGTATATCCTGTGTGACCGAAACTGCTGTCACTCAAAAAAACACCACCGGAAGCTTTTCCGTCAGGACTGTCCCATCCAAGGCAACGGGAACTGCCTTCAACCACCTTCGCCCTGGTTGTAAATAATTGCACCGTCTCCGCCTTGAAAATGCGTTTCCAGCCATAGTTCCCGCCATTCAGCATCATCTGGGAAAAAAGGGCCAAATCAGCCGCTGTAGAAAACAATCCCGCATGGCCGGCAACACCACCGAGACTGTGGGCATTTTCATCATGAACCTCACCATGGATTAAACCATTTCGATACCCTTCACCAATTTCGGTGGGCACAATTCGATGCAATTTTTCTGACGGTGGATTGTAAAATGTCGTTTTCATCCCAAGCGGATTAAACACCAGGGAATCCATCAGAAAATCTAGGGATGCTGCACCGACCGCCTCCACTACTTTTCCCAGGGTGATCAACCCAATATCGGAATATACCGTTGTATCTGCTAATGAATATATAGGTTCAGTATTCATCACTGAATCCAAACGGGTTGCTGCATCCGCATCCATTTTGTAATATTCTTTAAAAGGCGGTAATCCCCCTGTATGTGTCATCAAATGGCGAATCGTGGTATTGGATTTTTGATTATAATGTTTGGGTTGTTTCCCTTTAAAGGCTGGGAGGTGATCCACCACTTTATCATCCAGGGATAGTTTTTTTTGATCCACCAACTTCATTACCGCGGAAGTTGTGGCGATTACTTTGGTTATGGAAGCTAAATCAAATATATCTGATTTTCGGGTGGCACGATTTTTTTTGTATGTGTGGTATCCTATGGCATCATGAAAAAATATTTTCCCATTCTTTCCTGCAATAAGGACCCCGCCGGGCCATGCCGAATCAGCCACTGCTTGATTCAACAATAATTGAACTGAATCTGTATTGACTGAAATTTCTGAAGGCCGGATCCGTTTCAATGTTTGTCCCGGTTTCCATCTTGATTCACCATGGGGCCAATTCCTTGCTTTTATTTCGATTCCGGTTCCCCTTTCAGCAACCTCCGGAATAGTAACCGGTAAAATACCGCTCATATCCACTTTCCCTTGAACGGCATTCACCGCCGCGGTTTGAAGAATGCCACTGCTTTTATAGGCACAGATATAGACGGGTGCATGGGGGAAATCCTGGATGAGATAGGGACTCCCAAAACTGGTTATAATGACCTTGTTGCACTTTTCAATGAGATTATTGACAAATTGCGATTCAACTTCAGGTAAAAATATCTTATCTTTATGAGAAACCGGATTGGCAAATGCATTCAAAAATACTAACCCATCTTTAGGAATTTGGTCCAATATATGGTTAGCCACAATGGTGCTGTCGGATTGATCGATCTGAAAGGAAACAACCTTTCTTCCACTGGTTTTTAATTGCGCGGTAAAACTGCTTTCATTGTGATTATTGGGACCGTCATAAAGATCCACCACATAGAGTTTTTCATCAAGTGCCGGTTGGAGAGGCAAAATATCACCTTCATTTTTAACCAGAGTAATGGCTTTTTTGGCCATTTCTTTAGCCATTTTAAAGTTTTTGGATTTTCCCATTTCCCGGTGAGTATAATCCCACGAAATCATTCGCTGTAAGTGAAGGCCAACCTTTTCTTTCATCTGCAGCACTTTTAATGCGGACGCATTTATACGGCTCTCTGGAATAATCCCATCCATTACTGCTTTTTCAACCGTATCAATAGACTTCTTCAGGTTTTGATTTTGGATAATAATATCCGAACCGGCCTGGATCGTTCCAATGAGCGCATATTCATCCGAGTAATTTTTAACGATACCCCCCATCCCCATAGCGTCGGTAATGATTACACCATCAAAGCCCAATTTACCCCTCAAAATATCCTGTATCCAGAATTTGGATAATGTCGCCGGATCCTGGGCATCGGGTTGATAGTCCAGCGCATTCACATGAGCCACCATTACAGCATCGACACCTGCATCTATGGCGCGTTTAAATGGCGGCAATTCAATTTGCCACAAGCGGGTAGAATCACTGGGAATTTGCGCCAATGACGAATGGGAATCGGTTTCCGTATCACCATGGCCGGGAAAGTGCTTTGCTGTCGCCAGCATACCATGGTCATGAAGTCCCCGAATGAATGCAGCAGAATACCGATTGACAGAATCCGGAACTTCACCGAAAGACCGCGTATTAATGATGGGGTTTTTGGGATTATTATTCACGTCCACCACCGGTGACAGGTTAAAGTGAATACCCACAGCCCGACCTTCTTCCGCCGCGATACGGCCTGCTTCATATCCATATTTCGAATCGCCGGTAGCTGCGATTGCCATCATTGGCGGCAACGTTACCGCACCGGGATAGCGCCGGCCCAATCCTGATTCAATATCCGCATCCACCAGGATGGGCACTTTGGATTTGGCCTGCATGTCATTGAGCATAGTCAAAGCACTTCCTGCATCGCCAAACCAAATATGCAGCACACCAATGCCATCCGTGGCCAGATGCCTTTGAATTTCCTGCCATTGTCTGCTTTCATAATTCATGAATCGCATATTAATGGAATAGACCATCATCTGCGCAATTTTTTCCCGCAGTGTGAGTTTTTTGAGCGTTTTTTCCGCCCAGGATTTAGTCGATGTAAACTGCCCCGGACCCGCGCATGCGGAAAATAACAGGGCCAAACAAAGTATAAAATTCCTCATAACCATAGCATAAAAATTAACTGAACTTTCCCCATAAGTCTTTAACTTTTATTTCTGTATATCATGAATTCCACAACCAAAGATATTAAAAATATGGTCGGCCAGATGATCATGGTTGGTCTTCGCGGTACCTCGTCAGGGGATGCAAAATCCTTTTTTGATTCCCTCGATGGATTAACAGTGGGCGGTATCATTCTCTATGACCAAAATGTGACAACAACACCGCCTTCCCCTCATAATATCCAGTCCCCGGAACAGGTGAAAAAATTCAATCAAGCACTCCAGTCATTCAGCGAAACACCCCTATTCATTGGCGTGGACCAAGAAGGCGGACATGTCAATCGGCTCAAAGAAGAATATGGATTTCCCCATACCAAAAGCTGGGCAGAAATGGGCCAATTAAATGATGCGGCAGAAACCCAAACCCATTCAAAACACATGGCCACTACGTTATCTGATCATGGATTCAATTTTAATTTTGCGCCTGTCCTGGACCTATTCATTAATCCCGAAAGTTTTATTGCAAAAAAAGACCGCTGTTTTTCAGATGATCCGGAGGCCGTAGCCAGCCATGCTGAAAAATTCATTCAATCTCATTTGGCACAAAATGTGATCTCAGTTTGTAAGCACTTTCCCGGTCAGGGCAGTTCGGTTGGTGACACCCATGAAGGAATGGTGGATGTGACCGAATCTTGGATAAAATCGGAACTCCATCCCTACCAATCATTGATTAATAAAAATACAATCCAAGCTATCATGACATCTCACCTTTTCCATCGAGGGCTCGACCCTAACTTTCCGGCCACCCTCTCATCAAAAATATTGAATGATCTACTTCGGGGACAAATGGGATTTGACGGAGTCATTATTAGCGATGATCCCCAAATGGGGGCCATCGCAAAACACTATGATCTGAAAACCGTGATTCAACTTATGATCAACGCCGGGGTTGATATGTTTTGTTTCGGGAATAACCTCATTTACGATCCGGACATTGTGCAACAAGTCCATTCCACTATTTCAAAATTGTTGGATGAAGGCTCCGTATTGGCTGTTCAAATCCAAAGATCTTTTGAACGAATTATGAATTTAAAATCGAAGATCGGGTTGGTATGAAGGTCATTGGTATAGATGGCGGCGCCACCAAAGTTTCCGGTGGAATTGTAGAAAAGATCAATTCAAATACGTTTAAGTTGATCGATCCTGCCATTGATAAAAAATATGGGAATCACCCAAATTACGATTCGGACTTTTCACCCCTCCCTCTCCAAGCACAAACTAAAGAAAATATCAGTTCCAAAGAAAAACAACAGGGATCCGTTTATATCGACTGCGTATTGGAGGTGATTCGATCATTGGCTGAATCTGAACCATTTCGAGTTGCCATCGCCATGCCCGGGATCAAATCTGAAAATGGCCGTGGAATAGTGGCCATGGCTAACGGCCCCAGAATCCTTGACTTTTGTTATCAAATCGAAAAAATGCTTAATCTTGAGCATCCCATTCAACGTTTGGAAAGCGACGCAGACATGTGTGCCTGGGGCGAGGAATTTTCCGAAAATGGCGTACTGCGGAATGTTGACAATGCATACTATCTCGGGGGTGGCACCGGCACCGCCGATGGACTAAAACTTAATGAAAAACTCGTTCCATTTGATGATGCTTCTGACTGGATCGCCAAATCTATTGAATTAAAAATACCGGACGGCCAATCATTGGAAGCATACGCATCTATGGGTGGGATCAATCAACTACGAGATTCAAAATCCGGTTCTGAAATTGGAACTGTCTTAGGAAGTTTGCTTTTTGAACGGATTACAACGATATATTCCGGGTGGGATAACCAATTTGTGGTAGATAGAGAACTCAAGACAGACCATCCATTTCACAGCACATTACTGGATCGTATTGTCATTGGCCAACGACTTTCACAATTCCTCCAATCGGAAGAGGGTATGACCATTTATCACGCCATGATCGCGGAATTAAAGCACCAATGTTCAAATGCTGAGTCACCCTTATCGGACCATTATTTATCTACTGGTGAATTCAATTCAGATCGATTGGTTCTGTCTAATCTAAGATCGGCACCCATTATCGGGCTGGGCGCAAAAGTTTGGAGGAAATAATGTTAGTTCCCGGGAAAATCCCAAATAAAGAACCCCTGATTCACGTGGGACTCATTTTACCTGAAGACGACATCAAATCTATTAAAATTTCCTTTTCTGATTCCCAATGTTTTGAAATTGAAACAGGTGAACGGTTACATCCTTCATGTAAAAATAGTGATCAATTAAAATTGAATTTAGTGGATGGAAAACTGGTGATTCCTGAACTGGAAATTGAAGATTCAGCAATCAAAATAA
>JAYEFG010000108.1:0-7832 GCA_034658595.1 Fidelibacterota bacterium | reverse complement strand
GTTTTGGATCCGTCATCATAATCCACAATGCGGGTGTTTTCATCATAGACTACATTTTCAAGCAAAGCTCCGTGGCGGATTGCATTATATATATCCGGCTCATGTTCAGGATTTAGATTGATTGCCTTGGCATAACACCCGCCCTCAAAATTGAAAATACCATCATTAGACCAACCATGTTCATCGTCCCCAATCAATGGTCGCTTCGGATCGGTAGATAAGGTTGTTTTTCCAGTTCCGCTCAAGCCAAAAAAGATAGCGGCATTACTTCCATCTTCATCCACATTAGCGGAACAATGCATGGATAACACACCTTTCAAAGGCAGCATGTAATGCATGACGGAAAAAATGCCTTTTTTCATTTCGCCGCCATATTCGGTACCGCCGATAATGGCAATCCGTTTGCCCATATGGAAAATGATAAACGTTTCGGAATTCATGCCATGTTTTTCAAATTCATCATTAAAAACACTGGATGCGTTTATGATGGTAAAATCAGGTGCAAAGTCGTTTAAATCACCTGCTTCGGGGCGGATGAACATATTATGGACAAAATGGGCCTGCCACGCTCGTTTGGCAATGACTCGGACATTAATGCTATACTTGGGATCAAAACCGGCAAAACCATCAAATAAATACGTTTTTGAATCATCTGTATTGTAATAATCGACTATTTTTTCATATAACTCATCAAAAATTGACTCATCAATTTTTCTGTTTACGGGTCCCCACCACAGGTTATCAGTAGAGGTCGGTTCATCCACAATATATTTATCCTTGGGAGAACGACCCGTATATTTACCGGTATCTACGATGGTAGCCCCGCGGGGACCGATCACCCCTTCATTATTTATGACCGTTTCTTCAATTAATTGTTCCACAGACAAATTTCGGTGGACTTTACCCACGCCTGTTAACCCGAGCGAATCGAGCCCTAAACCTTTTCCAGCGACAAGCATTTGCTCTCCTATTTACTCCCGTGGGGGTGTGCTTGGTTATAAATTTTTTTCATTTTTTCAGGTTGTATATGAGTATACACTTGCGTTGAGGAAAGGGTGCTGTGCCCCAACAAATCCTTTACGGCGCGAATGTCGGCCCCCCTATCAATCAAATGCGTTGCAAACGAATGGCGTAATATATGAGGTCCTAATCTATTACCTTCAGCCACAAATTTGATATAATTGCGAATTCTTCTTTGAACTGTACTTGCGGGAATACGCTTTTCTTTCGCGTTCACAAATAATGGTGTGTTTTTGGGCTTAGAATTGAACGACAATGCGCGATTTTTCAGGTATTTTTCTAACCAAAATTTCGCTCTATTTCCAAATGGAATCAACCGTTCTTTATCACCTTTTCCATGAACTTTTATCAATTGCCGAACTGAATCCACAGAAGCAATATTTAGTGCAATTAATTCACTCAACCGGATTCCAGTAGAATAAAATAATTCTAATATAGCTCGATCCCTTAATCCAATAGATGTTGAAATATCAGGGCTGTTCATCAGTGCATCAATTACTTTCTGATCTATAAAATTGGGCAATGATTGGGTTACCTTTGGCGATTTCACATGGATAGCAGGATTGTTATTAATCTGTTCCGTAAGTATCAAATATTTAAATAATGATTTTATCGAAGCCAACCGCCGTGCGACTGTTTTACTTGATAACCCCTCATCAAATTCAAATCCTAAAAAATCACGGATGGTATGACGATTTACATTATGGAAATCCAATACTTTTTCATCAGATAAAAAGGTATCAAAACGATTTAAATCGTTTTGATACGCTTTAATTGTATGGCTGGAAAATCCCCGCTCTTTTTCCAGGTAAGAATAAAAATCACCCAATATTAAATCAATATTATCCATGGATTAAATCGAATCCTTGTATAAGGGTTTTTAAATCGTCCGGAATCGGTGCTTCAATTTCAATATCCTTTTGTGTAGTAGGTTGTTGGAAAGAAATTTTTCGCGCATGGAGTGCCATACGGTTGATTTCCTTTAACATTTTTTGGAGAGTCCGAGTTATTTCGGGAATAAACCCTTTGGTCTTATTTAAACCGCCCCCATATTTCTCATCAGCAAAAATTGGATGATTCACACTGGCAGAATGTACACGAATTTGATGGGTTCGACCAGTTTTTGGATAGAAAGCAACTTCACTCAGGTATTGGCCCTGGTTGATCACCTTAAACCGTGTCAGTGCCCGTCTCCCTGATTCATGGATTTCATAGGAAGTTGGATCCGTCCTCTTGCGCTTGATGAAAGCATCAATGTCCCCATCCAAATCCCTCCAACTGCCCCAAGTGACAGCAGCATATTCTTTTTGCACAGTTCGATTTTCAAACTGTGCAGCGAGCGCAGCATGGGATTGGTTATTTTTTGCTACCAAGAGGACGCCGGATGTATCCTCATCCAGACGATGGACAATCCCCGGTCGCAAGCTTCCATTTATATCGGACAAACGATCGAAATGGAAAGCCAGGGCATTCACTAATGTTCCCGCTTTTTTCCCAACACCAGGGTGAACCACCATTCCCGCCGGTTTATTAACGGCAATAATATCCTCATCTTCATAAAGTATATCCAATGGAATTTGTTCAGGTTTTATCCGGTTGACTTCCGGCTCCATTTCAGGCCGTGAATAGTGAATAGTTTCTGTCCCATCCAATTTTAATCCAACTTTAGATGGTTCCCCATTCACCAGGACCAACCCATCTCTAATCAAATTTTGGATTTGAGTCCGACTGATATCGGAAAGATAGGAAGAAAGAAATTTATCCAGGCGTATATTTTTTCCTCCCGATGCTGAAAGTGTTTGTTTATTCAATCGGTCCGTTTGGTCCGCTTCCGTTCTAAAATAAGTGAATCAACCAATACAAAACCCATTCCGACGCTTACGCAGGAATCGGCAATATTAAATACATACCAATGGTAATCTGCGATCATAAAATCAAGGAAATCTACGACTTCTCCTAGGAATACCCGATCAATCAAATTTCCGATCGCTCCCGCAAGAATTAACGCAACTCCGGTTCGAATGACAATCCCCTGATCCTTAATTGTCCAAAGATACCAGAGGAGAAAACCGCTGAAGATAAGGGATATTGCAGAAAAAACATAAATCCCGAAAGGAAAATTGATACCAAATGCCATACCATCGTTGGTGACATAGGTAAAATGAAAAAAATCCGGTATAACCGGAATTGATTCGTACAAAGTCATCCTAGTGCGTACGACAACCTTTGATATTTGGTCTGCGAGTACCAGGATGGCACTCACAAACAATATTCTCATACTAAACCGAGCTTTTCGTTTTCTTTGCACCCAACGCACTTGGTGGCATTAGGGACTTCCATTATCCGTTCTTCCAGAATCAATTCATTGCAAATTTTACAAATACCGAATGTGCCTTCTTTAATGCGTTCCAGGGCAATTTCTAGATTCTTAAAATAATCACTTCCGCGGTTCATGAGCATAAAGTTTTTTTCCTGTTCATGAGAATCGGTGCCTGCGTCCGCCATATGGAGACTATAGATTGAGTCCGGCGTTACACCACCCTGTTTGTTGGATGCAGTACCAAGACCTTCACGGATGGTTTCCACTTCTTCGGATACTAAACCCATTTTTTCCTCGATAGTTTTTCTAAACTTCGCCAATTTTGTTTTTGAATATTTTTTTACCAATTTTCTTGTTCCTTTCAAATATTTACACGTTCCAAACCAAATTGAACTTCTTGATCGCCAATCCGAAAACTTCCATTATATTCACCGGTATTTTCTCTCTCAATCAGTTCAACCGCTAATACTTCATTTTTGAAAAAATCTTCAAAGGATTTAATCGCTTCCCCCACCTGGCCTTCGAGATTTCCATAAATTTTGATCCTATCTTCGACTGCGAAATTAGCATTTTTTCGCATCGTTTGCACCTGTCTAATTACATCTCTTACAATTCCTTCTTTCAACAGTTCATCCGTCAATTTTGTCGTCAAACCAACGGTTACATGATCATCTCCTGAGGAGGTGAATCCATCGGCTGATTCTGCTTCAATAACCAGATCATCCCGACTGATGCTGATAGTATCATTATTTAGGTTAATTAAATAACATTTTTTTGCTCGAATTTCTTCCAAGATCTCATGGCCATCGGCATTATTCAAATAATTTCGAATTGCTGGCAGTTCTTTGCCAAACTTCTGCCCCAAGACTGGCAAATTCGGTTTAATATTATATCGAATCAATTCTGATTCCGATTTAGCACGGTAGAGTGATTTCACATTGAGCTCATCCAAAACCACATTCTGCTGATTAAAAATAAAGTCAGCAATTGCGTCATCTTTCACTGTAAAAGAAAGTTTCATTAACGGTTGACGAATTTTTAAATTTCCCTTATTCCGTGCTGACCGACCCAACTCAACGATACGGCGCAGGCTATCCACCTTGTCCATGAGTACTGTGTCAATTTTGCTTTCATCTGCCACAGGATATTCGCATAAGTGGACACTTTCAGGTGCAGATTCATCCATATTTCGTACAAGGTTTTGATAGATTTCTTCTGCAACGAAGGGCAGAACCGGAGCCAACATTTTAATCACACTAGTAAGCACATCGTACAGGACGGTATAAGCGGCTTGTTTGTCCCCGTCATCCTCACTTTTCCAAAACCGGCGGCGGCTGCGCCGGATATACCAGTTGGATAATTCTTCAAGAAAAAGTTCGAACTTTTTCATCATTTGATCAGAACGAAATTCATCCAGCGCCAATCGTGAATCGCGAATGAAAGTATGCAGTTTCGACAACACCCATCGATCCATGATGTTAAGCTCATAGTCAGCAGCATTTACTTTTTTGAGGTCGAATCCATCTACGGCGGCGTAAGTAGCAAAGAAGGAGTAGGAATTCCATAGCTGGATCAGTTTTTTGCGGACTTCATTCCCGTGACTGTAACCGAACAATAGATTATGTTCAGGATTTTGCGCTCCATATAACCAACGCATCACATCCACACCCATCTCCTCAGCTGCATCATCAAACCAGATTGCATTGCCCCAGGATTTATGCATATCCCTGCCATCTTCTGCTTTCACTAAGGCATGGCCCAACAAATTCTTAAATGGCGCTTTTTCTTCTAACATTGCGGACATAGCTAACAGTGAATAAAACCAGTTACGGAACTGCCCCGGGAAGGATTCCGTGACAAAATCCCCTGGGAACCACTCATCCCAATATTCTTTATTATCATTATATCCCAAAGTAGAAAAGGGGACGATTCCTGCATCCAACCAGGGATTGCCCACATCCAAAATTCGTTTTCCGATTAAACCGCTCTCAGGATGCTTAATTTTAACTTTATCAATCCAGGGACGGTGGGGGCTGTTGCCTTCAAACTCGTCCCATCCTTCCACGGCTAATTCTTTTAATTCCTCTTTAGAACCGACAACATAATAGGAGTCATCTTCAAACGTCCAAATGGGAAGGGCTAATCCCCAAAACCGTTTTTTTGAAATCATCCAATCGCCCATATTATCCAGCCACTCGTGTTCCCGGTCTTGACCCCAATCCGGAATCCAGTTAATCTCATCCACGATTTTTTTAATCTTATCCCGCCAGTCCATATTGATATACCATTCGTCAACCAGCCGGAAAACCAATTCTTCACCTGAGCGCCAGCAATGGGGATATATGTGGGGATAATCTTCCACATGGACTAATAATCCCCGCTCTTTCAGATCATCAATGATAGCTTGGGTGGTTTCCTTATCGGTGGCGCTTTTGCCGTTGAGCCAGCCGAATTTGTCAGTAAACTTTGATTCTTCGTCCAGAGGGGCGATACTCACCATGCCAAGCTTTTTACCGATTTTATTATCAATGTCACCACAACCGGGCGCCATGTGGACAATGCCCGTTCCCTCGCCACCAACAACAATGTCATTCCCCAAATTGTCTTTACCGGGATCAATAACCTGGTGCTGGGATTTTCCCATGGCACCGGCGGCTTCCAATTCATCCACCACATAAGGATATCCTCCCGGCTCTGATTGGGCATCGAAATCATCATAGGGGCCGTCATAAGACCAGCCCACCATTTCGGATCCTTTAATCGTTCCGAGGACTTCATAACCACCCCGTTCCTTGAAGATTTGGGCAATCGTTTTAAGTTTTGGGACGCCATCAATCCACTGTTTCTTTTCTTTGAATTGTTTCTCCAGGCGTTTGTATTCCAGGTTATCCTGGGCAAAATAGTAGATAGACCCATCTGCCGCTTTAATTTTCACATAATCCAAGTTGCCGTTCACACCAGAGATTACATTAGATGTTAGTGTCCATGGCGTTGTGGTCCAGATCAATAAATATTCATTTTCACGATTTCGAAGGGGGAAGCGGACAAAGACTGCTTTATGGGCTACCAACTTTCGCCCTTCGATGATCTCCATCTGGGAATAGGAAGTCCCCGATCGCCCGGACCAGGGCACCACATCTGAACCGCGATAAATTTTCCCCTCTTCAAATAACTTTTTCAGGAAGCCCCAGATGGTATAATTATTTTCATCGGACATGGTATAGTAAGAATTGTCCCAGTCCATCCAATACCCCAGACGTTTGGATTGCTCCGTTTGAACACTGGAAAATTTGTCCACACGCGCTTTGCACATATTCACAAATTTTTCAATCCCGAATTCTTCTACTTCCTTTTTGGATTTAAAGCCCAGTTCTTTTTCAACTTCCACCTCTACCCATAAACCCTGGCAGTCAAATCCCTGCTGGTAACGCAGTTCATGGCCATCCATAGCCTTATAGCGGTTGTGTAGGTCTTTGAGGGTGCGTCCCCATGCGTGATGGACACCCATGGGGTTATTCGCCGTAATGGGACCATCTATAAAGGACCACTTGGGTTTTCCCGCATTTGCGTCCCGGCGTTTCTGAAAGATGTCATTTTCCTTCCAGAAATCGAGAACCTTATGCTCCATGGCGATAAAGTCTACTTGTGGATCGACGCGTTGAATCATTATTTTGTTTTATAACCCATTTTTTGGGGTGCGAAAATTAGTCTTTTCACCGTCTGCAAACAAAGGGGAAAGAACAATATAATGAACGGAATCATGTTTATAGTAAATATCGCGCCAAATGAACTCGCAGATACATTGCATATTAAACAAGCTGCTGTTTCTAAAATTGAAAATCAATCAGATATGTTTATAAGTACGCTTCGCCGTTTTCTAATTGCTATGGGCGCCAATTTAAAAATTATTGCAGAGTTTCCTGACCATGAGGTCGTCATAAACCAGTTTAATGAATTTTTAAAAAGCGCCTCCCTCAAAAAGAATAAATAAAAAAGGGCAATGTTGCCATCCTAAAAGTATAGAACGAAAAATGGGACAAGTAAGATGCTTGTCGCACCTATTGAATCATTCGTCTAGTTCCAGAGTCATATAGCGTGCCACACCTTCCCGTTTCAGGTGCAGCATGACCATATTCTTGTTTTGTGTTTCTTTAATGAGAGCTGCAAAATCTGCGGGTGAATTACATTTTTTTGTTCCGACCCGCGTAATCAGATCGCCAATCCGTATGCCGGCTTCAGCAGCAACACTTACGGGTGAAACATTCGTGACAATTACGCCTTCTTCGCTAGTACTTATATTATATTCTCTCATAAGAGATCGCGTGAGTTCTGAAACTTGGATACCTAATTCATTTGTAATTGTCGGTTTACTCGAAGCAAGGAGAACATCATCGTCCGGCATAGCTTCCAGCCTGACCTTCAATGTCTTTTTATGACCATCGCGAATAACAACTAAATCATAACTTCTATTCGGTTTTGAAGCAGAAACTGT
>JAYEFG010000107.1:0-2151 GCA_034658595.1 Fidelibacterota bacterium | reverse complement strand
ATGGAGTAGAAAAAGTTCCCATTCGTAAGAGTGAAGCCCGCAATTCAATCATTCGTATCCATTTGTTACCAAGGATCCTTGCCAGTGAAGATATCAATGTAACAGGTAATCAAGCTGATATTATGAAGCAGGGTGAGCAAATCAGCCAGTTATCCTATTCTCCAAGGAATGTTGCCATGCTGCCCAATCTTGGTGAAAATGATGTGCTGCGTTCGTTACAATTACTGCCTGGAATTCAAGGTGGGAATACAGGATCAGCAGGACTTTATATCCGTGGGGGAACCCCTGATCAAAACCAGATTATCCTGGATGGCATGACGTTATATCAAATGGATCATTTTTTTGGTTTTGTTAGCTCAATTAATGCGCTGGCTGTCAAAGATATACAAGTATACAAAGGAGGGATTCCTGCCCGTTATGGAGGCCGTGTAAATAGTGTCATAAATCTGACAGGCAAAAATGGCGATATGAATAAAACCCAGGTTTCTTTATTCACTAATCAACTGAGTAGTGGATTTTCCCTGCAGCAGCCGCTGTTTAATCGTGGGAGTTTTTTATTAACCCACAGGCAAACATTTACTGATCAATTGCACACCAAATTTTACAGAAAAATACACAAATTTTTATCGGGCGGCAGCGGTTTGAATGTTGGTGGAGATGTGGTTTTAATCGATTCTACCGCAACTCAAACATATAGCCCTGAATTTCAATTTTCTGATTTGAATGCAAAATTAACTGTGATGCCTACCGCCAGAAATATTATTTCATTAAGCTTTTATACAAGTGAGGATATTCTTTCAGAAAACAGCAGCTTCGTTTTCGATGAGAGTGGAAATTTCCAATATCAGCAAAAAGATGATACAAAATGGCTTAATAAAGGTCTGAGCCTCAAATTTTCGCACCAGTGGAAAAATGCGTCTTATTCTCAATGGCTGCTTTCTAAATCAACTTATAACAGTAATCATGATTTAATGACTGAATCAGTTTCAGTATTAATGGATACAACGTTTGTTTATAAAGTTATAGGCGAGGATCAAAATGTGATTGAAGATTTGACCTTGCATTTTAATCATGAATGGGGATTAAATAATCATAAATTTGAAAGTGGGATCTGGCTGTCTAAATATTCAACAGATTTTGATGCCAACTTTAATAATTTACTCACAACTTTTCACATAGACAAAAAAGTAGATGGAAAGGTTTTGGCACTTTATTTTCAAGATAAATTTAATATAATACCGAGAGGAACCTTAACATCAGGATTAAGAGTATCAAATTATTCAATTGATAAGCAATGGACACTTTTACCACGTATGTCAATTCGATATGAACTTTCACATGTGTCAAATATCATGGCAGCATGGGGTAAGCATAAACAGTATTTACACCGCTTCAGTAATGATTTCATTTCCAGCGGCAGCAAATTTGTTTGGTTATTGTCAGCTGATTCATTGAAACCAATCAATGCTGAACAATTTGTAATCGGGTATCAGCAATCTTTTAGAAAATATGATATCAATCTCGAGTATTATTATAATAAAAAGTTCAATATTGCCAACTTCTCCAGATTTCATCATTATTCAAATTATTTATTTCCAGCAGATGCTTATACACCCGGTTTACTTATGCAGGGTAAAGAAATATCTAGAGGTTTTGAAATACTATTGAAAAAATCTGGAGGCAAAGTTCATGGGTGGATGAGTTACAATTATGGAGTAGCTGAATGGCTTTTTAATGATTTAAATGACATGAATTCATTTCCGACTGACTATGACCGTACCCATGATTTTAAATCTATTACTATGACAAATTATGGGCCTTGGCAGTTTACTCTTTCTTGGTTGTATTTTTCAGGACGGGCATTTACAGATGCAAAAAATTTGGAAATATATGAAGATGAAGATGGCAATATCGCCTTGGAAGCAAAACCAGGCTCATTTAATTCATCACGTTTACCAGCTTCACACAGGCTTGATATAAGTATTGTCCGTTATTTATCCTGGGTAGGGTTTAATTGGGAATTTGGATTATCTTTGTTCAATGTTTATAATAATAAATACATTAGCCATAAGCGCTATACGTTTGCCTCAAAAGACAAAGATATACTCGTAAATGACGTTGAAATTATGGGTGTTACACCTACACTTTTCT
>JAYEFG010000106.1:0-29256 GCA_034658595.1 Fidelibacterota bacterium | reverse complement strand
ATGTGGCGGCCTTTTTCCTGGTATCGATCGCAAAACCCTTTGATAGCCAGGTTGATGGATTCAGTGGCGCCGCTGGTGAAAATAATTTCACGGGGCGAGGCATTTAATTCATCCGCAATAACGCTGCGGGCTATTTCCACAGCTTCTTTTGCTTTTCTGCCGTAAGCATGATGAACGCTGGCCGCATTGCCAAATTTGTCGCTGAAATAAGGCAGCATTTCTGCTAGAACATTGTTGTCAAGGGATGTTGTTGCTTGGTTATCTAAATAAATAGGTTGGCGCATGATTAAGCTGTATTCTGGATGATAAAGGCCATCCCAATCTTACAGTTAAAGGTTGATTTTTGAACCACTGGTTTTCTTGGCGGTACGCATGGGGTGCCCCGAGCCACCATTGCGAAGCATGGTGATTTCTGACATAATGCTCAATGCAATTTCTTCGGCTGTGGCCGCTTTTAAATCCAATCCTGTAGGTGAGTAAAATCGTTTTAATTCCTGTTCCGTTAATCCATTTTTCAATAAATAATCGGTAATAATACCTGTCTTTTTTAAACTGGCAACAACACCCACATAGGGAATACCCTTTTTCAATGCTTCATATGCAATTTTATCATCATCCCGGTGGTGAGTAGCCAGAATAAAATAATCTACTTCGAAGTCAATATCCTCCATTTCAAGTGGATCGGTAATAATCTGATCCGCATCCGGAAAGCGGTTTTCTTCTTCTTTAGGCGCTTGAATGACCACTTTATACTTTAATATACTGGCCATCTGACTGAGTATTTCAACTACACGCCCCATTCCTCTCACAAACAGGGTTGGATTTACCATTTGTGGTTCTACAATTACTGACATAAGCCCTCCACATGGAATTCCTATTTCCATTAAATCACTGTCCAAGTCGATATCAATGATACGAGGGTTACCATCTGATAATGATTCTTTGGCTGAGGCTGCAACTCTATTCTCAATGCAACCGCCTCCAATATACCCAATGATACGCATACCCTTTTCATTGAAAAGGGCCTTGTCGCCCACCTTTCCCGAAGATGACCCATGCACACTAAACACGGATGCTATAGCATAGGGTACTTCAGCAGATTCGAGCTGAGACATCATTTCAATTAAATCTTTATGCTTGGACATGATCTTTTAGTTTGTTGGTTATTTGAAAATAATCATCTTTTGTGTCGCAATCAAGAATGACCTCATCTGAATGAATAGGTACACCAACTGCATCATTTGGATATTGTTTTAATACTTTTTTACAACCTCGATCCCCAACAGATGATAATATTTCGGGGAAATATTTTTTTGGAAAAATGACTGGATTTGCCTGTCTATTGGCATATATAGGGTAAATAATTCTATCGCCATTATGGGAAATAAACTTTTTTATTAACTGACCCAATGTCTCTTCTGTAATTTTTGGCATATCACCTAATACAATCATATTACCATCTATATCATCACCTAAAGAAGACATTGCAACATAAATAGAACTGGCCATTCCCGATTCCCAGTTTGAATTAAAAACTATTTTGTCGATTCCTTTTGGAATCACTTTGCCTACATTTTTATGATCGAATCCCGTAACAACAATTACAGGATTTAATCCCGCAGATATGATTGTTTTACAAACCCAATTAATCATGGGTAATCCATTAACAGGTAATAACAACTTGTTTTTACCTCCCATTCTAGACGATCTTCCAGCTGCTAAAATTGTAGCTGAGATTTTCATGCTACCGCCCTTGGGGTTTGATAAGGGCCTAGTTGTTTAAGAACCTGACTTAATTCAAATAAACTATTTAAATTGTGAATTGGAAGAAAATCATCCACGTTTGGTAAAATTGCTTGGATTCCCTGAGTGAGTGGTTGAAAATCCTTATAACCAAGATTTGGATTTAACCAAATGAGGCGAAAACAACTGCGATGTAACCGGTCAACTTCTTTGCTTAATAGTTCAATATTTCCTGTGTCTAATCCATCGCTAATTATTAATACAACTGCACCGCCACTCAATACGCGCCTGGCCCATAGACGATTAAAGGATTCTAAGGTTTCTCCAATTTTAGTACCACCAGACCAGTCTTTGACCAAATCATTGATTGATTTTAGGGAATCATTGACATCTTTGTGACGTAAATAATGTGTGATTCGACTCAGTCTAGTACCAAAAGTGAATGTCTCCACATGTTTGTTTATCGTAAATATCGTAAATAAAAAATGGAGTAAAACTCGTGTATAATGTTCCATTGACCCGCTAATGTCTGTTAGAATTACAAGTGGTCTTAGTTTATTTTTACGATCATTCCATTTTAAGTCAATAAAATCTTGATTTGGAAAAATATTATTTCGGATCGTGTCACGGATATTTAATCGATAGGGAGATTGACCCTTTTTGAGTCTCCGTAATTTGCGCATTCCAAATTCCCATTTCCATTGTTTTATAAATTGTTTCGCCTCCTCCAATTCTTCCTCTGTGTAAGAATCAAACCGCTTTTCCCTCAATACTTCTTCAGGACTATATAGGAACATATCAAAGGACTTGGATTCATTATCATCTTTTTCATCTTTTTCCTTCTCCTCAAATCCCTCAATCCGTTTCTGATAATGATCCTTAATCTGCTCCTTCATACTTTTCAATTCTGCCTGCGCTAATCGGGATTCAAACAATTTTCGGAGAATGTCAGAAACATTTTCTATCCGGTCTGGGTTTCGCCAATACAGATCGAATAATTGGTCAAATAATGGGATCATTTTATGGTTAGTAATAAGACACGTTTTCAAAGCATGACGAAAATCCTCTCTTCTATCAAGGTTAATTTTCGAACTCCCTTCTATAGCAGTCATGATCTCTCCTGTTCCCAAGTTAAATCCTGCTTGTCTCAGAAATCGCGCAAAAACAGTAATAGCGTCATGGAGTCTGGAGTGAATATTTGAATGCACTTTAAGAAATTTTATGCAGAAATTAAATCAGCTTCTGCAAATGCCCTCTGAACCAGGCCATGGGTCGTTTCACCATCCATTTTTTCAATATCATCCTGGTATTTAAGCAATGTACCCAATGTATCGGAGGTGATTTCAGTGGAAAGTCCGGTTGTACCCAATTTTATAAGTGCGTTAGCCCAATCAATCGTTTCAGAGATCCCAGGGAGTTTATAGAAATCTTTTTGTCTCACAGCCTGAACAAACATCACTACCTGTTTCCCAAGGGCATTGTTTATGTTGGGAATTTTTCGTTTGATGATTTCAAATTCCTGCTCGGCAGATGGATAACCAATCCAATTATAAAGACAGCGTCTTTTTAATGCATCATGAATTTCCCGTGTACGATTAGATGTAATAACTACTACGGGTGGATTATCTGTTTTGATTGTGCCAATCTCGGGAATGGAAATCTGGAAATCGGAAAGAATTTCGAGTAAATAGGCTTCAAATTCTTCATCAGCACGATCCAATTCGTCAATTAGCAAGACAGGTGGATTTTCTCCGGAATAGTCAATCGCTTGATATAAGGGACGTTTAATTAAAAAATCAGGACCAAAAATTTCCTTAGAAATTTTTTCTTTGTCTGTTTTTCCCTCTGCTTCTATCATGCGGATCTGTAAAATCTGGCGGGAATAATTCCACTCATATATTGCATTATGTACATCTAACCCTTCATAACATTGTAGGCGAATCAAATCTGTATCCAATATTTTTGCAAGTACTTTCCCTACTTCAGTTTTGCCAACACCCGGTTCACCTTCCAGAAAAATAGGTTTTATCATTTTTATTGATAAATAAATCGAAGTAGCTAATTGTCGATCGGCGATGTAATTATTGTTGTTTAGTCTGCTTTGAATGTCTTCAATAGACTTTATCTCTTTGATTTTCATGGCGCATAAAGTAGGTCAATATCATGTAAATATCAATGATAGTGAATAAAATGAAATGTATTCCTCTTGCTTATGGTTTACGTTTGGGTTTACACTCCAGAGCTATATTCTAGGCATCGCCATACCAAATAGTATAAGCGGGGAAAATATGACCATAAGGAGGACGTACTATGATTCCAGGATCATTCGATTATCACTCACCCACAAGCTTGGATGAAGCTATAAAACTACTCAGCGAACTTGGCGATGATGCCAAAATTCTCGCCGGCGGCCACAGTTTGATTCCAATGATGAAACTCCGGCTTGCAGAGCCCACCCACCTAATCGATATAAATGGACTTTCTGATCTTGATTATATCAAGGAACAGAATGGTTATCTTTGTATCGGCGCTATGACCAGGGAAGCGACCCTGGAAACATCAGAACTCATTGCTGAGAAATATCCCATCCTTAAGGACACGTCTCAAGTTATTGCAGACCCTCTGGTACGGAACCTAGCTACAGTTGGTGGAAATATTGCCCACGGTGACCCCGCCAACGACCATCCAGCAACCATGGTCGCCCTAGGCACCGAGGTCGTCGTTAAGGGGCCAGGTGGCATATTGAGTGGTGGAGAACGTACAATTCCTATTGATGATTTTTTTAAAGGCCCACTCATGACAACTCTAGCTGAGAATGAAATACTGACCGAAATCCGAATACCATCACCAAATGGAAAATCTGGTGCAGCTTACAAAAAGCTGGAAAGAAAAGTGGGTGACTACGCAATTGCTGGTGTAGCAGCTGCATTGCAATTTGATGGTGATACATGCAGTAAAGCAGGTATTGGACTGACCAATGTGGGTCCGACACCGATCCGTGCTACAGAAGCCCAGGATGCGCTCGTCGGTACTTCCGTTTCGCTGGAAGATGCGGATAATGCTGCAGAACTGGCAGCAACTGCAGCACAACCGGTTGGTGATCACCGTGGATCGGAAGATTACAAACGAGCTGTGGTAAAAACCCTTGCAGCCAGAGCAATCATGCAGGCAAAAGATAGAGCAGAAGGAGGAAATTGATATGGCTACTCAATCGATTACAGTAACAATCAATGGTGAAGCCAAAAGTGCTGAAGTTGAAGACAGACTGCTTTTGGTACATTTAATTCGGGATAATTGCGGATTGACTGGAACACATATTGGCTGTGACACAACTCATTGCGGTGCTTGTACAATTTTACTGGATGGAACTGCTGTCAAATCCTGCACTGTTTTTGCTGTCCAGGCAAATGGTCGTGAAGTGACTACAATCGAAGGTATGGAAGGCGAAGCGCTCCATCCCTTGCAGGAAGGATTCATGGAAGAACACGGACTACAGTGCGGATTTTGTACACCGGGTATGATCATGTCCTCCAAACACCTTTTGGATAAGAATCCTAACCCCTCGGAAGATGAAATCCGCTGGGGGATTTCTGGCAACTTATGCCGGTGCACCGGTTATGTGAATATAGTGAAATCAGTGCAATATGCTGCTAACAAACTTCAAGAAACTTCTACAGAGTAAGGAGAAAAATCATGGCTCAATGTAAAACATCACCCGAAGTTGGCGGAATGGGACATTCCATAAAACGTAAGGAAGACCCCAGATTTATCCGTGGTCAGGGCAACTATGTTGACGATATTGTACGACCCGGTATGGTCTACATGGACATTGTACGCAGTCCCTATGCCCATGCCAAAATCAAAAGTATTAATACTGAAAAAGCTCTGGCACATCCAGGTGTCGCAGCTGTGATTACAGGTGAAACTTTAAAAGAATACAACTTACACATGATGCCTACACTTATGTCGGATACCCAAATGGTTTTACCGGTGGAAAAAGTTTGTTACCAATCCCAGGAAGTTGCTGCTGTGGTTGCCACGGATCGCTACAGTGCGGCTGACGGCGTCGAATTGGTGGAAGTGGAATACGAACCGCTGCCGGTAGTGATGGATCCCTTCAAGGCAACTGATGATGATGCCCCTATTATCCGGGATGACAAGGAAGGACAAGAAAGCAACCATATTTTCCATTGGGAGGCAGGAGATAAAAAAGGAACTGAAGAAATCTTCAACAATGCTGATGTTACGGTGAAACAGGATATTTACTTGCCGCGAATTCATGTGGCCTCCATCGAGACCTGCGGTATCATTTCTGAATTCAACAGTGTAACAGGACAGCTGACCTGCTGGATGACCACCCAAGCTCCCCATGCCATTAGAACTGTATTGGCTTTAGTTGCAGGACATGTGGGACTTCAAGAAGATAAAATCCGGGTCATCTCTCCCGATATTGGCGGTGGATTTGGCGGAAAAGTCCCTGTTTATCCTGGCTACGTGATTGCTATCGCTGCTTCAGTCGTAACCGGTCTGCCAATTAAATGGATTGAAGATCGCAGGGAAAACCTGCAGGCCGACTCTTTCGCCCGTGATTATCACATGAACTGTGAGATTGCGGCCGACAAAGACGGTACCATGAATGCTTTACGGATCAAAACGCTGGCTGACCATGGCTATGCAGATGCCGCTTGCAATCCGTCAAAATGGCCGGCAGGTCTGTTTTCCATCTGCACCGGCTCTTACGACTTCAAGAACGCCTTTACCGAGGTTGATGGTGTATATACCAACAAACCCCCGGGCGGCATTGCCTATCGTTGCTCGTTCCGCGTCACCGAAGCAGTACATGCCATCGAACGAATGGTAGACATGTTAGCTGACAAGCTTGATATGGATCCGGCAGAACTCCGCTTGAAGAACTTCATTCCTTCCAGTGTTTTTCCATACAAGTCTCCAATGGGATGGGAATATGATAGTGGCAATTATGAAGGAGCCCTGAAGCTGGCCATGGAAAAAATTGGCTATGACGCACTCCTTAAAGAGCAAAAGGAAAAGCGGGAACGTGGCGAACTGATGGGTATTGGAATTTCCAGTTTTACCGAGGTTGTCGGTGCTGGTCCTTCGAAGGATTTTGATATTCTCGGTCTCAAGATGTTCGATAGTTCTGAGATTCGGATTCATCCCACCGGGAAGGCTACCGCACGCTTTGGGACTAAATCACAGGGCCAGGGGCATGAAACCACCTATGCACAGATTATCGCGGAAGAATTGGGAATCCCTGTCGCAGATATTTCTGTTGAGGAAGGAGATACAGATACGGCTCCTTATGGGCTTGGAACCTATGCCAGCCGGTCAACGCCTACAGCAGGCGCGGCAGGTGCTATGGCTTGTAGGAAAATTAAGGATAAATCGCAGAAGATTGCCGCTCACTTGCTGGAAGTATCTGAAGATGACTTGGAATGGGAAGTTGGTAAGTTCTCGGTGAAAGGTGTTCCAGATAAATCAGTTACAATCCAGGAGATCGCTTTTGCAGCCTATACTAACCATCCCCAAGGTTTAGAAGCGGGACTTGAGGCCACTCATTATTATGATCCGCCAAATATGACGTTTCCATTCGGTAGTTACATCTGCGTGGTGGACATCGACAGCAGTACTGGCGAGGTGAAGATTCGCCGTTTTGTAGCTGTGGATGACTGCGGTAATATCATCAACCCCATGATTGTCGAAGGTCAGATTCATGGCGGCTTAACCATGGGATTTGCTCCTGCCCTGCTGGAAGAAATTTCCTACGATGAAGAAGGGAATATGACTGGCGGCAGTTTTATGGATTATCTGGTCCCCACTGCTGTTGAGACACCAAAATGGGAGACGGACAAGACATGTACACCATCCCCCCATCATCCTTTGGGTGCTAAAGGTGTAGGTGAATCTGCAACCGTAGGCGCGCCGCCGGCAATAGCTAATGCTGTCGTGGATGCTTTATCACATCTGGGTGTACAGCACTTGGATATTCCCCTCACACCGGAAAAGGTGTGGAGCGCTATCCACAAAAACGGTTCCTGATTAGGAAAAACACCCACTTATGAAAGTAAAAATGACCAAAAACTTCACTATAAGTGCGCCCATAAGTACTGTCTGGGATTTCATGACCGATGTGGAAAAAGTATCCACCTGTATCCCAGGAGCCCAGTATGAAGACGACCTTGGAGATAATCGGCATGCGGTGATGCTCACCATAAAAGTTGGTCCAATTAAATCCAGTTACCGAAGTGAAGTCGCCATTCAATCCCTTGATGAATCAAACTATACTTTGGAAATAGAGGGACGAGGTACCGACACGAAAGGCAAAGGTGGTGCCAACATGAAAATGGTGGGCAAAATGTCCGATAACGGCGACCGTTCAACCGAAGTAACAGGCACATCCACAGTTACCATCCAAGGCATGCTGGCCCAGTTTGGTTCCAGGATGATTGAGGATGTTTCAAACCAACTTTTCGCTCAGTTCACAAAATCCTTATGCGCCAAGTTGGAAAATAAAGATGGTAATGAAGAACCGTCATCCCAACATAAAGCTAACGCCTTAAGTGGAACAGCAGTGGCCGGTGCAGCATTGAAAGGTATGACCAGCAGAATCATGGGTTTATTTAAAAAAGCCAATGGCTAAGCATTTCAATTGGATAAAACGAATATCCGAGTTAGAGAAAGCAGGTGTCCCTTTTGCCATTGCTACCGTGGTGGACACAGTCGCACCTACATCCGCTAAACCCATGTCGAAAGCCATCATTACAGAAGATGGACATCTGGAAGGATGGATTGGGGGCGGATGCTCCCAGGATATCATTATTTCTGAAGCTCTCAAATGTATTAAATCCGGAAAATCCGTCTTGATCCGATTAAGTCCGAATGAAGATAAAAATTCATTAGAATCATACAAGAAAAATGTGCTGATTAACTGTGAAAGTGAGGGCACACTTGAATTTCACCTCGAACCGGTACTCCCAATGAAAAAACTCGTTATCTATGGCACTACCCCTTCCGCAGAAACACTCGCTAATTTAGGATACTTAATGAATTTTGAAGTCCATTTAATGGGCGAAAATTCGGAGACACTTACCCACTCAGACAATGTTCATACCGGTGATGAAATGGAATCGGTTGAGTCCGCTTCATTTACAATTGTAGCCACCCAGGGCAAAGGGGACTTAAAAGCATTGATGGCAGCCATGGATTCCCATCCGGAATATTTAGCCCTGATCGCAAGCAAGCGTAAAGGGGATAAATTGGTCAAACGCTTGAAGAAAAAAGGGATTTCAAAAGAGGATATTGAAAAAATCAAATATCCTGCCGGATTGGATATTGGCGCCGTAACACCCCAGGAGATTGCCGCATCCATCATCGCTGAAATCATTCAGGTGATGCGACCAAAAATAAAAGAAGAAGTAATCATAGATTTTATGCAGATAAAAGAAGGTCAGCAAAAAGACCCAATATGTGGAATGGGTGTTTATCCGGAAAAGACAGAATATCAATTAGGATATAAAAACAAGATGTATTATTTCTGTTGCGGCGGATGCTTAGATAAATTTAAATCTAAACCTGCCGTATATATAAACTCAACAACGTTGCTTTGAAATCAGGGTATTCTTTTTCATTTATTCAGGTTTAATAGACAAAAGTAGTTGCTGATTTAGCTGTAATTATTTGATATTTAGTAATTTAGAGAGGATTTATTTATGACTTTATCTAATTGGTAACGACCCCACAACGAAAAGATCGGCAATACCCCACTTCCCATCTATTTTGGACATAATGTAAAATACTTCTGTTCTAACGATTTCTTCACTTTTATTGTTAAAACGACTAAAATCCATACGGACAATACTTTTAGTTGTGCCTGAATAAATCACTTCTATTTCATTCGCAACACTATGATGCCAGCCAGTGGATTTTATTTTCTTGTAATCAATTAACGGTACATTTGGATCATCGACCCATTCAATTTTATTAGTCACTAAACGGGCATGGGGCATATGAAAATAGCTTTCATATTTTTCTACGTCCTGTGCATTAAAATCGATAACCAGTTGTTCGATTGTTTTGATCAATTCCTTTTCAATTTCACTTTTTGATTTTTGAGCATTGACAATTGGAGAAAAGGCCATTAACCCCATAATCATACCGCGACAAAACATATTTGTAATTCGATTTTGTTGATACATGATTTTTTCCTTTTTTAGCGGATTATTTCAATTAGAAATGCCCTGAAAATTCAAGGCATTCCTAATTTTTCTATTTATCTATTGACGTTATTTATTTTCCAAAACCAAACTTGCCATATCCAGCGGAAAACAGTGCATAAAGTACGACTGTTGACCAACCCATAACATTGATCTCACCTGTCATCTGATTTTGAATACTGACCAGACATCCAACGGCAAAACCAATACACATTGCCTTTGCTACGGTTGTTTTTACAGCGGAATCCGGTGCGTTGCTCAAAAACCAAAACAATACTGCGAACCCGATATTTGAAGCACCAAACCATCTGGCCATCATTACAGATGCATCGATTGTTTCTTGGGCTATACCGTAAGGTGCGAGTACCGCCGCTGGCGCGATTACAAACCCAAGCCCAAACAAGCCGGCCACCACCGTATTTATTTTGAATAATGTGTTAAGGTTCATTCTTAACTCCTTTTTTTGTTAATGAATTATTGATGAATTTCTTTTTTTCTAAATCAAGATTGAAATGCTATTCCAATTTTTTGATGTTCCATTTCCGCTTTGATTTCATCCAGGATAAGGGGATCATCAATTGTGGAAGGAACTACAGTTTTTCCTTTGTCAGCTAGACTTCGAATGTTTTTCCGCAAAATTTTTCCTGATCGTGTTTTGGGTAATCTTTTAACAATGGCTCCTTGTTTAAAATTTGCAATAGCCCCAATCTTGCTGCGAATAATGGTTACCAGTTCAGGGAGCAGTTCTTCATTATTGAGTGTATAACCGTCTTTAAGTACAACAAATCCTGCTGGCACTTGTCCCTTGAGTTCATCTTCAATGCCGACCACTGCGCACTCCGCCACAGATTCATGACCACCAATCAATTCTTCCATTTCGCCAGTGGACAATCTGTGGCCAGCGACATTAATAACATCATCTGTTCTTCCCATTACAAATATATATCCATCTTCATCCTTATAGCCGCCATCCCCTGTCAAATAATAACCGGGATATGTTAATAAATAGGAATTTTTATAGCGCTCATCATCATTCCACAATGTAGACAAACATCCCGGTGGTAAAGGCAGTTTGATAACAATATTGCCTGTTTCATCTGCTTTAGTTTGTTTTCCATTTTCATTAAGGACTTGGACATCAAACCCCGGGACGGGAACAGTAGCAGAACCCATTTTTATTTCTTTCAATTCCGTCCCCAGCATATTAGCGCAAATGGGCCAACCCGTTTCTGTCTGCCACCAATGGTCAATCACCGGACAGTCCAAAAGACCAGATAACCATTCATAAGTTGGCGGATCAAGGCGTTCACCTGCCAGGAATACAGATTCTAAATTGGACAAATCATATTGATCTTTATACTTCCCTTCTGGATCTTCTTTTTTTATCGCCCGGAAAGCAGTCGGTGCAGTGAAAAAGGATTTTACCTTGTATTCTTCCATCACATGCCAGAACGCCCCTGGGTCAGGTGTTTTGACTGGTTTACCCTCAAAAAGGATTGTGGTACAGCCGCGGAACAGTGGTGCATAAACAATATAAGAATGACCTACAACCCAACCCACATCTGAAGCAGCCCAATAAACATCACCTGGATTTACATCGTAAATGGACTCCATGCTGTAATTCAGCGCAACAGCATGACCACCATTATCGCGTACAATACCTTTGGGCTTTCCTGTCGTACCTGAAGTGTAGAGAATATATAAAGGATCCGTGGCACGCACAGGAACACATTCATGAGGAATTGCTTGTTCCATCAATTCATACCAGTCTAAATCGCGTTTTGTTTCCATGGTACAGTCGGCTTGAGGCCGTTTCAAAATAATAGTGTGATTCGGCTTAAACTGTGCCTCATCTATGGCTGAATCAAGGAGTGGTTTGTAGGGAATAACGGTTGAGAATTCGATACCACACGTTGCAGAGATAATCACTTTTGGTTTGGCATCGTCAATTCTGATCGCCAACTCATTAGCAGCAAATCCGCCAAATACAACAGAATGGATCGCTCCTAATCGCGCACAGGCCAGCATAGCAATAACTGCTTCTGGCACCATAGGCATGTAAATAACAATTCTGTCTCCTTTTCCTACTCCCAAATCTGCCAAAGCTCCTGCAAAACGGGATGTTTGATCCAATAATTGTTCATAATTAAACGTCTTTTTCTTTTCAGTGACTGGAGAATCATATATGAGCGCTGGTTGATTTCCTCGCCCATCAGCTACATGTTTGTCCAATGCTAAATAGCAGGTGTTAAGTGTTCCTCCTTCGAACCAATGGTAAAAACCACGATCGTCCTGGGAGAGAATTTTTTCTGGGAATTTGAACCAATGAATTTTTTCGGCCTGTTTTGCCCAGAACTGTTCTGGGCTGTCAATTGATTCTATAAAATCTTCTATATAAGCCATCCTGAGTTCCTTAAAGCTGTTTTGGTTATCCTAGTTGGTTATTTCCAACAAAAAAATTCATTTCCCTGGCTAGGGAGAGCGTCGTATGCACATCCACCACCAGCGGACCTTCAGAATCCAGAGTAATCGTTACGGGTTTTTGATGTAGACTAAGAATTTTTTCACCATCCGTTAGAAGTGTACCCTGTTCCACAAAAACGCTGCGGGATTCACCGTCCTCCATCTTCCCGAAAGAATCCACCCCCACATTTGCGACGATCCCTGAAGCGAGTATGGCTTTCACATAGGATTTGGTACCAGTAGTCAGGTACCCGCCATGAGAATCTCTAGTACCTATTTCCATAACGGATCCTAATATGCCGGAAGGTCCAATAGCTCCAGGGCTAGTTCGTGTTACAAAGATGTACTTAAGCGAGTCTGGCTCCCACAGAGCTTTCCCCCCGATGTATTTCGAACTAGAGATAGCAACATCTATGAGGGCACACTCCGTCAACCCATCAGATTCAATCTTCAGTTGTTTGTGGCGATAGGTCAGTTGGTGGTTTGCGACACCATTCCCGGTCAGGGCAGCCACTACCCCAGCAGTAAAGCCAGCCTTAGTTCCCTCAATAAAATCTGGGAAAATGTTGTTGGTCCCGGTTGAGATGGGGATCAAGGGCACATCCGTTGTTATTTTAGCTATAAGCCGATTAGTTCCATCACCTCCTAAGGTTACTATGGCTGCAACCCCTATATTTGCCATCTTTTGAACCGCAGCAACCGTGTCCAACTCGTTTCCTTTGACAGTTATGTTTACTGGATTTACCTCCAATTCCAAAATGTTAGGGATGGCGTTGAACGCTTTACCCACCAAATCTTTCGGATCTGGCATGTATACCACCCAGCGAGCACCGGCTGCTGCCAGTCCAGTGAGTACTCGCTTGACAATGTTGATTTTTTCGAAGTTAGTGACGGTAGATGCGTGGGAAACTATACGTCTCACATCTTTACCTGATTGGGGATTGACAATGATCCCGATCGGACGTGAGACCATGGGTTATAAATCGTTACAAGTGATCGAACACATTCGTTTCAAAGCAATTTGTCCAGCACTTCCAGTTTTTCTTTAATACTCCCCAAGAATTGAGCCGCAGGTAATCCATCCATTACACGATGATCAAAAGTTAAACAAAGACGTCCAATTTGATGGATTAGGATATCACTATTTACCACTACCACTTGAGGTGATATTGATCCAATCCCTAAAATAGTAGTTTGGGGCGGATTAAGAATTGGAGTAAAAGAATCAATACCCGTCATTCCTAAATTTGTAACTGCTGCAGTCCCATGTTCGATATCTTCCACCAATAGTTTACCATCCACCGCTTTTTGAACGAGTTCTTGTCTTACTTGGGATATTTCATAAACAGTTTTTTGATTGGCATTTTGAATAACAGGTAAAAGGAGTCCTTCCGGTGTATCGACTGCACAGCCAATATTAATTTCGCCAAAAATCAGAATTTCGTCATTAATGATACTAGAGTTAAAATCTCTCTTCTCTTCTAAACTTAGAGCGAAGGCTTTGATGATAAAGTCCTCATAACTGACCTTTGAACCATATTTTTCGATCCACTGCTCATTTTTTTCCTGCCGAAGAATGGATAAGGAATCCAAATCAACATTGATAAACTCGGTTACTTGAGGCGCATTCTGCCAGCTTGAGGACATACGCTGAGAAATCGTTTTTCTTATTCCAGTAAGGAATTTCCTTTCCAGAACCGTTAGTCCAAATTCTTCAGTCCCTTTCGGTGAAATGTCTATCTCAGTTGAATTTTTATCTGGTATATTTTCTATCCCCTTTCCTTGGGTTTTACCATCAGACTGTTCTGATTCAGCTACTATTTCATCAATTTTTACCAGAATTTCCCCTTCTTTAAACCTCTCATTTTTCTTAATGCAGATTTCAGTGATTATTCCTGACACAGGAGAAGGAATCTCTATATTGGTCTTGACAAATACACTTTCAAGAAGAATATCATCCTTTTTAACATGATCCCCTTCAGATACCTTCCACTCAGCAATTAACCCCTCTGTCCCAAGGTCGGCTGGCCATTCAGCCTCTGTTAGTTTGAAATTAATCACAATTTTCTCCGGAATTAAAAAAGGTATTTTTACTTATGACCTATTATCATAATTAAGGAGAAGGAAAGGCTCCAAAATATTAGATCAAATTTTGTTAGAGATTTGAACCGGTCATCTGGAAAAGACAACCCGCTCAAGCTTTTACTTTAGTTCATCATAGACCGTATTGCAGCTTCAATATGGTTGACCTGCGGTATTGCTGCCTGTTCTAGGATCCGGCTGTAGGGGATGGGTACGTCCGGTACGCCCAGTCTCTTCACTGGTGCATCGAGGTCAATACTGTCGAGATTCTCAGCCACAATGGCCGCAATCTCCCCGGACAGACCAAAGCTCAGGTAGTCCTCATCCGCGACGCATAATCTATGTGTCTTCGCCACCGAATTGAGCACCGTTTCCGTGTCCAAAGGTACGAGAGTCCTCAGGTCAATAATTTCCACACTGATGCCGTCTGCTTCCAGTTTTTTCGCAGCGTCAACACTCTTGTGCACCATTTGACTCAACGTCACCAGAGTCACATCACTCCCTTCTTTCACAATATTAGCCTGGCCGAAAGGAACGGTGTAGGACTGCTCAGGAACACTTGTGGTGCTCCCTTTGAAGTAAGCCATCCAGAGCAAGCCCATGATACCCTTATGGAAAAAGTACATGACTGGATTATCGTCACGAATAGCTTCAATCATCATCCCTTTAGCGTCATAAGCATTGGATGGCACTACAACCTTCAGCCCCGGTACGTGGGCGAAAAGCCCGTACAAGCACTGGGAATGCTGGGCTGCGTCATTGTAGCCGCCTCCCATGGCTGTTGTGAGCACGACGGGCAGTTTCAGGTTCCCGCCGGACATATAGATATTCTTTGCCATGTGATTGTAGATCTGATCCATACAGACGCCAAAAAAGTCTACAAACATCAATTCAACAATGGGGCGCATTCCCTCAGCGGCAGCCCCTGTGGCTGCGCCGATGAAGGCTGTTTCGGAGATGGGCGTATCCATGACCCGGTCGGGACCGAATTTATCTAAGAGTCCGCCGGTAGCGCCAAAAATGCCGCCATATTTTGCCACATCTTCACCCATGACGAACACGTCAGTGTCGCGATCCATCTCCTGGGCAATACCTTCGGAGATGGCGGCAGCCATGGTCAGTTCTCGATTATTTTCATTTGTCATAATTCAGTTCCCCTTCTAAGCAAAGACATGCATGGTGGTTTCGGATGGGTCAGGATCGTTGCTCGACCGGGCGAACTCGTAAGCAGCCGTTACAGTTGCCGAGGCACGGTCGCGTATCTCTTTTTCCTGATCTTCTGTCATGCCATCCGCAGCTAATTGATTATTAAGCAGGTCAATGGGATCGTTCTCCCGCAGTTTACCTACCTCTCCTTCGGGGCGATAGGCTTCTGCATCACCCTGAAAGTGTCCGAGATACCGGTCCGTTTTACACTCGATGAGGGAGGGACCTCCTCCGGCTCGTGCTCTGGCAATGGCTTCACCGACAACATCAAACACCTCAAGGGCATCATTGTTATCAACACGTGCGCCGGGAATACCATAACCGGCTGCCCGGTCTGCATTGTTTGAGACTGCTGTGGATTCCTCCTTGGTAACAGAGATAGCATAACTGTTGTCTTCAACGATAAAGACGACAGGCAAGTCCCACAATGCTGCCAGATTCAGCGACTCATGAAAAGAACCCTGGTTGGCTGCACCCTCTCCTAAGAAGGTGACAGCGACCCAGTCTTTACCCTTTTTCTTGGCTACTAAAGCAGCACCGCAAGCCGGCGGCATTCCTGCACCAATGATACCGCTGCAACTGAATTTATTCACGGGATCAAAAAGGTGCATATGACCGCCTTTACCTCGACCCAATCCTGTCACTTTGCCGAAAATTTCTGCTGCCATATCGTTGATTGGTACTCCCTTGGCAATGGCAAAGTGATGGGGTCGATGGGTCCCTGTAACGGTATCTTCCTGCTTCAGGTGGGCGCATGTTCCTACGGCCACCGGTTCCTGTCCCGCCGCCAGGTGCATTTCCCCGGGAACGGTACCAGCACCAATGTCAAATGCGAGTCCCTCCTGAATATCAGGTGGAAGCTTTCCTTCCATGTAAATATTTACCATTGTTTCTTCAAACTCCCGTATGACGAGCATTTGCTCGAACATCCAAAGCATTTGATCTTTTGTTGGTTGCATTATAATCCTCCTTGTTTTATGGATTAAATGTCGTAACAGTTACGGTTATTTTATTCATTATACTCTGGCTTTAGCCCCAGCAACTGCCCGCTTCAGCATTACACCGCAAAGATGGGAACGATAATCCGCGGATGCGGCCAAGTCGCTCATCATCTCCTGTCCATTAGACACCGCCGATGCGGCTGCGCCTAATGCATCATCGCCAAGATTAGAACCGGTTAAGGCATCTTCCGCTGCTGAAGCGCGATAGGCATGATCAGCAGCACCGGTAACACCAATCCTGCACGAAGTACAGGATCCGTTATCCAAAGAAACAACTGCTCCAATACCAACCACAGCGTAGCGTGATGCAGGATTGAAGAATTTGGCATAAGCGGCACCACTACCATTACCCAAGGCTGGAACCTGTATTTCTTTGATTATTTCTCCTTCATTCAGTGCCGTTTCGAACAATCCGGTAAAAAAGTCGTCTATAGCGATGGATCTGCTGCTGGTTACAACCGTAGCACCCAAGGCCATTAAGATTCCCGGGTAATCGGAAGCAGGATCTGCATGGGCCACATTCCCGCCAATGGTACCGCGGTTACGAACCTGAGGATCACCAATCATACCAGCAGCTTCTGTCAATGCGGCACAGGCCTCCTTCACCACATCTGAACTTTCTACTTCAGCATGTGTGGTCAAAGCACCGATATGGATCCTATCGCCATCCCTAGTGATGCCCTTTAGGTCATCAATGCCGGAAATATCAACCAGTGCACCTGGTTCAGCCAGGCGCAGTTTCATTGCCGGAATCAGGCTGTGACCTCCTGCCAGAAAACTGGCGTCTGCATTGTCTTTACACAATGATTCAGCTTCATTAATTGAACTGGCCCGGTGGTAATTAAAATTTGCTGGCTGCATGGTCTAGCCTCCGTTTGTTTGTATTAGGTTCCAGATTTTTTCCGAAGTGAGGGGCATGTCAATATGTTTCACGCCATAATCGGACAAAGCGTCAACCACAGCATTCACCACAGCTGGCGGTGATGTGATACTTCCCATTTCTCCTACACCCTTAACTCCCAGAGAATTACTTGGAGAAGGGGTTTCAATTCGGTCAGATTCAATCATGGGAAAATTGTCAGCCCTGGGCATAGTATAATCCAGCATGGATCCGGTGACCAATTGGCCATCTTCATCGTAGATACCATGTTCATACAAAGCCTGTCCAACACCCTGAACGATTCCGCCCAAGATCTGGCCTTCTACCACCATGGGGTTGATCACATTTCCGCAATCTTCTACCGCAACATACTTCTGAATCTCAATTTCACCAGTATCCTTATCTACTTCCACCTGCACCAGGTGAGCCGAAGACGGGAATGTGAAATTTCCGGGATTATAGTAGGCCGCAGTTTCCAAACCAGGGTCCATTCCTTCCGGCAGGCTATGGCCGCTGTAGGCGGCAAACGCCAGTTCTCCAAACGCCTTTGATTTGTCCGGAACGCCTTTTACCTGGACACTTCCGCTTTCATCATCATAAACCAGGTCATCTTCAGACACCTCCATCAGATGAGCGGCAAGTGTGACCAGTTTTTCTCGTATACTCTTGGCAGCATTGGATAGTGCTTCCCCGCCAACCGCAGCACTGCGGCTGCCGTAGGTACCCATTCCCTGGGTCACTAAATCTGTATCACCATGTACTACATCAACATCGGCAACTTCAATACCCAGTTTGTCGGCCACGATTTGAGCCATGGTGGTCTCATGACCCTGACCATGTGAATGAGAACCCGTAAAAGCGGTAACCTTGCCAGTTGGGTGAACCCGAATTCCTCCGTGCTCCCACATTCCTCCGTAAAATCCCAGTGCCCCTACGGTGGCGGCTGGTCCATAACCACTGGCTTCCACAGAACCGCTCACACCAATACCCACAAGCCGTCCATCTTGTTTGGCCTTGGCTTGGGCATCACGCATGCCTTTATAATCTGCATTTTCTTCCAGCTTATCAAACATGGCGTGGTAATCGCCGCTGTCGTATAGGAAGGCGACTGGTGTCTGGTAGGGAAATTCATCTTTTCCGATGAAGTTTTTCCTCCGTATCTCAATAGGATCCATCTTTAGTTCCTGGGCAGCAACATCTACCAAACGTTCCACCAGGTAGGAAGCTTCTGGTCTACCAGCCCCTCGATACGCATCCACCGGAACTGTATTGGTTAAGGTCCCTGTGGTCTCACCCCAGATCCCAGGGAACTTATATAAACCGGAAAATAGAGTAATGCAGATGACCGTTGGAATTAATGGTGCAATACTTGATAAGTAAGCACCCATGTCGGCATGCAGCTCAACATAAAGACCAGTGATGATACCATCACTTGTAAGGGCCATCTTGCAGTTCTGAACATGATCACGTCCTTGGGAATCAGTCATGAAGGATTCACTTCTGGTTGCAACCCATTTGCAGGGTCTATTGATCTCTTTTGCGATCCAAGGGATAATTACCTCTTCCGGGTAATGGAAGATCTTGCTCCCAAACCCGCCGCCTACATCGGGGGAAATGACCTGAAGCTTATGCTCGTCCAGCATAGGTAGGGTAACAGCACTGAGACCAAAGCGAATAATGTGCGGATTTTGACTGGTGGTCCATACCGTCATGTTCTCTGTCGCAGCAGTCCATTGGGCAGCGCATGCTCTTGGTTCCATAGCGTTTGCGATCAACCGTTGATTGATCAGGTCCAGTTTTACCACATGATCCGCTTCTTCAAAAGCTTTGTCACAGGCTTCCCTGTCTCCCAGTCCCCATTTGAAACTGATATTATTTTCAATCTCATCATGAACGAGGGGTTTTCCATCTTCCGTGGTAGCCTTGGCGCCTGTGGTAGCCTCAAGAACCTCATAATCAACTTCGATCATATCCAAAGCATCCCGGGCAATATAGGGGTCTTCGGCAACCACTGCGGCAACACTGTCCCCAACGTGACGAACCTTATCCGGCACCAATGGCCAGCGGTCTGGGATCTTGTTATCCGGAACCTGCCAGATAACCGGCATTTTTCCAACACCGCCATCAATAAGATCCTGACCAACAAACACATCGATCACACCGTCCATTGCCTTGGCAGCATCCGTGTTGATACTGTTGATTTTCGCATGGGCATGAGGGCTCCTGAGAACAGCCACGTGTGCCATGTTCGGAAGGTTAATGTTAGCTACATACTTACCCTGACCTTGAATAAACCGGGGATCTTCTACTCTTTTTACACTTTTTCCTATATGTTTACCCATTATGCGCCCCCTTCCATGGACTGCGATGCAGATTGGACCGCTTTTACAATATTCTGGTAGCCGGTACAGCGGCAGATATTGCCTTCCAGGCAATGCCTTATCTCTGATTCGGACGGATCAGGATTTTGGTCTAACAAGCCTACACTAGCCATAATCATACCTGGTGTACAATATCCGCACTGGAGCCCGTGTTCATCCCAAAATGCCTGCTGTAGAGGATGCAGTTCACCATTATTCGCAAGTCCTTCAATGGTGGTGATCGCACTCCCATCGGCCTGGACAGCCAATGCAGTACATGATTTTACCGCACATCCATCCATCATGATAGTGCAGGAACCGCACTGGCTGGTATCACAGCCAATGTTGGTACCTGTCAAGTTTAAATGGTCACGCAGGAAATCCACCAGTAAGGTCCGTGCTTCCACATCACCCGTACATGTTTTTCCGTTTACTTTCATGGATATTGTATGAGTCATACTGATCTCCTTCAATTAATAATGTTATTCATTATCACTTTGGCTACCTAGGCAACAACGTTACCCATAACCCGATTTTTAAAATTTTCGAATCCCTGGTCCATCAATCTTTTCCCTGTTGCTTCAATCAAGCGCTGCCCTACACGTGCTATTATACCAGTTATATTTCCTTTAGCGATGAATGTAAAACCCGTACCACTGCCATTAGGAAAGAGCTTTATCTCCCCCTGGCCATTCATGGAACCCTTTTTACCATTTCCGGTTACCTTGAATTTGTATCCGCTAGGTGGATTAAAATCAAAAAGGGTGAGATTGGATTTGAATTGACCTTTGATCGGACCAATTTTTACTTCGATGTTAGCGAGAAATTCATTGTCCCCGGTGGGCTCAAGGGAGTTACAATTAGGTAATATTTCAGCGAGGATGTCGGGGTTTTGAATGGCCTCCCAAACATCCCCCTGTGGTTGTTCTAATGCATACGATCTTTCAAGTTTGACCGCGATACCCTATACCTCCTGATCATTTTCAGATTATCTTAATAATTAAGGTATAGTAAGGTAGATATGACCTAAATAGAATGTCAACTTTTATATAGTGTAAATTTTTATTCTTTACGAATTAAATGCTTTCTTAAAATCCATCCAGTAATGTTTTGATATTCATTTTGTGTGTCTATATATATTCGTACACGACCAAATAGGCGATCACCAGCTACTTTTGAAATTGCTACATGCTCTTTTTCATTTAATAAAAATAATACTTCAGCTCCATTTTCAGGTCCCTTACGAAAAGGAGTAAGGTGGTCTTTAACCGCATAAATCGATTCGCCAGTTTCCAATTTGAGGGGCGATATTTCAATCACTTTTTCTGAGATACCCCCTGGAACTTCTAATCGTCCCCTCCATGGCGGATATTTCCCCTGAGTATCGATGGAGAATAAAACCATTGAATCCCTATCCCGTTTTGTTGTGATTCTTACTCGGGTATATCCTGACGTATCCGCTTGGGTTAATGTTAAGCTTTCCCCATTTTGAGAAACATGAATTTTGCTTTTAGGAATGGGTTTATTTGTGGTTTTATCTATTATAAACAATTTGATGATATCCATGGGTACATGTACATCAAATGGTGTGAGGTGAATTTCACCTTCACCCCCATCAAACATTCTAAATTGATGGATATAATTATCCCCCATAGGTTCAAGTTTGGCCACATTTCCAAGAGTATCCGTGTTTAGAATATTGGCCGGAAGGATGATCTGAATCGGTTCACCGGGAAAAAATAATTTCTGCAAAAAGAGTTCCGCCGGGTGATTTCGCGGATAAATGCTAAACCGATATGCGGTGGGATTTACACCAATTGGATTGACGGTTGCAAGTATTGTAACTGTTTCTAATTCTTTTGATCTGGTATTTGACTTTGTGAGAATTGAATCCTCTGCAGTTGGATTATCCTGTGCTGATAAATAAGAAACAAAAAATAATAGAAAAAATTGTCGGATACTTTTAACAGGATTTCCCATGGGGTACTTTTTGGTAATTCCCATCCGCATCCTTTTTGACTGATACCATTATGACAGTCGCGACACAAGCTAAGCGGGCATTTCTTTCCCGGCTCTCCGCTTTAGCTTCCACTTCAATCTTGAAGGATGTGGTTCCGGCAGAAATAACAATTGCGGAAAAATTTACCCAATCCCCCAAATAAACCGGTTCTTTGAATTCCACCTGTTCTATGGCCCGGGTTACGGCGCCATCTACATCTGATTTCCTTAAAAATCGAAAAGCAGCTTTGGCCGCTGCCAAGTCAACCCAAGCGATCATTTGACCGCCAAAAAGGGTGCCCACCACATTTATATGGTCAGGCATGACCATTTGTGAATATTTAGCTGAAAATCCCGACATTGCTCTAATTCCTCGCCATAAAACTATGCATAAGACATGATAAAGAAAAAGCCCCGCAAATACACCCTCGAGAAAATCTTTTTTCCCTGAAGAGCACGCCACACCTGCGGGGCTTGATGGAAAAAGTTTATCTTCAAGATGATATTTAATTCAAGTATTTTTTTTAATTCCTTTTACAGGAAGTCTTTTGCCATACGTTCCCCTTCGTCAAGATCAACTTTTGAAAGGAAAAATCCACCGGCAAAAAAGAGAATAATTAAAGATAAAATACCCAATCGCGGATTTCCGGTTACCAATCCTACATATCCCATAAGCGGGGGGCCGATAATGGCCGCAAATTTTCCAAGCATATTATAAAATCCAAAAAATTCCGCTGCTTTTTCCTTCGGTATAATGCGGGAATAGAGTGAGCGGCTCAAGGCTTGAATACCTCCTTGGAAACAAGCTATAAAAATCGCCAGAACATAAAAATGCCATTGTTCAGCCATAAATACACCAAAAATTGTAATGAATGCATATCCCAGAATGGCTATATATACAGCTCTTTTAATTCCAATTTTTGCTGCAAACCAATTATAACCCAAGGTGGCTGGGAAGGCAACAAACTGAACCAGCAATAAAGCTGTAATCAAAGAACTTGGGGGAAATCCCAAACTGGTACCATAGTCCACTGCCATCCTGATAATAGTATCCACTCCATCAATATAGAGCCAATAAGCCAGCAGAAATGTACCGACCACTTTCAAGTGCCTGATATCATTAATCGTATCTTTCAATTGACGCCATCCGGCGCCGATCGCTGAACCAATGCCTATCGGTGCATGAATTATAGGTTCTTTTACCCAAAGGATTATGGGTATAGAAAACACCATCCACCAAACGGCAACAGATACAAATGATAAGCGAATGGCAGTGGCGCCATCAGGGATACCGAACACTCCCGGGTATTTGTACATGAGTACATTTATCAGGAAAAGTAATCCGCCTCCGATATATCCCAAAGCAAATCCCAATGAAGAAGTGTAATCAAGTTTTTCCTTTGAAGCAATGCCCGGCAACAATGAATCGTAAAAGATATTTCCCCCTAAAAATCCCACGGAAGCAATAATATAAAACAGAACTGCCATCTGCCATTGCCCTTGTCCCACCATCCATAATGCTCCTGTTCCAATTACACCCAGAAAGGCAAATAAGATTAAAAACTTCTTTTTAGCTGTGCCGCGGTCCCCAATGGCACCTAAAAAAGGCGCAAGAGCCGCCACTATAATTGATGCGATGGAATTAGCCAATCCCAAGTACCAAGTGCTTAAAGTAACGCTGTCTGTATTAGACCAATATTCCTTAAAAAATACGGGGAAAAAGCCTGCCATTACTGTTGTGGCGAATGCACTGTTGGCCCAATCATAAAACGACCAGGCCCAGATGGATTTTCTTGAATCAATCAATTGGATGCCTCCTTGGAAAAGGAATTTAGGTTGAAGCTACCACGCCTGAAAATAAGAACTGATCCTTATCCAGGACGAAGTATACCCGTATGTATGATAAGTTAAGAACGGTACATACCACTGGACACCCAATTCTAATTCAAATGGAATGGGACCGATTTTTTTATAAGGATCCACATTCAAAAAATTAAATTTAACAAATTGGGCCGCCCGGTTTATTTGGGTATCATAATTCTTTCTGGCGGCCATCCAATTATTCCATGTGTCGCTGCTGGAATAATATTGATCGCGTGCCGAAAACATCCAATCCATACCCACTGAGAAAAACAAGCGTTGGAGCCATAATTCCATTTGACCCTGGACAGACCCATAAACTTCTCCCCCCTGCTCAAAGAGGACCGCGTCCCCGATAGCGCGGGAAATAGAATCGGCGCCGGTCTCCATGATCCATAAAAATGAAAGGGGTGGATTAATAATTTCACGACTGAATGAGGAGAGGCTGGCGGACCAATTCACATTAATAAGCCGACCCCATACTTTTCGATACAGTTCACCAAACACCCTTCCTCTCCACCGTGTAAGTCCATTGCCAATAGGCAGTTGTTTGAATTGGTTTGGCATCCCATTTGCATCCACATCTTTGGGATAATATTTTTTTAAGCGCTCTCCAAAAGGCAGGGTCACATCAATCCCGCCATAGAGTGAATATTTATTTTTTCCTCCACGCCATGCCGGATTTCCCAAAAACAAAATATTCATTCCAAATGTAACATCACCTAATCCTGAGTTTGATTTCGTCTTAGGGAAATAACTGGTTAACAGATTATCCATCTGTGTAATGGTCGAATCGCTGGTTATAGACCAAGTATGGGTTTGATCAAATTTTTGCAGTTTGGGAATATTCATGATAAATGTGGATTTATCCGTAAATCCGTATTCAATTAGAAAAGTTTGGGTGGTTGTGTTTCGCTTCCATCCCTGGGTGATGGTATAATCAATACCACTCAATTGGTAAGTAAAGTCTTTCCAGCCGTCACGGCCGTCATGCCCTTTCCATTTACCGCTTGCCAGTTCATTTTGGATACTAATCCGCCAAACGTTTTGGGGAATGGTGAAGTGAGTCTGCGATAAGGAATAAGTTAGAAGGAAGAAGTAAGAAGGAAAAAGTTTGCGTATCATTGATTATTGATAAAGCAGGAACTGCTGGCGAAATTCATTGAACTTCAGTACATCCTTCAGCCAAAGGGGCGGTAGATAGTTGGCCGGTTTTCCCTGGGCGGAAAAAAGGCGCAATTGACTATGACCAAACAGCATATCGATCCGGTTGAGTTCATCCCATTTGAACTCCCTGGGATATAGTTGGCTGACTAGAACCATAATCGCAGTTGCCGTTGCCAAAGGATCAAAACGGTTGGGATCTATAATATAAATATCCACACCACTGCATACTTTATTCACATGAAATGGTACCAATTTATCTTCATCTTTTTTCCGGGGAACGTATTCAATCACACGAAATTCAACACCGGGCAAATTCAATTGAACCAGCTTTTCGGCTAAATGGAATCCAGAAAGCCAAGGTGCCCCGGCACGCATGTAGGGCCGATCCGTTCCCCTGCCGTCATTAAGATTGGTGCCTTCCAAGAGTCCAAATCCCACATAGGATAAATTTGTGCGAATCGTTTTAACATTGGGTTGGGGACTGATCCATGGATGTTCGGATTTATCCAGCCAATAAGACCGTTTCCAGTTCGCCATTGGGATTACGGTTAAGTTGACTCTTTTTAAGTTTTTAATCCAGCCCATTTCATTGGCCATGATCGCTAATTCACCCATGGTCATTCCATGGCGGATGGGTACCAGATGGTATCCCTCAAAGGATTGAAATTGGGGTCTCACTACAGGACCGTCCACCCGGTCTCCTCGAAGTGGGTTTGGCCGGTCTAATACCATGACGGGTGTACTCCATTCGCTAGCCACTTCAAGCACTTTTGTCATGGTTGCGACATAAGTGGAAAAACGAACACCTGTATCCTGGATATCAATCAGGATTAGATCCAAGCCGCGCATGGACCACTCGGGCGGTTTCACATTGCGGCCGAATACTTCCACAATCCGCGCTTTATAGATCGGATCGTACTTTTGGTTCCCCTGGATCTTGAACCGTTCGTTTTGATCTGCGAATAATCCATATTGTGGTAGAAATATGATTTCCACATCAATTTTTGCATGGGCTATTAATAAATCGAGTAAATGAGTACCTTTGCGGTTAACAGCTGTTTGATTTGTGAATACGCCAATGGTTTTCCCGTAAAGCGGTTTGAAATCCATTTGTTCTAAAATATCGAGGCCATAAAAGATGGATGGATGAAAAGAAAGATCCGGCACGGGCATCACTGTACTGTAATTAAACTGCTGGCCGCAAAGGATGGAAAGCCAGACACTGGCCTTAAATGAAATTGTTCGGATATGATTTCCTCGGATCATTGCCGTAGAAATCTAATACGGTTTATGGGAATTAATCCTGATAGATTCGCTCTGTTCTGCCGCCAATTGCAGTGGCTAGGACATAGGGTGTAGAATTGATCTTCTTGGCAATCGTTTCCATGCGAACAACATCATTGCCGACCTCTCCAATTAACAGGATTTCATCACCAACTAATGGTTGGGTGTCTTCAAAATCCACCATAAACTGATCCATGCAAACACGACCGGCAATTTTGAATTGCTTTCCTTTATAACTGACATAACCATCTGCATACCAGGCCCGAGGGAATCCATCAGCAAAACCGCATTGAATTACACCAATATGTGTCTCAAACTTCGTTGAATATACACCACCATAACTTACCGGTGTCCCGGCCGGAACTTGACGTACTTCTACAACCGGTGCTCTAAATTCCATTACCGGTTGAATGGGTAAATCTGTCGGAACTTCATCCGATGGAAATGCACCATATAAAAGCATACCGACACGGACGATATTATATGGACTTTGATCCATATTCAATATGGCGCCGCTATTCGAGAAATGAATGTATTCGAATGAATATCCTATTTTATTGGCAATATCCAGGACAGAATTAAACTTCGATTCCTGTTCAATGGCATAGGATAAATCTCCTTCATCCGCCGTGGCATGGTGGGAATAAATTCCCTCACATGGAATTTGAGGATTGTCCTTTAAATTTTGAATTAACTGTTTCGCATCATCAACATCAATGCCCAGGCGTGTCATCCCTGTATCCACTTTTAAATGCACTGTAGGACATACACCATTTGATTTTGAATAAGCAAGCAAAGCAGACAAATCCAATTTATGGGAAATATTCAAGGTCAACCTATGGGCAACCGCTACATCAATTCTGGAAGTATCCAACCGACTGAAGGTGAGAATGTCAGATTTGATTCCGGCTTCCCGCAGTTCGATGCCTTCATCTAAAGTAAATACAGCAAAGAATTGGTACCCATATTCTTCTAACGCCTTGGCACAGACCACCCCACCGTGACCGTATCCATTGGCCTTCACCACAGCCATGATGGGCTTTCCCAACACATGTTTTTGAACCAAATCGTAGTTAACCTTGAGCCGGTCAAGATGAATTTTAGCTTTGGGTCCTACCATAATTTTTTCTCAAATAGTAACCGCTGAATATTGTTCCAATAAATAATTTTTCAATTGTTCAAAATCCGAAAATATTTTTGAACTGCAGGCCATAATCCAGCCACTCAGATCTGCTTCCGGCAATTTATTAATCAAATAGACGGGCTTTTGAGAATCATAAGCCAAAGTTACTTCAGCATGGGTTCCCGCGCCCTTTAACACATTCTCATCCCAGAGACAAATGATATAATCTGTATGGTTGCGCACTGTATCAATATCACGATCTACGCATATACGTATAAAATCTGCATATTTTTTCGGGTCGGTGTTTTTCCATTCTCGATAATTTTCCGCACCGTAATCCTTTATTAAAGATTGAGATTCTTCCACAGGATTGTAGACAGAATGGTTCAATGTTTGATCCAGCCATTTGGTCATATCTATGCGCCAGCCGGCACCCTCATCACTGGCAAATTCCATAGCACCGGAAAGGTATGCTCTCATTGTTTCATCTTTCGTTTTAGTAAATAACCGTTCAACCATGTCCAGCCAATGGCAACAACTAAGGGTGTAATAATCTGCGGCCAATCAACTCGATTAAAAAATATGATCCCTCTCAATTCGGATAAGATCATACTTAAGGGAGAGTAAGATAAAATGGTGCCGATTGTTTTAGGGTAAAAATCAAATTCCACCAATAACCCGGTGCCGAATAAGACAAAGAAAAAGATTGCAATCATGATTAATAAATAGGTGGAAATTCTGTCTGTTAATACAGAAAAAGTGATCATCAAATTCCCCAACATAAAGGTGTATAAAAATGAAAATAGAGGGATAAATAAATAAGCAGACCAATGAAGCGGTTGCGGAAGTAAAACAGTAAGCACACCCATAGCAATAATAACATAAACCAATGCTTCAAAGATGGATGTTACTAAAAAACCAAGTACCAAATGCGTCTTTCTATAAGGCGCCAAAGTGATGGGAATAAAAGATTTTTTATGAATGCGCAGATCAAATAAATCCCTGTATACCATTGAAAAAGTTGATACAGAGGCTATCAGCAAAATAATTCCGGGGAAAACCCAAACTTCATATGGTACTTGGTCCAGAGAACGCACCAAAATATTTTTCATAACCATGGTAAAGGCGATATGGAGCAATAAGGGCAGGACCGCCATAAAGGCCAGGGTTGTCATAAGACGATGGCGAATGAGCCAGTAACGTCTGAAAAATAATGCTTTAATCAATGGATCCCATCCTTGGCAAATTTGGCATCCAACAAATCCTGGAGGCCTAGTTTTTTCACACTGATATCTTTCATGGTGGCCGATGCGGCCGCATTCAATACTTCAAAAAATACATTTCTTTCACGGCCATAAAAGTGGATACTATTCCCAATCCGGGAAGGATTTTTCACTTTGGGTAGCTTGGACAATTGTTTGAATAAAACATCAGGTAATTCCTCAAATTCAATCTGGAATTGATGGAACTCAAAAGTGCTGCCCAACAATTTATCCAGGCTTCCATCCAAAGCAATCCGTCCGTCTTCCAATACCAGTATCCGGTCATGGGCCGCTTCAACTTCAGTCAAGGATTGACTCACATACAAAATGGTTTTTTTACCTCTCAAACGTAATAATAAATCCCATGTGTGCCGGTAAGATTCAACATCCATAAAGGCCGTAGGATCATCCATAATCAAAATTTCAGGATCATGAACCAAGGCCCGGAGGATCATACCCTTTTTAACAATTCCAGGCGAAATATCCTGGACCATTCTTTTGAGGTAAGGAATCATGTGTAGTTCCCGGGCCAGTTGAACCATACGCGTATTCGCTGTCTCGGTGTCCACACCATACATCATACTCATAAAACGAAC
>JAYEFG010000105.1:0-2173 GCA_034658595.1 Fidelibacterota bacterium | reverse complement strand
GGTACTAGGGGCTCCTTCAATCGGATCTCGCTGGATAAAATCCTTGGCCGGAAAAACCAATTTCCATTCTGGTTCATCTAAAAACCCATCCAATTCAATTTTACCCGTGGATATTTGTTTTGTAATAATCACTCGCTTTTCATTAGGTATATTTTCCTGGGAAAACGTTATTGCATTTAAAATGCTAACAACAATCAGATTTGCAGGTTTAAAAAAATTAATAATTCTTCTTTGAGTCATTTCTATTAAAGGAGTTAATAACACATATTTATCTTTTGATATTTAAATGGATTACTTGCCCTGTGCCGTCTTATGGGTTTCATTTCCGGCACATTCTGCTTTATTGAGTATGGGTTATGATTTAAGGAGTGCTTCTCTTCTTATCTTGTTCTACTAAACGAACGCAATACAATCCGTTATACATATCCGTGAAAAAGACCAGTCCTTTGTAGGGAATTGTTCCCCAAACATTAGGTGCATTTTTAATATGGCCATCAGGATGCCCCGTGAGGAAAAAAGCAATTTCTCGTCCCTGGCTGTATAGATCCCCTAATAAATCTCCCGAAATATCCACAATTCGGAGTCCACCATTATAATACGCAGCATACAATGTATCACCTTGAATCCAATGATTATGCGATCCCGCTTCGGTGATGGTATAAACAGCCTCTTCTTTGGGATGATCAATATCTGTAAAATCTAAAAAGTGAAACCCACCTCTGGGTTGGTATGGCCGGGGTTTATTGGGATAACGCCAAGGAAACCATTCGTCCCCTGCAACAATATAAAATTTTTCTGTTGATTGGCTTTTAAATGGAAATGCAGCATGATTATGGCCATTAGGGTCCACCATATCCGCAATATGCACAGGATTTGAAGGACCTCCCCGCCCTGCTTTCATCAGTAAAGGATTATATTGGATTTTGCCGCGGTTTTTTTCCCTAAATTTTAATCCACCTACATCCACCGCATGGACTCCATCTGCCCAATTTGAAGAATAGGAAATGCCGTCTTCCACCCAAACATCATGGATGCTGTGACCCGGGGTTGTTAATTCATATACACCGACACGAAATGGGTTTTTTGGATCTTCAATATTGATTATATCGTACTTCCGGCCATTATTCACCGCATACACATGATCCTCGTAAATAAATACATTATGAACTCCACCTGTCATATCATCATTAAATGTGGATAATATTTTCACATGGTAAGGATCAGAAACATCCAACACTACAAAACCATTTTTCCGGTTGGACGCTCCCTCTCGGCTTATCACCCCTATCCGGCCATCTGCTGATACTTTTACATCATTAACCGTGCGAGCATCGACAGTTACTGTATCAATAATCTGCAAATTCGATGGATCGGTCACATCCCAAAAATAAGCTTCCCCATTGGCACCCCACGTTCCAGTAACGGCAAAATCTTTCCCTGAATGTTTTCCAATTCCTGGCCAGATCCAAAGGTCAGATGTATATACATTTGAAATCAACCCATGACCAACCAATACAATATCTTTGCGAACATTTCTTTTCTCTACTTTAACGGTTTTTCTAACACTTAACCCGCTTGAGGATGCCGTAACTACATAGATTCCTTCTGTTTCAGCAACAAACCGTCCATCTTCGGTTACCTGCGCTGAAGCGGGCAACCCAATACCATATTCTGCTTTTCCATGGTAAGAAAATTGGATCGGCGCATCGGCTACAATTTTTTTCCCTCGATCGAAAGCTTTCACCTTAAATCTGATAACATCACCCGTACGTATCACATCCTTTTCTGTGGAAATGGTAAGTGACCGGACTGGATTTTTCATTATAGATAATTCATGGTCGGCAGAAATAGAATCCACAGTTGCTGTAATAACGACTTTTCCAGGTTTTTTAGTCTTCACAATACCAAAATTATTGACTGTGGCTATTTGAGTATTAGAAGACGAATAAGAAATGGGGGCATCTCTTCTGACCAAATCTGCTTCATCATAGACAATGGTATTTAATTGAATGGATGACTCACTATAATATTTATCCATTGAATCTTGAAAAACAATTCGATCTAATTTGGGCTTTGGTACTGTCACATTTACGGCTCCGTATATACGGTCTTCACGCTTGATAGCAACATTTCTGACGCGCAATTTTAAATTCCCCGGCTTATGGGGCTTGAT
>JAYEFG010000104.1:0-2180 GCA_034658595.1 Fidelibacterota bacterium | reverse complement strand
CCAAGCCCAATAGATGGCGATGGGTTAAGCTCATGCGTCCTCCTGGTACGACATCAGCACAACTGCATCTTTGCCGTCAATTTCTTGCACTAATACATTTACGTGTTCGCCTTCATTGGTGGGAATATTCTTACCTACATAATCCGCTTTGATTGGCATTTCACGATGTCCGCGATCCACCAACGCTGCTAACTGGATCTTTTGCGGCCGCCCAAAGGCCATGAGCGCTTCCATAGCCGAACGAATCGTGCGGCCGGTATAGAGTACATCATCTATCAAAACCACGATCTTGTCATCCAGGGAAAAATCGATATGCGTTCCTTTGATTTGCGGCACGACCAGGCGTTCGCGAAAATCATCGCGGTGAAACGTGATATCCAGTGCGCCTAATTGGAGTTCAATTCCTGTGTGTTCGTTGATCAGTGCATGAATCCGTTCAGCGATGGGCTCTCCTCGTGTTCGAATGCCGATGAGCACCACATCTTCTGCCCCGCCGTTCTTTTCTACGATCTCATGGGCAATGCGGGTGATTTGGCGGCCTATGGCAGCTGAGTCTTCAATCAATGTTTGTTTTGCTTCCACTATAACTCCTGTCTATAAAAAAACCCCCGGGCAGCTGCTATTCCGCGTTTGCGGAGTCGCTGAACGGAGGTCCATGCGCTGCCCTTCTCGCCCTCACCGGAGCGTTTTAAAGGGTCAATTCATTGATAAATTTAACATATTTGTTGCAATCAAAACAAATTATGTCTAATTGACAAAAAATGAATTGTCATTGCGAACAAGGTGAGGAATCTACATTTTGGAAATAAGTCGAATACTTTATGTAATAATAGAAGAGAACGTAGATCCCTCGGGTTTCAACCTTTGGGATGAAGCTTGAATTTTTTCCAAATGGATATGATCTCATCTGCAATTACTTTCACATTGTCAAATTTTTCTACATCAAGTTCAACAGGATTAGAACGATTTCTGAACCACGTCATTTGGCGTTTGGCGTATTGACGTGTACGTACAATTATCTCCTCCTCCACTTCTGCTAACGAGTATTCACCACGTAAATGCTGGCCGATCTGGCGGTAGCCGATGGAATCCAAGGCATGGGCTTCTGCAACTGAATATTTGTCCCGAAGTATTTTTGTTTCTTCGATCCAGCCATTGGCCAGCATTTTTTGCGTCCGGCTGCGGATACGTTTTTCCAAAGTATCTTTATCAATGGAAAGTAAAATGACGCAAAATGCATGGTTGAGTACCTGCTCGCCATGGCGAGGTTGAATGGATGGTTGATTTGCATATAGTACTGAAGGAGGTTTACCGGTGAGTTCGTATATCTCCAATGCCCGCACCAGGCGCTTTTTATTATTTATGTGTACAATTTCAGCATAATCCGGATCGATCTCTTCCAGTTTATTAAATGATGCTTCTGGATCTTGGTCATAATCAGAATTGAGCCGCGCACGTATTTCCAAGTCTGATGCGCTGCCTTCAAAAATGCCTTTGGTTAGCGCTTCCAAATACAATCCAGCGCCACCACAAAGGATGGGGTTCTTACCTCTATCACTAATATCATGAATACACTCTTCAACCAAATGGGCGTATCCCCCGGCAGAAACAAGTTCGTTTGGCTCCCGAACAGCAACCAGATGGTGAGGGATCAATTCCATTTCTTCTTTTGAGGGCTGGGCGGTACCAATATCCAATCCTTTATAGATCTGCCGTGAATCCAATCCGATAATCTCACCATTGACCTGCTGTGCTAAAGTGATGGCGACAGCCGTTTTGCCCACAGCTGTGGGGCCGATGATGGCTAAAATTGGTTTTTCATACGTCATATTATAGACTTAAAATATTAGCTATCCAGCGGACTTTTAACCGCCAAGGGTCCTTTTTGCATAACATGGGTATAAATCATGGTTGTGCGAACATCTTTATGACCAAGCAATTCCTGCACTGATCGAATATCATAACCATGCTCAAGTAAATGAGTGGCAAATGAATGACGAAACGTATGGCAGCCAGCATGTTTATGGATACCTGCTTTATTCACCGCCTTTTTCACCGCTCGCTGGATATTAGATTCATGGACGTGATGTCGGCGGATGATGCCTGTCATAGGATCTTTGCTTAATGATTTCCCCGGAAATATAAAATACCAGCCCAATTCTTTGCCCACATCCGGATAT
>JAYEFG010000103.1:0-7968 GCA_034658595.1 Fidelibacterota bacterium | reverse complement strand
CTGGAATTGGCTTATGGGGATTATGCCATCATCCCCCGAGGAGTGATCTGGCAACTCAATATAACCGAACCAATGGAATTATTCATTATAGAAACGGCTGGGCCCATTGAAACACCCAATCGCTATCGCAATAAACTAGGCCAATTATTAGAGCATTCCCCTTACAGCGAACGGGATATTAAAACACCAACTCTCGAAGTACCTCAAACCGAAGGCCCTATTGAAGTCAAAGTGCGATTAGCTCAAGGACTTCAATCCTATGAATATAAAAAACATCCATTCGATATAGTTGGCTGGGACGGCTATTATTTCCCATGGGTATTTAATGTGAATGACTTTATGCCCATCACGGGCAAGGTCCATCAACCACCGCCGGTTCACCAAGTCTTCCAGGCACCGGGATTGGTGATTTGCAATTTTGTCCCGCGCCTGTCTGACTATCATCCGGAAGCGGTCCCGGCGCCCTATGCCCACAGCAATGTAGATTCGGACGAAATTCTCTATTATGTCGCTGGTGATTTCATGAGCCGCAAGGGAATGGAAGAAGGCTCTATTACTTACCACCCCGCTGGTCTGCCCCATGGGCCTCAACCGGGGAAAATCGAAGCATCCCTGGGTACCAGAGAAGCGAATGAGATCGCCGTTATGGTGGATACTTTCAAGCCCCTGAAAATGACCAAAGCGGCCGTAAGCATTGACGATCCAGACTACCCTTTATCGTGGCTGGATGAATCATGATCATTGATCCGAATAAGCAATCCTTTGCCGATAATCATAAATTGATGATAGGCTCTATCGTGCCACGGCCGATTGCTTTTGTATCCACCAAATCAAAGGATGGAATCCTGAATTTGGCGCCTTTTTCTTATTTCAATGGCGTTTGTTCCAACCCGCCAACAATAATGTTTGCTCCCGGTCGACGGGGTTACGACGGGCTTACCAAGGATACTCTGAATAATATTCGTGATACTAATGAGTTCGTGGTGAATATTGTTTCAGAAGAATTTGTTGAACAGATGGTGGCCTGTGCAACAGACTTCGAAAAAGAAGTGAATGAATTTGAGGTTTCGGGACTCACACCGGTTGATTCAGTGAAAGTGGCGCCGCCCTGCGTGAAGGAATCGAAGGTCAGTTTTGAGTGCAGGCTCCAGACCATTGTCCCTGTGGGAAAAACGGAACCGGGAGGCGGTTTTGCAGTCATCGGCAATATTGTCATGTTTCATGTGGATGAGGATGTTTATAGAGATGGACACATTGACCTTGAAGTATTGAACCCCGTGGGTCGTCTGGCTGGAAATAATTATATACATGTACATGATACGTTTACGGTCGTCCGCCAGGTAAAACCTGATAAATAAAATGTTATTGCGAGAAATTCCGCACCGAGCGAAATGACGAAGCAATCCCATTGATAAACTTTATAACATGGGAGATTGCTTCGCTACGCCCGCCTGCCCGCTCGGCAGGCGGGCAATGACATTATCTATTAGAAAAAATTAAACCATACCAGTCCCCCCCTGTAATAGGCGGGGATTTAGGGACGGTCAAAAAATATGCCAGACCTCAAACAAAGAATTTACCAGGCCCAGTGTCTGGGGAATGTGGAACCCATTGAATACATGGTCCCTTACCCTAATCTAAGATCATTGGTGGACGGACAGAATGTGAAATACGGCGAAAAGATGGTGTATGCAGATTTGGGCCTCACATCCGATAAAGTCTATCGCCTGGCCCAACAAACCGCCAACTGGCTCGTATCGGAAGGGATTGAACCCAAAGATCGTGTTCTTATGGACCAACTGCCCTTTCCCGAATGCGAGATCCTGGCATTCGGCATTTGGACACTGGGCGCCTCTTTGGTGTTGACTGGCGATGGTGATTTGGATGGGGCAAAAAAATCCGCAGCCCCAGTCTTGACAATTACAGGTGAATCCAATTTTTTTAAAAAAATTAAACCCTTTACAGAGGATCACAATCCCTCATTTAAACCACTCCTTCAGCATGAAGCGATGGTATTCTGGAACAAAGGTGTGGGAATCCAACTAAGCCATTATAACCTATTGGTAAATGCGAATGGCATCCAGCATGCAATTGATCTTTTTGAAGATCAAACATATTATATAAACATTCCACCCAACTCCATGCCTTGGGTCATTCTGCAAACCATGCTGCCATTGTATACCGGCGCACCATTGACTTCAGATAATCCGGATATGCGATTAGGGATCAATGAGGGAGACTTCCAAATTCGATTTGCATGGGATAAACTTGAAGATACTTCACCGCCATCCCTTTACGTCTGCAATGAAAATACGGCGTTTATCGCCATGAATAAGATCCCCATTCATTTAACCGCCATGGATGACGATACAAGTCCCCAAACCATAACGGGCCATTCGGTCATGATGGGTTATATAGAAGATGCGCTAAATGAAAAAGTGTTTACAGGCAACAGTTTAAAGATTAAATAAATCCGATTATTTATTCGGAACCCTTTTCCCAAATTCTTTCTGTTTTAACTGATTCCCATTATAAGCCCACACCGCTTCATTGAGCTTATTGATTGATTCTATTTGTGCAAATGCACCCAAGAACATTGAACCAATAAATACAGACATATAGGTATCATCAAAATCTTCTCCCCCACCAGGTCCTGTCATACCAACACTTAAGATTGGGCCCGCAACCATTAGTCCCATACCGACCAACCGCATAAATTTATATTTCCTATATAATTCTCCTGAGTTGGGGTATCTGTTTAATTCACCCCCTATCGTAACCAACGAATATGAATTGCCGCCCATCATATATTTCGGTCCCAGAAATCCCTGTTGGAGGTAAATCGTTTCATTATAGTATTTTGAATCGAATTCATCTCCTTGAGCAGAGAGTAAGCCTACAAAAATGGCTATAACCAATAGTAATTTTATTTTATTTTTCATTTTGAATTGTTCCATTTCATGTTGTTTCCTGGAAAAGCTTGTAGAATACCTTTTTTACGAACCAATGCTTCTAAATCATCCAATTCTGAAGGTAGAAAGTCTGTGAAATTCTCATTGCCATCTTTTGTAACTACAATTGTATCTTCATATCGAAGATACAAATTCTCTTCTGGTACCCACATTTGCGGGTCCACTGAAAATACATGTCCAACTTTTAACGGACCATAACGATAAGGACCATCATCATGTACAGCCAAGCCTACTGGATGGGAGAGAACCCCGCCTCCCGATTGAACCATTTTTTCAGCTGCTTTTTTATAAATTTTCTTTGAGAAATTATAGTGCTTCATAATCGGCTTCATTTTCTGTTTAGCTTCTTCCAAAATCTGATCTGTATTAATTCCTGGACGAATAATATCTAGTACGACATTACGATATTCTAAAATAATTTGAAGTAATTCACGTTGCCATGGCTCATATTTTCCATTGACCGGCCACATTCTTCCAATATCACTTACATAGTATCGGAAATCTGGTGCATAGTCCATTAGAACCATGTCGCCACTTTTCAATTGACTGTCATTCCGATAATAATGTCCATTGCTAATATTTTTTGTGCCTGAAGCAGTGATCGATCTGTAGGCCTCAAGACGTGCACCATTGATTAAGTAAACATAACGAGCCGCACCATCCAATTGATATTCCCAAACACCTGGCTCAGTACTTTTGATCGCTTCAATCATACCCAAACCTGCCAATTGCGATGCCCGTCTTATTAAAGCAATCTCATTTGCGCTTTTTACACTTCTTAGATTATCAATAATCGGGGTCAAATCTTTTACTTTGTTATGGCGATTTCGTGTTCGGAGTAGTTGTACAAAGCGGCCCTCACGACTAATTCTGCTATCCCAAGGGTCTGCCGAAATTGATGCATTGGCTACTTCTAGTTCATACCGGCTCTGACCCTGCCCTTCCGCTGGCGTAAACATAGTATAAATTGCTGTGGTTCGTTTAAGATCAGGGGGAAAATTTTCTTGCATGGAGTCTGTAGAAAGTACCGCATCTACCCCAACAAGTTTTTTAATCAGTTTGATATCTTCCGCATTAAGAATCCTTCCCTCGCTACGTTCTAAGCGTTCATTTTTTGGTGGCATATACAAGGTGACTTTTTTATTTCTCCCATCTAATAAGATATAGGAATGGGGTGTTTCAATACCGCTCAAATAATAGAATGCATTTGTCTGTCGTGGCATAATAAATCCATTGGAGAGCGGAAAACCCTGGACCACCGCCACCGCATCGTCCCCAATTTGATTAAGAACACCTGTCCACCTCTGTTTGAATTCATCAGGTTGAAAATCAACTTGATAATGCTGACCCAATAATCCATTAAATAATAGAACAAATAAAATTGATGTTTTTCTCATAACATTCCTCCTCAAGGATAATGTGTTTTATTTTTTGTAATTAGGGGAAATTCTTGACTGAAACGGTATTGTCCAATTTCAATCTGAAGTTTTATTAGCTCTTCTCTTGTACGTTCAATTTCTAGTGAATAATTCGGATTATTATATTTAAGATGGCCAAACAGTTTATTCTTCGCCCTCTTTTCTGCCTTTGCGGTGCATCTGTGCATCTTCTTTAATCTTTTTTGCCATTGTTCTTACAACCCCAGGGCTAATATCCTTTTTTGTTTTAACCTGCCTTAATTCATTTTGATAATACCACCACCCAAAATAAATAACGACTGCCAACAATAACCATTGTGGTGCTTTCAAAAAGCCATCTTCCGGGAAAGGCGAATCTCCTCGGACAAATTCTTCAAAAAATCTGAATAATCCATAGGCCGCCAAATACAATCTGAATGAACTGCCTCGTACTTTATAGGTCCCCCGTTTTTGCCATAAGTATCCAAACAATGCTAAATTAAAAATAATTTCATAAACAGGAGTGGGATGAACCGCCAATGACATCGTAGCTGTTTCAGGAATAACGCCAGTAACCATTTGGGTAAGATGGGCTATGGACCCTTCCGGATAGGTGATGGCCCAAGGCAATGTGCAAGGTGTGCCAAAACAACACCCCCCCAAGAGACAGCCGATCCGGCCGATGGCATGACCCAGAGGAATTGCTACCGCAAATGCATCGCCGGTAGAATGGGGATATCCAATTTTTTTCTTCGCCAACTCCACACCCATAAATCCCCCGGCAATACCGCCCAATACTGTTTTACCGGCAAAATCAAAGGCGCGAATCCGTGCTGGCACTTCTTCAAATCCCGCAAAGAATATATTAAAAATGTATGAACCAATCACCGCCCCCACAATGGCGCCGACCATGACAAAAAGCATCTGTTCCAGTTCCCAGCCCATACGGCGGAATTCCCGATAAAACACCACACCACCCACCATCCATGCCAAAAGAAAAAAAACGGAATAGGAATCAATAATTAATGTGTCTGATTGATATAATATTGGATGCATTACAATTCCTTTCTCCTCCCCTAAATCTCCTCCTCATATGAGGAGGGTTCTCGGGGGTGGTGCTAATAATGATGTTATTCATTTCGACGAGAAAGTTTGGTCTGATTTCATTTTTTTATCAGTGGGAATTTATTGTTAATGAAATTTACTTGGGGGTTCCTGTACCCTTTTTGGGTTGAAAAAGTAAAATTCCTGTGGCAATAAATCCCAGTAAAAATCCCAGCCAAAACCAATTCCGAACGGGGTATCCCTTTTTTTCTGCAATGAGTGCCGTGAGGAAGGCAAAAAAGAATCCGTAGAGAATAAAAAGAACTATAGTATCCATGAGATAAAAAATCCTGCTAAAGTGAACAAAATAAAAATGGTTAAGAGATAAAAACCCAAAAGGTCTTTTTTGAATATACGGGTGAGTAACAGGAGGCTCGGGAGACCTACGCCAGAAGCAGCCATCATGAAGGCGAAAACTAATCCTGTGTCCAACCCTTTTTCCAGAAAAAGTTCGCCAATGGGAAGGAGCATGACAATATCTGCATACAGGATCCCACCCGAAAGAACCGATAATGGAATGGCAAATGTACTCCCAGAAGTATAACCCAAAAATGCATCAGATGGCTGCCAACCTTTGAGACCCGTAGCAATAGCTGCCGCAATGACAATCACCGGTGCTAAGCTTTTTAAAAAGCCCGCATACTGGCGGTTCACTTCGGACCACCGAAATCCTTCATCTTCATTCACCATAAATATTTCAATGAGGGATGATTTGAATCGTTCATTTCCCAATATCATGCCGCCAATTACGGCGATGGTAAAACAGACAAAGCCATAGACCAAGGTAAGCTGTCCGCCAAAGAGGGCATAAAACAAAATTAGGGCCGGCGGATTGATCGTAGGCGAGGCAATGAGAAAACTGATGGCATAACCGTGTTTAATATTATTATCCACCATACCGGCGAAAATGGGGACGGTGGTGCAGGAGCAAAAAGGCGTAATGGCTCCGGCGAATGCGCCTAAAATATATCCGCTGAATCCCATTTTACCGTTGAACCAGCGCTCCAACTTCATATCGGTGAAATAACTTTTCAGCCAAACCGCAATGAGAAAAACGAACCAGTAGAGAAACAAAAGACCAAAGATAAAAGATAAAAAATAAATCCAATCAAAATTCATTTTAAATGGTCTTCCAGGTAACTCAGCATCTTCTTCTGCTGACTGAGCCACCCCAGCCGCGTTTCAATATTCACATAGCGTACCCCATGGCGCATGACCGCCCAAGAGAGGGAACCGTCATCCTTTTTGGGGAGTTTTTCCTGGAGGACCACATTGAATGGTGATTGGGCTAAAATATCATAATCAGCCCGGTGGGTGCAGATGAAAAAGTCCCGGGGATTTTGGTCTTTCTTGATGGATACCGCATCACTCTTTCGAATTTCCTTTTTGACGTTATAACCTTTAAAATTGTTGTGGAGGGCCACTAATAATCCGCCGTTTGGCGGCAGAATTTTTTCTAAAAATAGCCCCCGATTTCGATTAATTATTTCAAGTGTTTCGGCTTTTTTTTCTCGGGACCATCTTCGATTATATTTTTGAATATTGGCTTTGGCTCCTTCGGAAGAAAAAATTCTGTTTGGATCAATTATGCCACCGAAAAAATCCGCTTCCCGCACGATTCCCTGGACTAAAAATGCTGTCCCTTCACTGGATTTCATGTGGTTTTCCAAAGCCATCTTTGCCGTCTGCTCGTCCCCGTGGAGCCAAATATAGCGCCGATCACCATCGCCATTTTGGATCACTTTAAATTCGATCCCGGCTATTTGAACCGTATCATTCTCAACCCGTGGAAAAACCAACAGACCAAATATGAGAAATAGTTTAATCAAAATTCACGAGGACAGGATTATTGGCGAACAACCACCCATTCCCCATTTCCAATTACATATTCCACTGCCCTGCCTTCTGCGGCCTTTCCGCGCATGTACCCAACCAAGACCCCGGCGGGGAGCGTAAAGATACCTGAGAATAGACCTGCCATTGCACCACAAAAAAGGGAGGGCCCAATATCTAGAGTTTCTCCAATTCCCATAAATGATATTGTTGATACTACACCGATGCCTGCTGAAACAATTCCTCCCCACTTCATCCCTTGCCACACATATTCTTTGGTGCTTTTTGTTTTTCCTGTAAAAATCGAACCAATTTCATCTATAGGGATTTCCCTTTCAAAGGGTTCCCCCTTCTCCTGGATGCGGAGTGCATCAACCGTCATGCCCATATATAGACCACCCACTGTATTACTGGGATCGTAGGCACTGGATACAATCACCCACTCCTCAAGGGGAATCAACACTTGTTCACCATCCTTTTCCAGCGTTAATCCGATCCCATCTTCCTGGGCGATAAGTGGTTGAGATTCCAGTTGGAGAAATCCCGCTTCAATTAAAGTTATGGTTAGCGTAACGGTAGCTAATCCTGATAATAAGATTGTGCGTGTTTTATTCATTTTCTTTATCCTTTATTCGAGCCAGAGGCGTTTCATTTAACAATCT
>JAYEFG010000102.1:26321-29705 GCA_034658595.1 Fidelibacterota bacterium | reverse complement strand
CGCCATTATATAAGGATGCCCTGACGCTCTATGGTAAAAGCGGTGTGGGCTATACTCCCACTCTCATTGTGAGCTATGGCGGTCTTTGGGGTGAGAATTATTGGTATTCAAAAATGAATGTGTTTGAGCATGAGCGTCTTAAAACATTTTTCCCACAACAATTGCTGGACCAAAAAAGGCGGCGGATGAAAATAGAGGAAGACGATTGGAACCATATTGAAAATGCCAAGGCAGCCAAAGCCTTATCTGATGTAGGTGTTAAAGTGAACAACGGTGCCCACGGCCAACTCCAGGGAATGGGCGTTCACTGGGAAATGTGGATGATGGCACAAGGTGGTATGACCCCTATGGAAGCGCTGAAAGCCTCCACCATTAACGGGGCTGAATATTTAGGAATGGGTGATGACCTGGGCAGTCTCGAAGCCGGTAAGCTGGCGGATCTGATCATTCTTGGGAAGAACCCATTGAAGGATATTCAAAATTCGGATTCGGTAGAAATGGTGATGATTAATGGACGACTTTACGATGCTATGACCATGAATGAAGTGGTGACCGGCAACGCAAAACGGAAACCGTTGTGGTGGGAAAAATAAAAATCCGGAAGACCTAACAATAAATTTTTTATCATCGTGTAACAAAGGAAGGATCAAGAGACCCTTCCCACTCTTTTCAGTCCGACAGCCGTCCCAGGTTGTCGCAATTCCAAACAATTGTCCACTAAACGTCAAGCAGCCTGCCCGACTGAGTCATTCAGGCGGGGGATGCTTGACAAACATTACACCGGAAGTCACTACCGTTCTGAAATAAAATTGTATAAATTCCTCCCCATCTAAATTGAGGAGTTATAGAAGGAGGAAAAATGAAAAGGCTACTTTCTGTCGTCTTGACCTATATAATCACCAGTACATTATTATACAGTCAAGTTGAATTACTAAACCCAAGATTTGAATTTACTCCGGGAATCCAGTATGAACATTCAATTCAATCGCCGAAAGATTATCTCGGTTATAACCTGGGTATGGAATATACCCTTTACGCCGATGTGATGGGTTACCTTAGAAACTTAGATATACAATCGGGTCGTGTTTCTGTCCATCCCTATGGTAAAACCCACGAAGGGCGTGAACTTGAATACCTTTTAATCACCTCTGAGAAAAACAGGAATCGGCTGGAGGAAATCAGAAAGAACAACCTACGCCTGACCGATCCCAGGAATGTTAATTCCCGTGTGGCATCCAAAATTATTAAGGATAATCCCGGTATTTACTGGCTCAGCTATAATGTCCACGGCAATGAAGCTTCCAGCACAGAAGCGGTAATGCAAGTGGCCTACCGCCTGGCCGCCGGGCAGGATAAAGAGACCAAGACTATTCTTGAAAATTCGGTGGTTATTCTGGTGCCCTGTATTAACCCGGACGGCCGCGACCGTTACGTCTATTGGTATAAATCGACCCAAAGCAATGTGACCAATGCAGATCAATTTGACTTAGAGCATGATGAGCCCTGGCCCGGGGGCCGCACCAATCACTATTGGTTTGATCTGAACCGGGATTGGGTCTGGATGGTACATCCGGAATCCCAGGGGCGGATTACCGCTTACCAGCATTGGATGCCCCAAATCCACGTAGATTATCACGAAATGGGATTCAACCGCAATTATTTTACCATGCCCGGAACCACCCCGCGAAACCTGATACTGCCGGAACCTTACGAAGCATTGTCCGACACATTCGGCCTGGCCAACATTGCCGTCTTTGATAAACATAAGGTAATGTATTATACCCGTGAAGGTTTTGACTTTTTCTATCCCGGATATGGGTCCTCTTATCCCAGCCTGATGGGCTCAATCGGTATGCTTGTTGAACAAGGGGGACATTCCCGCGGTGGCCGTGCAGTTAAAACAGATGATGGTTATGTCCTTACCCTGCGCCAGCGAATTTTCGATCATTATGAAACTTCCTTTGCTACCCTTTCAGCCGCTGTTAGAAACCGCAACACTTTAAATCAATATTTTCATGACACCTTTAAGCAAAGTACCAATAAAGGTAAAGCAGCTGTTTATATTCTCCCTGATAATCCCGGAAACCATCTTTATGATGTAATTAATATGCTCCGGACCCATGGTGTTGAAATTCACCGGGCAAATTCGGATTTTGTCGTGGCAAAAGCACATGATTATGAAGATAGAAAACAGGGCCGCCAAGAATTCAAAAAAGGTGATTTCCTTATTTATGCCAACCAGCCGCGGCATCTATTCTTGAATACGGTTCTTCAAAGAGAAATGGCCATTGAAGATTCCATCATGTACGATATGGCAACCTGGTCTGCACCGTTGGCTTATAACCTAGATGCCTTTTGGGCTGAAACCAAACCCCGGGTAAAGGCAACCGAAGTGTCTGCTGATTTAATCCACGAAATCCGTTTTTCAAGGGATGATGATGCCTATGCCTATGTCATTGACTGGCATCAACGCCACGCCCCAAAAGCGCTATCCAAGCTGTGGGAAAAGGGGTATAGGGTGCGCTCGGCCCGCAAAGAATTCAACGATGGAACTCGTACCTACCCGCAGGGAACATTGGTTATTTTAATGGGCCGCAACCAAAATAAAGAAAAATCTGTTCAGCAGGATATGGCAACTATCGCGAAAACTGCGGGTGTAAATATTGACGCTTTTCAAACGGGACGCATGAAAGAGGGGATTGATTTTGGTTCCGGCAATATGGTCACCCTCAAACAACCCAAAATCGGTCTTATGGTGGACAAGCCCTTTAATTCCTATACAGCCGGCCAGCTTTGGTTTTTGCTGGATAAAGAAACCGAACTCGGTATTTCAAGATTAAGGATGGATCGCCTGAAAGGGTTGAATCTCAAAGATTACAATGTACTTATTTTCCCCGGATCCAGGGGTAGTATCGATTCATCCATAGTGGATAAATTAAAGGGCTGGGTATCAGACGGAGGTACTTTGGTCGCAACGGAAGGCAGTGCCGGATTCTTCACTGAAAAATCCGGTTTGACGAAAGTCAAAACGGTAAAACCTCCAAAACCAGAGGAGGAAAATATTCCTGCCAGCGCCTACACACGCTATGAGGATCGTGCTGATTCATCGGGACTTAAACGTATCCCCGGCTCAGCCTTTTATGGGGTGATGGACAATTCCAATCCCCTGGCTTTTGGATTACCGGAGCGCTTGTATACCTTAAAACAAAATGCGTCTGCGCTGGTGCCAAACCAGTCGCTTCAGACGGTGGGATATTATCATAAAGATCCCCTAAAGCTGAAAGTCGCCGGCTATGCTTCCATGGAGAATTTAAAACTTTTGGCTGGAAAAACATTCGCCGCCGTTCAGCCAGTGGGCCGCGGCAAAGTTGTATATCTAATTGA
>JAYEFG010000102.1:20170-26311 GCA_034658595.1 Fidelibacterota bacterium | reverse complement strand
AATACCGCATGTTCTGGGTGGGTCCATCAAGAATGGTTCAGAATGCAGTCATGCTCGTACCAAGTATGTAAAGGAAATATGATGAATAAACTGAAACAGATATTTTTAGTCACATTGTCTCTTTTTGCGGCCGGTTGCAGCAATGATGCGGCCCTAAGAAAACAAGCTTATGAGTTAGCCCATAAGTTTATCATTACCGATGGGCACATTGATGTGCCATGGCGGATGAATGACCGCTACGAAGATTTGTCCGTTCGAACTGAAGGGGGCGATTTTGATTATGTCCGCGCAAAGGAAGGGGGCTTAGACGCACCCTTCATGTCCATCTATGTTCCTTCTTCATACCAAGAAACCGGCGGTGCAAAAGAAAAAGCGGATTCGCTTATTGATCTCGTCCATCGGGTTGCCAATGATCATCCCGATAAATTTGTAGTGGCATTCAGTGTGGCGGACGTGAACCGCATTTTTAACGATGGCAAGATCGCCCTGCCAATGGGAATGGAAAATGGGGCACCCATTTTAGATGATCTAAGCAATGTGGCTTACTTCCATAAACGCGGCATCCGCTACATCACCCTCACCCATGCTAAGGATAATCTCATTTGTGACTCATCCTACGATACGACGGGAACTTGGAAGGGACTAAGCCCCTTTGGCCGAAAAGTGGTTAAAGAAATGAACCGCGTGGGCATCATGGTAGATATCTCCCATGTGACCGATAATGTAATCAACCAAGTTCTGGATATGACCGATGTTCCGGTGATCGCATCCCATTCCTCCTGCCGTCATTTTACACCGGGCTGGGAACGGAACATGGGTGATGCTGAAATCAAAAGACTCAAAGACAATGGCGGCGTAATCCAAATCAATTATGGTTCATCTTTTATAACCCAAGCCTCCCAAGATAAAGGGAAAGCAAACAGGGAAAAGATTGCTGCCCATGCCAAAGAGAACGGCCTGGAACAAGGGGATGAGGCGCTGATAGCCTATGCCAAAAAAGTAAGAAAAGACAATCCAATCTATGCCGACATTACCGAAGTAGTAGATCACATTGACCATGTGGTTGAATTGGCGGGGATAGATCATGTGGGAATCGGTTCCGATTATGACGGTGTGGGAGATTCCCTCCCCTATGGTCTCAAGGATGTGGCTTCTTATCCCAACCTCATTTTTCACCTGTTGAAGCGGGGTTATTCAGAAGAAGACATTGAAAAAATCTGCTATAAAAATGTCTGGCGGGTCTGGTCCGCAGTGGAAAAGGCGGCAGCGATATCATAAGCAGGATAAGCTTATTATAAATTGAAGAAGACCACGGTCAAACACGGTGGAGGTTGGCCGGCTATCTGGTATACAATCCGGATGGGCCGCCGCGTGGGTTACCGTAAAATGTGGAATGCCCTTTCTTCAAAAAATGTTTGCAAAACCTGTGCCTTGGGGATGGGTGGTCAGGAGGGTGGAATGCACAATGAACAAGGCCATTGGCCGGAAGTATGCAAAAAATCCATCCAAGCAATGGCCGCCGATATGCAGGGCGCAATTCCATCAGAATTCTTTCAGCAGTATTCAATTGATCAACTTCGGCAATTCTCCTCGCGGGAACTGGAGCAAGCCGGCCGCATCACCACCCCACTCTTATTGGAATCCGGAGGTACCCATTACAAGCCGATTGGGTGGGAGGATGCCCTTAGTCGGGTGGCAAACAATCTTAAACAAACTGATCCCAACCGATCTTTTTTTTATTCAAGCGGACGTTCATCCAATGAAGCTGGTTTCCTCCTCCAACTGTTTGCCCGGGTATTCGGCACCAACCATATCAATAACTGTTCTTACTATTGCCATCAGGCCAGTGGTGTGGGACTTACCGGTTCCATTGGTACGGGAACAGCGACCATAAAATTAGAAGATTTGGACCATTGTGATTTATTCTTTCTCATGGGCGCCAACCCCAGTTCGAACCACCCCCGCTTATTGACAAAACTAATAGACATTCGTCGGCGAGGTGGAAAGGTAATTGTGATCAACCCTGTGGTGGAAAAAGGTTTGGTAGAGTTCCGCGTACCTTCAGATCCCAGAAGTTTGCTGTTCGGCTCCAAAATCGCCTCCGAATATGTACAGGTAAGACCTGGTGGTGATTCGATTTTTCTAAGCGGTCTTGCTAAGGATGTTATTGAACAAGGTGCGGTCGATTCCACTTTCATTGATTCCGTCACAGAGGGGTTTGAAGACTATAAAACAGAAATTCAAAATTTATGCTGGGCGGACATTGAACTGGGCTCTGGTTTATCCCAAAAAGAAATTGAATCCATTGGGCGCCATTATATATCTGCACAGAATGTAGTTTTCGGCTGGTGCATGGGCATTACTCATCATACCCACGGCGTGGCGAATGTTCAGCATATTGTGAACCTGGCCCTTTTGCGGGGGATGGTAGGCCGGAAGCACACCGGGCTGTTGCCAATCCGCGGCCATTCCAATGTGCAGGGGATGGGCTCCATGGCAGTAACCCCCGCTTTGAAAACGGCGGTGTTTAATCGCCTCACGGCGGAAGGGGTTACTGTTTCCCCCATGGAAGGCTACGATACTATGGCCTGCATCCAGGCCGCTTACAAGAATGAAATGGATTTTGCATTCTGTCTTGGGGGAAATTTATACGGCTCCAACCCCAACTCAGCGGTTGCCAAGCTAGCTTTTTCAAATATTGATGCGGTTGTTTTTTTGAGTACTACTTTAAATACGGGGCATGCCTGGGGGACAGGAAAGGAAACGATTCTCCTGCCGGTTTTGGCCCGGGATGAGGAAAAACAAAGTACCACCCAGGAATCAATGTTCAGTTTTGTCCGCCTCAGTGATGGGGGCATCAACCGCCAACAAAATCTCCGATCAGAAGTGGAGGTCATTGGGGAAGTGGCCGGGCGCGTATTGGGAAATGACGATCTATTTCATTGGGATAAACTGCAAAACCATAACAGCATTCGCAATCTCATTGCGCGCATCATTCCCGGCTTTGAATCCATGGAGCATATTGATGCTACAAAAGAAGAATTTCATATTCCAGGGCGGATTCTCCATGAACCAACCTTTCCAACTTCCTCCGGAAAAGCCAAATTTATCTATCACCCTATTCCCAATTTGAAACAGTTGAAAGCCAATGAATTCCATTTGCTGAGTGTCCGTTCAGAGGGACAGTTCAACACTGTTGTTTATGAAGAAGAAGATATTTACCGCGGACAGGAACGGCGTGATGTGGTGCTCATGAATCAGGAAGATATGATTCGCATGGGGTTGATGGATGATGACCGCGTAACGGTGAAAAGCGAAACAGGGCGAATGAGCAATATTCTGGCACGGTCATTTAATATTAAAAGCGGGACGGTACTCATGTATTATCCAGAGGCCAATATCCTCATCAGCCAAAAAGTTGATCCCTTTTCAAAGACGCCGGGGTTTAAATCCACGGTTGTTACGATTGGTTATAGTTAAACAGCAAAAATAAATTGGTGTTCATTTCTCCCGGCTATCTATTAACCCAACTATAATTTAAGGCTTAAATTTTATAAACAAATTAAATCTCTAATTATCAGAGAAACCATGGGTTTAAATATTTAGTGCTTTCAATCTTATCGCTGGCAATATGGGGTTGCCAATCAACAAGCACACATTAGCCAATACCCGAAGCACATATAACCGACGCCTTGTTGCAATTAGATTCGGCTGTATTCATTGAAATTCTGTACAATGGTATTGACCTGCTCTGTCCAAGAAAACAGTAAACCCGAAGATTATCTGGCGCTGCGACTTGTGATCAATACGGAATTCAATTTGGAATACGAAGATCAGCTGGCTGTAGCATTTCATTTGTGCACCCCTTATTTGACTGTGAAAATTGCACGAATCCTACAGCGGCTCCACTTCTTTCACATACAGTCCTTGAGTTGCACTTAAGAGTTGAATTCAAGAAATAAATATGATCACCTTTCATTGCTTATTAATGTACCCGCATTTCCATCTATCGCTTTTTTGATGCAGGGAATGGAGGTAATCACAACTTTTTCACCGTGATATTTCAAAAAATAAATCGCTGCTCGAATCTTTGGAGCGATACTTCCTTGCTGAAACTCATCTTTATTATACAATTCTTCTGCTTCTATTCGTGTCAAAGACCGAATTACTTCCTGTTTATCAGTTCCGAAATTACGATATACATGATCCACATCGGTAATTATCCATAACTCTTCCGCATGGAGAATTCGTCCAAGTTTTGCGGCAGCATAATCTTTGTCTATAACTGCATCCAAGCCTTCAAGATGCCCATCCTCATTATTATAAACGGGAATTCCACCGCCACCGGATGCGATAACAATTGTGCCTCGATCCACCAATGCCTTGATGGATTTTCCGTGCATAATATATTCCGGCATGGGAGAGGGGACCACACGGCGCCATTTTTCTCGCTCCTGCTCTTTGATGTTCCAACCGAATTTCTTTGCTAATGATTTTGCTTCATCTTTAAAATATCGCGCCCCAACGTATTTGCTTGGTTTTTTGATGGACGGATCATTTTTATCTACGATGACTTGAGATATCAATGTTACAATTTCCCGGTCAATGTTCATATCCCGTAATTTATTTTGCAATGATTGCTGAATCATATAACCAATGGTGCCTTGAGTTCCAGCTACGCAAACGCCAAGAGGAAGAGGAGGTACTTTATCGTGAGTCAAATCCATGCGTAGAAGTTCATTCCCAACTTGAGGCCCATTTCCATGATTAATACAAAGATTGTAGCCTTTTTTAATAAAGTGGCTGATTCCTTCCAGTGTTTCCCGCGTGTGGGCAAATTGCTGGGCAATGGTTCCGGATTTACCTTTGGGAGAAAGAGAATTTCCACCCATTGCAATCATGGCAGTAGGGTTAGACATTTAATCCTTTTCTATAAATAGATATTAATAATTTTTCGAAATATCAAATGTTAGGTGAATTGTTCTTATCAATATCCACCTTAACAAGATTAATTCCAATTCTGTCTTATTGAAGGTACTAAGAACATGGCTCTCGCTAAATATCTTTTGAACAAAAATTGTATTCGTTAATTTATCGTTGATTTTAATTCTGGCTCACTTCTGCGCCAAATCTTGATTCAAGAAAATGGGTGGTAAAACCAGATAGAGCATCCCGTCCTGAATAAACTCCTATTTGTGCGAATTCAGAAATAGCCTCCTGAACGGGTTTTGTTTCTTGGGAAAGAATGGCTAGTGCAAGTCGGTGCCAACATTCAGCAAATTCACCCTTGGATGCAGCCTGTAAAAAGGCCGCACTGAGAGATGTAGTTTTTTTACAAGCCAACCGGGCGATCTCTTCCAGTCTAGATGTATTTCTAGTAAGCCAGAGAGATGCCATCACTCCAAGAAGATAATCATCCCCGGATGGAGTAAGTCCAAATCCCAATCCAGCTAAATTAATAACAGCTCTTTTAATGGAATTCTCATTACTCAAAGCTTGTTGCAATTCCATTGCTCTGACAATGAGTTTATCTTTTACAATTTTGTCAGTGGATATCTCATTTAGTGGTTCGAGCCATTGTTTATAATCATTCAACAATTCAGCATTGGAAGTTTTCAGGTGAAATGACCGGGGGAATTGAAGCAATCTAGGCACCCAGTAATCAACACCTTCTAAGTTAATAAATAGCCTATTATCTACTGTTAAGCCATAATGGCCCGCTCGAACGTGCATTTTGGGAGTGATTGCCGCGAATGGGGTTTGCACTTTAATAAGAATAGAGAAGGGGCCATTACCTATAGATGGGAGTGCTAAGGTGATCATTCGCCCGTCATCACCAATTATATTGCATGAATGCCTGTAAATGCCGGCCACATATCCCGTAAAAGGCTTTTTCTCTAAACTTTCCAACAATGGCCTACCTATGGAATATGCGGTGAAAGACTGAGCAGCCATAAAGTATGATCCAAATATAGGTTTAATATAGTAGCAAAGATTAGTGTAAGTATGGTTTAATGTACGTGCCCATCAGGACACATGTGCTTGCCTTCGCCTGAACGCTTGCGCAAGGACCTTTCAATTGAATTGGGATTTTCTCCTTTTTCCAAGCGATGGACAACCTCATTAAACTCATTACCGTAA
>JAYEFG010000102.1:0-20160 GCA_034658595.1 Fidelibacterota bacterium | reverse complement strand
GTGATATTTTTTGTTCTGATGTGCTATTTTTCCCACTTGATATGCTTGAAACAGAAATTAGACGCCTCAAGTCACTATTGTCACAGTCAGGGCAGACAGCGGTATTTCTGTTAGCTTCACCATAGCTACGGAAAAACAGATTTACCCGTTTACTGCAAGGGGTACATAAATATTCATATATAGGCATTAAATTTTACTCATGATATATTTTGCAATGACTGCGAATTTACATTACTACTGGTATCTTTTTCAATTATTGAATCAGTTGAGTTGTTGGAATCTAATATTACTGATGAATTGGAAAAAATACTGGGGACGCCTCCTGTATGAAGAAATATGACTGTTTTATCTGAGTCGATTCGACTTTTTTTAATTAAGTCAGTTAAGCCAGCCATTGCTTTCCCCGTATAAATAGGATCCAGGAAAATACCCTCAGTTCGAGCAACAAGACTAATAGATTCAATACCCTCAGGAGTAGGCATACTGTATCCCTCACCAATATATTGGTCTAATACTAGAATATCATCACTTGAGATTGTTAAGTCCAATTCCAAAATTTCTGTTGTTTCCTTGGTTAATTGCTCGATGTGAGATATACATTCTCTACGCTTACGACTGACAGTTATTCCATACAGTTTACAGTTTAATCCCATCAATTTGAATCCTACCAGTAATCCGGCTTGCGTAACTCCGCATCCGGTGGCACAAACTAAATAGTCTGGATCTACGTTTAATTCCTTTAACTGAGAGCAGATCTCCACTGCAGCGGCAACATAACCAACACACCCAAGAGGTGAGACGCCACCACGTCTAATCATATATGGCTTGTTACCTAACGTACATAAGCGTTCAACCTCCTCACTAATATACTTATCAATATGCTTACGGTCAGGATCACCTGTGAAAACAAGTTTGGCTTTAAGCAATTTATCCAGGAGAAGGTTTCCCTGTGTTTCAGCAGGCTGCGTGCCGGGCAAAACAGCAACTCCTTTTAGGCCCAAGTATGCCGCCACAGCCATAGTAATTCTGACATGGTTAGATTCAGGGCTGCCGCCGGTCACCAGCATATCGGAGTTTTGTGCAATTGCATCAGCGGCGAGGTATTCGAGGGAACGTACTTTATTTCCCCCTAATCCAAAACCTGTCAGATCATCTCGTTTGAACCAAAGATTAAGACCACCCAAAGCATGGCTCAAACGCCTAACTGGCTCCAGAGGCGTGGGCAATTTGGCCAGTTCAAGTCGAGGCAGTGAGACTAAGTCCTGATTCATTCGGAGAAATATCTATTCAAGTACGGCTGGTCGCTATCCCGCGATGTATGGGTTAATTCTACTATTCGATCTACGAATTGAGGGCAAAGGCCCAGCTGGTGTTTATAGTCAAGTAGGGAATCGATCTCATCAAGTGATAGGTGTTCCATGACCTTCCCATTGTCTACTAAGCAGGACTTAAGTGAAAGGTTCTCGTCGAAGGCCGTCATGGTAATTGGATACACAAGGTCATGAGCCGATTGCTTGCCTATTTTCCGTGCCAGAGCAAGCATGATCCCCTCCGACAAAATATGTCCTCTTGTTGCTTCCAGATTGGTCATCATTTTTTCACTGTTTACCTGAATAGTTGAACACAATGCACGGCCGAAGCGAAGCAGGGCACCCATCATGACGCAAGTGGTTCCCATCAAACCCCACTCTGATTTCCAAGCACGCCCATCGCGTTCGTGTTCGTGCACCAAGCTTTCATTAAGACAGTTTGAATTGTGGCGAATCAAACGTGCCAAAGTACCCAATTGCTCCGACAATTCGGGATTTCGTTTATGAGGCATTGTGATGCTACCTACCGTACCTTTTACAAATGACTCACTCACTTCGCCTATTTCAGGCCGCTGCAGCGTATACACTTCGTGTCCGATCTTGTCCAAAGTGGAAGAAATCATAGAGAGCAGGTGTATGAATTCTGCCTGATTGTCGCGCACAGAAATCCAGGCGATATCCGGCGGGCGTAAACCTACCTTTTCAAAAAAGATCGATTGCAACTTGAGTCCTTTTTCTCCAAAAGCGGACAGTGAACCTACTCCTCCTGCCAATTGGCCCTCTCCCATTCTTTTATGCATGTCCTTCAACCGTTCCATATGGCGGCGAATTTCCCGGATCCATATTGAAACCTTGAACCCAAAAGTTATCGGCAGACCTAGCTGACCGTGTGTTCGCCCAAGCATGGATGTATCACGATGTTTTTGAGCTAGAACTAACAGATCATGCTCAATTTTGCGTAAGTCTCTGAATACTATTCTCCAAACTTTCGTAAGCACCATCGACATCCAGGTATCTGTGATGTCCTGTACTGTGGCTCCATAATAAATCCATTCCCCGGCAGTGCCCTTACTCAGTTTCTTCAATTCCTGGATCAGACCATGCATGGAATGTCCGGACCGATCATATCCTTTCCGGAGGGAATCCATATCCAATTTGTTCACATCGCAGACCCTTCTGATTTCCGCTACAGCTTCAGACGGGATAAGACCTACTTCTGCCTGTGCCTCCGCCAGAGAACTGATGATCTCTAACCAAGCCTGAGTACGGGGAATCTCATCAAACATGGCACGCATCTCATCCGTCCCCCAAGCGTTACCGTATATCTTGGAATCGATCATGTGCACTGGCATAACGCTGTTACCTTTTCAAGCAATTTCTTTTCTGCTTTCTTAAGTCGAGATCCTTCTGATATGCGCCACTGATTACATTTACACACAAGACCGCGAAAAGTAGTAATCATCTCCTGAACTGATTTTGAGGACGCTCCTCCTGGGCCAGTCCTCGTGGCTACAATGGCTTTTGGATCCATAACCTTCTCAATGAGATCATCGGATATGTTGAGAGAACGATTTATAATATCCTTCGCGGCACTATTTATCATGTCAGCCTTCAGTGTTTTTCCCATCTGTGTTGCAGATCTCACCGCGCGGCCAACAATAGAATGAGCCGTTTGTGCATCAATACCATATTTAGTCATGATCTCCTCGGAGAGATCGGTGGCTCCCCCTAGACTTTCCACAGCAGCCAAGCTCATTTCATCTTTATGGACCGTTAGCCCAGAAACAGTTTCTGACAATAACTTTAAAGCCTGTTTGGTGTGCGTCAAGCCTCGCGGTACCATCCTATACGTAAAAATCCGATTGTCAACTTGCCCTGACGGGGTTGCTTGCAAAGCAGCTGTACCAGCCAGACGGCCAATCATTTCTCTTGCCACTCCGCGTACAAATGTAAGGCTGTATGGGTTCTTCTTCTGAGGCATAATAACACTGGAGCGGGAATGTCTGTCTGATAACTCCATAAAATTAAATTCAGACGTAGCCCAGATCTGCAGGTCTTCCGCCAAGCGATCAACATTACACAATACCGCAAGCGCTGTGGACATCAATTCTATTGGGCCGTCAGACTGCCACATGGCATCTCGAGTATGAAGTACCAAACCATCAAAACCAAGTAACTCAGCTAAGCGTTCTCTGTCTATTGGCAACCGTGAACCATTTGTGCTACCTGCACCTGCAGGGCTTTTGTTCGTGCGGTTATAAGCGGATTGCAAGCGATCCAGATCACGACCCATAGGCTGAACAAAAGTCAGCACGTAATGAGCCAGTGTAGTTGGATGTGCTCTCTGTAAGTAAGTATAATCTGGTAGTAAAGTGGACTGATGTTCTTCAGCAAAATAAAGCAATGTATCCATAAGTACTGAGACAGCCTTCACGACTTCAAGCAATTCAGCGCGCGTTACAATGAGATAGGCTAAAGTGGAAACTTCTCTCCGAGGTCGTCCTGCCTGGAGCCAGCCTGCCGTGTCTGGAGTTCTCTGATGCAACATATGATCCCGATTTGTATAGACATCAACCAGAGCATTATCAAAATCAATTTCTTCTGCTGACAGATTATGCATTTCAATAAGAGCATTCAACAATTCTACTCTCGATTCTTGCGGTACAATACCAATTTCAATAAGCATGACAGCATGAGCAAGATCAGCAAGGCTCATCCCGGAATAAAGCAATGCCCCGTCGCTCACTTCCATGGAAAAAGCGGAATCAACGAGCTCAGGGGCAGGACCTTTTTCAAAGCGACTTCCCACACCAATTTGACTTTCGTCTCTACCCATTCTCCACTTTAAGTTGTGGCGCAAAGTGAGGTAAGGTATCATAGCGTAGTCCCCGGCGCAACGCTTCCAACCCAAGAACATCCCTGGGCAGAACATTTCCCAGATTTACATTCGATCCACAACGAATGATGAGCGAAGCTTGCTGATGAGGACGCGGTGCTTCCCACATAATATCATTCTTGCGATGGCCAACTCCCTCCAGGATAGCCTCAACTTTATCCTCCTGAACAATTCCGTTCTTGTCATAAATACCGATATCCCTTCCTGATTCTCGACCTTCGATAATGACCTTATCTGTACCACTCTCCAAATCAGCATTAATATCATCGCATAGTTGTGAGATTGGTATCTCAATCTCAGGATCTTTTTTCCCTACTTCTGTCATTACTTTCAGTCCATAATCCCTTGATCTCTTGATAGCATCATCTCGCTTCTGCCGATTCACTTTGTAGATCCCATCAGAAATTTCAATAGCAGTAAAACCACAGTTTCTTACCCACTTTATATATTGAGCATCATTACTTTGTTGGAAGGCAATCTCCATAAGGGTACCGCCTGGATAAATATCAATCTGATTATCTACAACTAAATCAATCTTATCTCGAAGAAAAGCTTCACTCAATAGTGCAGCTGTACCAAAAGAGACTTTGATCTGGTCCAAATATTCTCCCGCCATATGGATCAGGTCTTCAGTCGCTTTCAGACCTAGACACCGGTCGAGCATCATTGTGATACCATAAGGACGCGGCTTTACATTAATTCGATTTGGTACTATGTCCGGGTGTGAGTAGGTAATGGTGTTGACTTCCGCGTTAGATTTTTGATTCATCGAGAGTCAACAATGTTTCCAATGCGTGCTCAACCTGACGAAGATTTGCTCCCCAGGGAACAACGGCCCTATGCCCATCCATTTCAATGTGTTCTTCAAGAAGACAACATTTAATAATTTGAAGCCTGCCATTATCACTTGTGAGACTGCGGGGGCACATTTCAACGCAGGCAGGTCTATCTCCGTAGAAATGTTCATGAATTTCACGGCTTCGTTCACATCCTAACAATGTCCAATTATGCTGATCAGGATGTTCATCAAGAAAATAAGTGGGAACTTCAAAATCCAAACCTGATGAACGACACGGTACAAGAAATGCTTCGGCCTTTTCGGCGTTTTCGGCTAAATCATGGAGGTCTATTTGTTGTGCATCAATTTTGATAGCTGGTAAGTCCGCATAGGTTAATACATGCTGAACCATGCGTAACAATTTGGGAGGTTCGGGAGGAATAACTTCAACCACCCGTATTCGAACAGGATCGGGATGGTGTATAAAGTTGACATGATCATCTTGACCCCGCACGATGAGAGTTGATTCTTTGCCCAAGCCTAACTCCTTGGCCTTCGCAGCTAAGACTGTGTCGTTTGCCGTGTCTACTGTATAATCTTCTGCTAAAATACATGTTGTTGGGGGGGCCACTAGTGATATATCTTTGATAGGACTGAACAATGATTCATCATCTGGTCGGCTAATCCTGGCAATTGCACAAGTTTCACTCTGTTCTAAGATAATATATTCTGTTCGCCTGTACGCATCTTTCCCCACCAGATGTTTCCTTATTGCATCTTCCGTCATTTCACCATTATAGGGTTGAACACTGACCTGACGGTAAGACTCAGGTACAAAATTATCTGGCAGCAGACTTGAATGACAATTATTCACATCTAAGTTCATACTGAAACAAGGGTTTCGATTTTGCTGAGAGTAACTCATAATAATATTCTAGATGTACTTTAGCGGTGCTTTCCCAACTGTACAATTCGGCCGTTTTCGGCCCAGAAAAAGCTAAGCGCTGTTTCAGTTTCAAATCTATCGCTAACTTCTCAATACCCGCGGCGATGGATGACTCATCTTCTGCATTGACCATAATAGCATTTTCCTCATGCTGAAGGTATTCCTTAAATACTGGTATATCCGATGTAAGAACAGGTAAGCCAGACGCCATTGCCTCCAGAACAACGAGCCCCCATCCTTCTTTCACTGAAGGAAATAACAATCCATCAGCTGCATGGTATAGTTCAGGAATTTGTTTATCTTCCACAGTCTCAAGTAACAATATGTCTTTCCCTATTTCCAGTTCTGAATCATGTAACCACCCAAAAAATTCTGTTCTGTAGGGTGTATAATCGAACAAGGTTTCTCCTCCAGCAATTAGCAGAATGGGATCCAACCCTTGTGCCAATAACTGGCGTCTTGCTGAATCAAAAGCCGTCACAAGACGTATACTATTTTTCCTAGGTTCAATTCCACCAATGCTTAAGAAAACAGTCCTGCCGCTTACATCAAGTTTTTTCCGCGCGACCTTTCGTTGCGCATCGGTTGGGGGACGAAACCTGCTAATATCCACACCGTTGTATATAATATGACTATCCACTCCGAATTCTGACATAAGTCGGACTTTCCAGTATTTACTTACAACAAGACGGTGCTCTGGGCGGTAAATCGAATCTTTTTGGCACTGAATTAGACGTGGACTTACAAAATCATCTACATGGTGTATTGTTCTAATAAAAAAAGGAAATAATCCCTTTTCAGATGCATGCCACAACGCGTTAGCGGAGACACAGTCCTGAGTATGGTAAATATCAAAAGAAGTTTCCAGATGATTAACAAGAAATTGGAAATACGTATCAATATAGCGCTGAATGCGATCATCCAAAGATTCATCTCTCTCACCCATTATACAAGGGATGAAAGTACTGGGAAGTGATGTAGGACGAAAAAACCCTTTTTCATCTTTACCTAGGGCAAAGACGTGAACATCATGTCCCAGATCTTGAATATGCTCTGCCAATTCTAAAGTATGAACTACACCGCCGCGTGGCCTTGTCGAATAGGTGAAAAAAGCAATTCGAAGGGGTTTTTGTCTATTTTTGCCATCCATAAAGGATTAAGAACGTTGTTTTTTCATATGAAATAATAAGATAATAATTAATTGTTTTTTCACTTCTTATCTTTTCCTTTATTGGGGGATGAATGTTCATTTGATACATTCTTCCTAGTTTCCTTGATGACCTCTTTAAGGGTTTCCGGGCTTTTTCCTGCAGCCGCCTGTCTTGCAACTTCATCAAATCCTTTTCCCGGATCTATTCCTGCATTATCATATTGGCGACTCATACTTTCAATTGTTTTGCGCGGGTCTACGGCGCGAAGTTCGCTTCCGCAGGTTTCCCCTTTGCTTTGAATCCTGCCTAATTTAGATATAAGCCTTTTCAATGCAGAACTGTTGCAATGTTGGCATTTTGCCGATTCATTTTCGACACTGCTAAACGAACGAAAAAAAATAGAAGAGATTTTTTTACATTTATTACACTTATATTCGTAGATAGGCATCTATAATTCCTTAATTCAACTCCGCACCCACAATAGCCGCTGCCACTTGAGCCGCTTGCGCATTGGTAGACAACACCAAAACCCCAGCATTGCGAAGGCATTCTTCCTGTAGCTTAAGTCCTTGATGATCTTTTTCGGAACCACAGACATGCGCCACAACAGATAAATAACGTTTGTTTGCAGATGCTTCTGCTTTTGCCTGCCGAATTGTTACAGCCAAACTTTCCGCTGGATTATCATGTGCACCATAACCAATGACAATATCAAGAAGAATAACAGCTACTTTGGGATCATTTGCTTCCCTAATTATGCGGTCCTGGCGGTGTGATAGGTCTATCATGGGATGAGGACGGGACTGCGTAAATTCTTCCTCGCCCATATCAATGCAGCTGTGTTTTTTGCTTATTTGACCATTTTTTAGTGCCCATTTTTTTGAAGTTCCTATATTAGAATAGATTTCCTGGGAATGTTTTCGTAAAATATTTATAGCCTCATCACATAAGCTTCCGCCCGAAAAGAGTCCTCTTATATATTTTTGATCTTTCGCAAACCGTTCACTTTCCTTATTCGCCATTTTGATCAATGTGTTTGTATTGGTTGCAAGAAACGGTCCAGTATCATTACTGACCAGAGAAAGAACTACTTCAGCTGTATCTTCGATGGTTTCCGTGTAAAAAATACCATTTCCTCCATGGAATTGATTCTCGCCTAAAAAATTTACGACAACAGGTTTTCCGCTTGAACTGGCATCCTTCAATATTTTTGGCGTAACAGTAATCGATGGGGGTTTTGAAATTAAAACAATTAATTCTGTAGTAGGATCCGAAGCTAGTATGGAGATTCCCTGTCTCATCATTCTCCCACCAATGGTATCGGATAAATCACGCCCTCCAACACCAATTACTTGAGAAACACCAACCCCCCTGCGATTCAGCAGAATCGTGAGCTCTTGGAGACCTGTTCCAGAAGCACCGACAACCCCCACAGGACCTGTGTCCAAAACATTGGCAAATCCTAATGCTATTCCATTAATTACGGCTGTACCACAACCAGGCCCCATGAGCAGTAATCCTTTTTGAGTTGCCAGCTTTTTTAAACTCAACTCATCATCAAGTGATACGTTATCACTGAAAAGCATCACATTCATATTCGCGTTCAAGGCTTTGGAAGCTTCAAGTGCAGCATAAGGTCCAGGCACAGATACAAACAACATATTTGCATCAGCAAATCCTTTATAAGCTTGTCCAAAGGTTTGAGGAAGGATTTCTATATTTCCCTTATTGTTAGTTTTCTTCCCGCCTTCAGCAAGTATGACTTCAGCCTGAGCCAATGCCCCCTTCCCAATTTCCCTGGACTTAGCTTCAATCACAAATACCAGATCATTTGCGCCGGCATCTTTCACTACATCCGTTAAAAGGCCAATTTGTTCTAAAACGCGTTTGTTAGCATCTGTACCCATTGCTATAAATGTTCTTTGGACAGAATCCAAATTTGATAATTCTTTCGAAACTTGCATTAGACGGACCGAATCGTGGTAGGTTCTTGGAATAACATTACTAATCACAGATTTTCCCATTACCAGTCCTATTTCGAATATTTTTCCCGCAAGCGAACTACTTCCGACATTAAATTTTCCTTTGTGAGGAATTCTTGACGAGGATCCGGTGAAGCGGAATCTTTTTTAATACGCCCCGTTTTCAAATCCAATACCATTGGTTCTAATGAATAGATGCGCCCTTTTTCAAAATCTAATTCACTGGCAATATGAAGACTTATCCCATCAGAAAGATGCACTTCTAAACGACGAAAGAATGTATAACCATTGTGCTCTGTTTCATGATCATAAATGACCACCCATTCTTTACCATCTTCAATGGCCTTGTCTACCAGATCCTTTGTCTGTGACAACGCTTGGGATTCCAATATCTCCCGGGAACGTAAATAAAAAGCTACAGATAGTGTCAATTCATAATTCAACATAACTAACTGTGGTAAATCTAAACCTATAGCGATTGGCGTTACATAGCTGGCATCGATATCCTGGAAACGTAAAACTAGTGAATCAAGATTTGTGACATCCTGCAAACTATCGATGATCCCTCGAACAAGGCGTATAGCGCCCATATACAGTTCAGCATCGTTTAAAACAGAACGGTAGAACTTTTCCTCATCTTTCCGCCATGATTTTACCTGGGCACGAATTTGTTTTTCGTTTATGGTAATCCTACTTTCTCTTTTTCAATCTGAATGATTGATGCTGGATAAGGTAATTGCGTTTTAATGTTCCACTCCTTGGCTAGAGCTACCAATGCCTGGTCAAATAAGGTAACTGGTGCATTGGCAATACCAGTACCAATTTGGCCAACTGTGGTGCTGGTTTCATGCAATACTCCTGTTGTTATAAAAGGAACTATACGTGTTTCTACCACTCGTAAGATATCAATACCCAAAGGCGTATTTTCCATATCCATTGCCGGCATTTTGAACCGATCATGCCTTGCCACCGTAATGGAATTAAGTTCTTGAATTGACTCTATTTCATCAGAAAGCTTACCTCCCACAAAAGGGGCCACAGAAGGTGCACTGGCAATAGCCATGCCACCTAAGCCACATGTTTCAACAATAGCACTATCACCGATATCACCTGCAGCGTCTTGTATCGTGAAGTCAGAATAATAGACCGCCTTATCCATATCCGAGACTGGATCAACAATGCAGTTCTCTCCTAACCCAGCTACTCTAAGCATAAAATCTACTCCATTTCGAGACATGCCCGTAACAATAGTACTAAAGGGAATGTTATGTGCACTATCCATGGTCACTTTGACTGCACCTAAAGTAAAATTTAGAAAAAAATGACTATTCTCATTCATAAAGCGGATTATAGAGGCAACTGTATCTCCCGGAACACCTGCTTCAAGCATAGCGGGTATCAACTGTTTAATTAATAATGCAGTCGAAGCAACATGCCGGGCATGACATTCATCTCCCATTTGTAATCCTTGTTCCACAATGTCAAAAACATTTATTGGACCGTGTTTCTTCACAGCCGCTTTCATGGCCGGACCTAATGTGTCTCGGATCCATTTTAAACGTTCAAGGGTTTCCTTATCGCATACTCCAAACCATAATGTATTTCCGCGTCCTTCGTTGAAGGTTGAAAAACCATAATTTCCATATGTCTCGTTTATGGTGACCAATACAGGCATAGATGGTGATATTATCCCTGTCATTGGCCCGACTGCTTTATACTTATGGCAGGGAGAAAGAATTACCTTTTCCTTTTCCACAAGTTTAATCGCTTCATCAATATTTTCAGCCCAACCCTCAAACTGAATCGCTCCCAACACGGCCCGTTTTTGAGGACCACACATTCTCTCCCAAGAAATTGATGGGCCTGAATGCAAGATTGTATGCATCGGCAATTTCATTGCTTCTCCAGCAGGAAGGATATCAACAACTTGAGGGTTCGCATTCTGAATACGCTCAACAACCATTTTGTTAGCACGATTGATCTGTTCTAATAAATCCTGGCTGTAATTTATATTTTTAAGAATCTCAATAAGCTTTTCTTGTCCATCAGCTGGTGGACACCAATCTACATCAACTATTTTCACATCCTGCTGCCTTAAGTTTTGGGCAAAACTTTCAAGGCCTATATTAATAACTCTAAGGTCCTCATGAAATTTTATCACTTTATTGGTCATCAGATTGTTTCCTTTATCAGCATTATTCTGACAGAAGTGTTGATTTAGTCGTAATATTTATTGGACAGCCTTCGATTATAGTATTGCTGACAAAACAGTACTTTTTTGCTTGCATCACAAGTGATTGCAGTTTCTCCGTGGAAAGATCCGCCTTTACTTGAAGATGAATCTCTTTAAATTGAAAAATTTCTATATCCTTTTCTGCTCTGGCATTTACTTCAATGGTGTTTAAATTAATTTTCTTTTTTTGGCCAATGTGGGATATCGCCAAGCACAAACAGGAAGCAACAGATGCCAGAAAATATTCAGTTGGCATGGGGCCAGAATCATTGCCACCATATTCCGGTGTTTCATCGCCCTCCAATTGATGTACCCCCCTTATATTAATGTCCGTACGATATTGACCCATCCATCGAACATGAACGGTCCTAAAATTGGACATAAAAATTACCTCAAGATTCTTCCCATGGTTGTTTCGGCCACTGTTGTTCACGATGAACAAAGAAAAATCTGAGCAACTTATGCTTGATGAACCAGGGCGTTAAACGAAAGCCCGGCAGAAATAGAATAGGCAACAACTTGTAAACAAAGCCTTTTTTTGATGCTGGCCTTGATCCTGTATTTGGATATTTTCGCACCATCTCACTTTGGGCAACCTGTAGCAAGTAACCTTCTGTAATAGAACGAAACTTTTGCAGTATCGTAGGATGGGCCGGTTTTCGTGTCGTGATAGGCATAAATTTATTTATATTGTTTTAGTTTACTGAAAAATATTTTTACACATGGTGGACGTATTGCATATGCTGAATTGAAAAACTCCCCGTATCAGATATTCGCCAAAGCGTTTTTAGCGGCCGCCGCGATAGGTTCGACAAGAGCACCTATGGGTGGAGAATATACATTTTCCATCGTTGCAAGTTCTATCAAAGTGGTCTCTTTACGAATAGCAAATGCAAGAAAATCTGCCCTTTCCTTAACTCCTTCACCACCAGCTAGCTGACCTCCAATAAGTTTCTTTGACTTCGGATCTGCCAGAAGCTTTACAAGCATTGGCTCCACAGAAGGATGGTACCGTGCAGCCGTAATTCCCTGTGCTTTGCCAATAATATAAGGCATACCAATAGCTTTCGCTAAGGTTTCAGAAATCAGGGCACCACCAACCTGAACTTTTGATCCCAGTGCCCAAGGAACATATACAGGACTATAAGATTCATCTCCTCCTGCTACATTAACTCCAGCTAACCGTCCTTGCGTATATGCATAGGTTCCTTGAATAAGGTTTACCGGTATATTTAACAGGCCATGCATTGTTTCAACACAAGCACCGGCTGCATATACATCCTCTACATTTGTCTTCATATGATTATCTACAATGATTGCACCGGTAGAACCAGTTTTGATACCAATACTTTTCGCAAGATTAGTTGATGGTTTCATAGGGGCTACAAGGAATGCCATGTCAGCATCGATGTTACCATTGCTTGTCTGGACAGATGTTAGTTTTCCGTTTTCACCTGAAAACCCCATTAAATCTGTCCCAAAATGCATCTGGACACCAAGGTCGTCGACCAAATGGTTCTGCAAGGGTTCCATCATGTCAGCATCAGCAAACTCGGACATAAGCCAAGAGCCAGAATCTACAAGATGTGTCTTAATATTCCGTTTAGGTAAAGCTTCAACCAACTCTACGCCAAGCGGCTTAGCCTGCCAGACTACAGCCCGTTTTACATTATCTAAACGATCGTCAATCTCCATAGCCCGGCGAATGTTTTTTAAGAAAATAACACCCTCCAAATCTACATTAGCAAGATTCGGGACCTCATATTCCCAGCCTGTGCAAAGGATCAATTTATCAAAAGGATACTCTTTCCCATCAGTAGTATATACAGAGCGTTTGTCCATATCGATACCTTCTACTACCGTCTCGGTCTTGAGATTGATTCCCATTTCTTCGCGATAAAATTCCAGAGGTTGTAGAAACAGTCCATCAAATTTTTTAATATCACGCCCAAAAACATATGGAATACCGCATGGACTATAAGCAATATCTTCAAATTCAGTTATTAAAGTAACATCTAATGAGCGATCAAATTGAATCGCATTCGTAGCTGCACCCGTCCCAGCTCCTCCTCCTCCTATTACTACAATCCGTTTCATAATAAACTCTCCATATCCATTTATCATTGTCTTGAATCACGACAATTTTCATTGAATTAAATTATTTCAAATAAAGATACATATCCTAATTTGGATTACTATGCCAATAGCTTATTAAGTTGCTCATCTTTAAACTCATGAATTGGGATATCTGAAGATAATGAAAATCCTGTAAAAGGCTCCCTATCAAAATCCCAAAGAACAACTTCTTCATCTTCCCTGACTAATTTTACATTGTAGTCTGCAGTAACTTTACCTATTGAAGAACAACTTATCCCATGTTCATCAAAGGCAAGTTTAACATCAGATAAGTGCCATGGTCGAACAGATAGTACAAAACCATAACTTGGAAAACAAAGTAACCAATCAATAAACTTATCGTCGATATTTTCGGGCTGTATTAAATTATTCAAATTAATTTGTGCGCCTACTCCAGAAAGTTCCAGAAGCATTACGGCGGTACCCAATACGCCAGCCATACTAATATCACGTGCAGCGTCACACCATCCATTCTCAGCTATTCTTTGAAATATGGATAGGTCTCTACGTAATTCTGAATCTGATAAATGTGAAGAACAATTCCAGAATTGGAACTGCGATTGAAATGAGCCTCTCAAATTGGTAACATGCAACAATACATCGTCCGGCTGAGCATTAAAACTACTCAAAATATTCTTAGCTCTCCCCAAAATGCAAACAGTCACGGCAGGTTTGTGTCCGGTCGCCGTTAAGTGTCCTCCAACAATAGGAACATCGTATCGTTTACAACCATCTTTAAGTCCCTGTATTATTTCTGATGCGACTTTAATATCTGGAGAAATAATAGTATCAACCACAGCCATTGGTTTACCTCCCATGGCATAAATATCATTGACATTAGCTAGAATTGCCGCCCGTCCTGCAAGATAAGGATTATCATCTATAAGGGGCGGGTGTACCGCTTCAGCAGCAAAAAGTAGATAATCGTCATCCTGTTTAATTACTGCGGTATCATCACCCAATTGCACAGTATGCCCATCAACGACTGGGAAGTGTTGCAAGACATCATCAGAAAGTGTTATGATCTCATATTTATGTTTCCAAGCTTGGGTCGTACGCAGGTGATTAACCAGTTTTCCCAAATCAATCTTGGACATAAGCAGTTTGCACTTTCCCCGTTGTATAATTTTCTGTTTTCTTTTTCATATCCAAAAGTGATGCTTCCATCAATTGATGGAGCGTTCCAAAATGCTTGATAGGTTTTCCTATTTTTTGCCAACGGAGACCTTCAAAAAAACGGACATTCTGGAGCTGGACATATGCCAGAAAACGTTTAGCGTTACGGTCCAACACCGTCTTCTCAGCAAGCTTACATAATCTTACACCGACGCGGCTGTGGTGATTGCGATATTTTTTTGGCACTGCAAGTCGGGAGCCATACCAAAGACCATCCTCATCCTCATGACATCGAACAGTACTAACAACTTCTTCCGTCACTGTATCGATGGCAACAATATGAATCCCATTCTGATCAAACTCATCTTGGTCTGTTTCAAAGAAGATTTTTTGTTCTTCAACAAAAACAGAATGACGAATAGCAAAACATTGTTGAAGTTCCGCCTCGGTTTTGGCAACTCTGAATATTATCTTATTCATATTTCGTCTTGATTGAGAAATTATTCAAATGCTGCTATACCTGAGCATGCACCACAGCGAGTACAACCGGCTTTACTCTTTCGGTAGGATAGATCGTATTCACTATTATTTTTTGCAACTTGTTTGTAAATACGTTCCATTAATTCTGGGTCTGGGGGACGAACATTTTCCAGAGGTGTTCCTATGATTGGTCGTAGCGGTACCACAAATGGGTAGACCCCTAACTCAGCAATCTGCCTACATCCTTCAACGATTGATTCTTCACTATCTCCTATCCCTACAATAATATAGGTTGAGACTTGATTACGCCCAAAAATATTAACAGCATATTTAAAGGCTTCGAAGTAGCGTTCTATGGGGATCTCTGCTTTACCCGGCGTTATACGTTCACGTGTATCCTGGCTGAAGCTCTCAAGGTGAATACCAACAGCTTCCACACCTACTTCAGATAAAGATTTCATGTCTTCAAGATTCTTTGGTGGTTCAAATTGAACCTGAATTCGCAAGTTAGGAACTGTCGCCTTAATGGCCCGAGCACATTCTACTAAATAACGAATCCCCATATCACGATAGTTCATTGTTCCGGTAGTCATGATCATATGCTTGACACCATCCAAACGTACTGCCGCATCTGCTACCTCGGCCAGTTGCTCTGGGGTTTTCAGACTGATAGTGGAACCGTTCTCCAGAGAATGTTCAATGGCACAAAAATGACAGCGCTCACCATCCTGCCGCCAGCGAATGCAACGTTGAGAGACAGTAGTTGCAAGAACATCAAGACCGTGGAGAACTGCAATTTCCTTATATGAGATGCCATCTTTCGTCTTGAGATCATAGAACTTTGGTGTTGATACAAATTCAACGGGCATAACGGTTTTACCATTGCTTGTAACCGAATATTTACCTTCGTCGCTTCCAATAACAGCATAGGGAGATTCCTGTGCAAAGTCTCCCAGTGTTGGCACCATAGCCACCACCCCGTCCAACAAAAAAGCTTTGTCATCTGATGGCCCAGCACCGCCACATCTTCCGCGGTCTCCTACTTGTACATCTAAACGCGCACCAAAGCTCTGCAACTCAACCAAGATTTTTTGTTTTTTCATTTAGTGTTCTCTTTGCATAATATTAGTTATTAATGTAGTTAACTTTACTATCGGAAGTAGTCTCACCGAACATCTATATTAATCTAATTATCTTTGAGATACCGTTAATATTATGGGGGGGGAGGTGCTATGTATGACAAAGGTAGTGAGCGGTGGAAATCTCATGTCCCACATACTTATCATATCATTATAAGCACAATCATTATGTCATGGCACCATGGAACCACATTTATTATAATATCTGAATTCACCGCTACCCTAAGGTAACAATTTCAGATATCTATCGATATTCTAATCTTAAAGGGTCCATGTTGCAATTACGAGTGCGCCATCTTGCCAATGGTCGATCAAACAATCGAGAACATCGAGAGGATGAAACGGCTTCACGCCTTCCATGATATCACTTTCACGCATACCATATAGTGCAGTCATAGCAAATCGGCAGGCGTTAACAGTACCACCTTCGTCCATGATCGTTGTGATCTGTTTATTCATGGATAGATTACCTGGAAACCCTTCTTCGCCAACATTGGGGAACCCCCGACCTGCCGCCGCCATAAGAACACCCGGGCCATAAAGTGCCAATGTGGTAGAGAACCCCTTGCGAATAATACGAGTGGTGGTTAACAAATTCACTAGGCCAACAGATCCCTCGAATGGTACTGTATGCATCATTATCAAGGCACGATCACCATCACTAGCCTGATGATCTGGATAGAGTTTTTCCTCCAGATTAACTAGTCTATCGCCGGGTTTTGGTTTTTCAACATTTATCATTTTCATGATTCTATTCTCCTATTTATGTTTATTTTGAAATAGATTATGTGGTACTACTATCATTTCGTTGCCAAGTTGGAACCATGCATCAACTACCAGAATTTTCCGTAAAGCTTTTCAGCATTATTCCAAAAAACATTTTCTTTTAACTCTTCGGAAATTTGTGCACCTTCAACTTTCCAATATTCAGATGCAAAATCACTCCAGGGAACATCTGAACCGAACAAACAGCGGTCTTCGCCAATTCCCCGTTCTTCAATTTCCTTAAGCAACCAAGATGACCCAAAACCAATCGACCATGTTAAATCAGTATAAACTTGATAACCATTTTCGATCAGATCGAAGAACTGAGGAATAAACTTAATATGTCCACTTACGCCTCCACCCATATGAACCACATGTATTTTGTTGCGTTTTCCAAACTTCTTAATTAATGCTAATGCATTATCAATATCAGAACCGCCACTAGGGCTTGTATGGATATGAATAGGCATATCATGTTCTGCCGCCGCATCAAGGATCATGTTCCATAGTTCAGATGATTCCTCATTCCACTCTTCGGGATTATATGATCCTCCCAAAAGGCATGTTGTTTTTAATGCAATTAAACCTTTCTCACCAATGAGTTTCAGAGACTCAATTGTCCTGTCCTTATCCTTAGATAACGCCGAAACCCAGAGTGCGCCTAGCAATCGGTCAGATTGTACCGCACCTTCAGCGACAAGAGTGTTGAGGGTGAATGGCTGAGACGAATCAGGATAGCCATAGTTAGGCAACACAAGAGCACGATCAACACCATGATCATCCATGCCTCCTACATATTCATCTATGGTGTCATAGTCCGTTGTAGGTTTAACGGCTTTTGGCAAACCATAGTAAGCAAACCCAGGTACTGGGCCAATATGACTGTGATTGTCAAAAACATTTTTTCGAATTTTTTCCATGGTTTTTAATGCCCCCTTATTAATCAAATGATTTTTTAGCTAATCGAAATCCTTTTATTTGGAGCATATAAAATTACCATATATCGCTCATTTTATATTTTGCAAATATTAGGAAATTATCTACAGCACAGTTTTCCTTCACAACGGCATACATTCTTTTGGCAGGCCTCAATCAATAATATAATTCCAACTGCAGATTAACATTTATTCTTCCTTAGCCGTCAATTTTGCGCTTAGTTCTCCTGATAAAAATCCAAATAATGCGCCTACTAAAATAGAAATTGTGATAACAATTAACGGATTTGATAAATCAGTGCCCAGCAAAACATCGTTACTTAATTTATCAGGCGTTTGAAGCAAATACGCAAATGTTGGCGCGTAGCCGAATACGCTTGCGGGAATCGCTGCAAGTGCCGGGATATTTGCCGAAATGCACAAAACAAATACTGTGCCGCCAACAACAATCGCTGCCCATGCCGGTAAACCAATTTGTTCTGCAACTGGAACGTTGATGATAATAACGGCAGCTAGCCAACCTAAAAAAACCCCAAAAACACCGCATATGATTACATTTTTTAATGCTTCTTTTGTACCACCTAAAGCAAAAAATGCGCCCCAAGCAATAAACGCCGCCCATATAAAAAAAATGTTACTTAGAGGCCCCAATGCCAAAAAGGTTGCTATTGCACCTAAAACACTAATGCTCAATGATAACGCCGTTAAATTCTTCATGATTTTCTCCTTAGCTCCTAAGATTATACCATAATCTATCTATTTAGTTAAACTTCGTCAAAAATCACTACTTATTGACAAAGTATAATTAATGATAATGCTGCATAAATATAAATAGAAATCAACTAATAAGTACAACTTTTTTCTGAGGTATCTTCCCTATGAAACAATCCATGCTTATTAGGAAGGTGTTTAATATTTACTATCATTATGTAGAATGTATTCGGGATAGTTTGTGACTGCGGGCGAGGCATCTTTAACGTTTTGGATTGATTTCGGTACAAATGTGTTAATTCTTTCAAATGGCTATTATTACCCGCAGCCCTATATTGGAAACCAGAAAAGATCTCTATCAAATTATCCGTGACCTGACTAATAAACATGAATCCGTTTTTGTGTATTATCTGAATGGCTGGTACCATAAATAGAATGAGTTTTTATTAGAAAAATCAATGTAATCGATCAATTTTTCACTAAATGTAATTAAAAGGGATCGAGAGCGGGGTCCATCCCGCTATCCCATACCAGATTTTCAAATAAACCAACTTGTAGATGTTTTGCAAAATAAATGGGTTTATCTTTATCATCCACTTTCAGGACAGCATCCCCCCAGGCCATGAAAGTGGGTTTAGTAATGAATTTTCTTATATCAATTAAATAGATGATTTTATCATGGTAAGGACGCACTTGTCCTTTGAGTTTCAGCTCTTTTACCCCTAAAGCTCTACCCCTACCTTTGCCACCAACCCATGAGAGAAAAAATCCAATTAATTGCCAGAACCCATCCAATCCTAAACACCCTGGCATTACGGGATCATTATTAAAATGGCATTTATAAAACCAGTGTTTTGGATCAATATCCATTTCTGCTTCGATAAAACCAACACCATATTTACCACCCGTTTCAGAGATGTTCAGAATTCGATCTATCATGAGCATCGGCGGGAGAGGCAATTTGCCGTTCTTTTTCCCGAAAGCCTTGCCCATGCCAATATCAAGTAACTCTTGTTTCATATAAGAAGATTTTTTATTCATGGTTATTTCCAAATTGCTCGTGAAATTTACACATGGGGGTTAGTTTTCATATTATCTTTTTGCATTCTTTTTTTGTGCTGGGTCAAGTCTCATGTATATGATCCTAACAAACCTTTTATTATATATAATATTGTTATACACTATAGCAGAAATAAATGAAAATTGAAAACACAACAGCACAAATGCGTAAGTGCATCCTTGCGCGGTTGAAGAAAGCCAACCTCATCGTGGTGGGGGGGCACTCTATCCCCTCCTCACAAGGTTAAAGAATACGGAGCTCTTGACTTACCGATGGGAAGAGTCGAAGTCGGGTCCGCCGCGAAAATATTACAACTTGACACCAGCGGGGGAAGCGATTCTAAGTGAATTAGATACGGCATGGAAAGAACAGGTCAAAGCTGTAAAACAAACTACTAGAGAAATTTGTCCATAATACCATTATTGACTTCATTTCCCGCCTTAAGCAATCAATTTTTAATTCTTTTTTCTTCATCCACAGGCTATTCAAAGCCTTCTACAAAAAATCATTATTTATATTATA